>NZ_JWGY01000003.1:0-413937 GCF_000813065.1 Pseudoalteromonas sp. ECSMB14103 | reverse complement strand
TCGTTCCTCAACATTTCAGCCAACAATTTTTTGCCCATTATTAGGGCGTTAGGTTCCACGGGTATTTATGAGTATTGATTTTTCGATTTACACCATCAATGAGCTTCATGAGGCATGGGCATCAATTGATGATGAAGCATATCCAGATAGAGCAATAGAGTTGTATCAACGCCTAAAATCAGCTGGACAGCCACTTTATGATGATAAGGAAGGCGAGTTAGGAGTCCTTGGGAGTATTTTTCAAATTTTTAGTGGCGTTTCGTCGGGAGTTGCTAGTTTTGGTTCAGATATAGAATTGGAGAATACTCTGTGTCGCATGAAAGAAGAGCGAGTAAAGAAGTTAATTGAATTTAGAGGTTTAAGTGAAACCTAACAATCCATTCAACCGGACACATACTCGCTGGCTGGAGTCACTTCGTTCCCAGTTTAGCCAGCAAGTCTGTGCCGTTTAATAGGGGCGTTAGCTTTCAAATGAACATCGTCGAAATTTATGCAATGATATTAGCCTTAGAATGTGGGGCTTTAAAAATAAATAACGTCACAGAGTGGGCGGATTCATTGATCTTAAAAGCCGATGAACCCGATATCCGATTATTTGATGTATCGGTTTAAAAAAATACTAATGATGCCGTGTTAGCGCTCCAAGAATTTGGATTATCAACTGACTCGAAATTAGTCGCAAAAAAGGCATTTTCGATTTTCGTAAAAGCATTAGAAAACAACACTACTACCTACGAGAAAGTATCACAGAAAATTTATGAGATGGCTTTTGAACCAAACATCTTCATACCAGATGAACAAGCCGAAAATCAGATGATGAGCTTTTGGGACTCGCTAGATGTTGCCAATGATGGTATTTACGGAAATCCTGTAGAAATAAAAATGGAGATGTTGGCTTTTTTGAAGCAGTATGAAAGCTAACAAGTTACTCAAAAGGACGCAAAACGCTTGGCTTGCGCTCCTTCGTCGCTAATTTTAGCCAAGCATTTATGCGCCCATTAGTAAGGCGTTATGTGTCTTTGGAGGTTGGGTGCTTAAAAAAGGATTAGTTGCACTATTCGTTGCTTGGTTCTTTTATTCTTGGTTTGTTGCTGACACTTGTAGTTTTGACCAAGAATATGCTCATTCAAAGGTTGTGAAGTACCTAACTGGTAAGTCACTACCAATCGATCACCTAAAATTTGACTCAGAATATTCTGGCGAATGTAAGTTTGCGTACATGTATGAAGGTGCAGGTGAGAAAATTCACTTTGTTATCATTGATGATTTTGTTCATGGTGTAAAACTAAATATGTGGGACTTTAACAATCAAGGTGATTAAGCCACATAACAAGTCAATTCAGCAGGACAAAAAACAGTTGGTTTTGCTCCTGTGTCGTTAATTATAACCAACTATTTTTTGCGCCTTAGCAAAGAGTTATGTGCATTAGTTTAGGTGATATATGAAAAAGTGGCTTATAGAATCAGAGGATTCCCTTTCTAAAGCAATGGAAGCACTTAAAAGTGGTGAGATTCCTAAAGAAAATCTATATAAATTGGCACCTTTATTTTATTCAGAAAAACAAAAATCGAATAATGGCTCGCTGCTCCAAGAAATGTGCGATGTAAACGACAAGCAGATTGAACAAGACTGTTCTTTTGACCCTGACTCAATTAAACGATATAAATTTAATTATGTTGCATCGTACCTATATTGTTACGTTGTCGCAGGAAAAATGGATGACTCCAAATACGATAATATTATGGATTACGTGAATTCAAATATGGATCTATTTTCTGACTAAACCACGGTGCATAAGAGCACATAACAAGTGCATTAAGGCTCGTAAACTCGCTCGGACAATTAACAATGGGTTATTGTCGCTGGCGCTCAATAAGTTTAACCCATTGTCAATTTGCCGCTTATGCGAGCGTTATGCTTACAGGAGTTAATTTTGAGAATTACGGCAATACTTGGTTTGGCTTTATTCTTGATGTCATGTTCTACGTTAAATGTTTCAGGAAGGATGGACTTTAAAAATGAAACATATACATCCCCAAATAACGAATTTATCGTAGATTTACCCGCGTTGGTTCATCCAAATGCCAAAGATACTGTTTATCCCAATCAATTATTCGTCGACTTTTTCATTGGTTCAGGTTACTGGACTCCTCAAGGATTACACACTATTGAGTGGGTTACACTGCCAAAAGAAATTACAACTGAACAATTTCAAAAAGTTCTTCCCGACATTGTAAATGAACACTCTCAAAATAGGTTTCGCTCTACTGGCGAGTTCAATGTCATAGAGCAACGAAATTTTCCTGATTCTAACTCTCACAAATTCTTAGCTAAGGGGACTTATCAAACCGTGGCTAGCACGTGGATATGCACCATTAAACTATATAAAAATAGAATTGCGTTTATTTCAAAAGTGTTACCTTTGGAAACCCCCAAGCCGATTACTAAATTAGACGAAAATACAGATAGTTATAGCCAATGGGTGGAATCTTTCAGGGTGTTGTAAGCATAACAAACGCATTAAGGGTGGACGCAAAAAGCTTGGCTGCGCTCATTCTTCGCTTAGTATAGCCGAGCGTTTTGCGCCACTTATGCGGGCGTTATACACTACGGAGAATTAAGCGGTTGTTTCGATATATTGTAGCTCTGATTTTTTCAATTTCATTTTCTGCTCTTGGACAAACCAAACAAATTCAGGTGGACGAAGTTTCAATTGAATATTTGGACTTTGGGAAGGGAAAGTACACTTTTGTTTTTGAGTCGGGTGTTGGCATGGGCGTCAACTATTGGGACTCTTTTTTACCATTTGCTGATAGACTAAATTCTAGAGTAATCATTTACTCACGCGCTGGAAATGGCTCATCTAGTGCTTCATCTAAAGTCAGTTTAGAACGCTCTTTAGTGCGCTTAGAAAAACTTCTGTTTCAGCTAAATGTACAAGATAATTTAATACTTGTTGGTCACTCATTTGGTGGTTTTCATGCAAGAAACTTTGCTCACAATTTTGTGGATAGAGTTTCCGGTTTGGTCTTACTAGATCCTAGTCATGAGCTTTTTCAAAAAGAGCTCGAAGCAATTGACCCAGAAAAGGCCAAAAATGACAATGCCAGACTTAATTCGATATTAAAAAATCAACCTGAATGGCAAATTCTACAGGATATCTACACTAATAACGTACTTTTCCCTTCACAACCTACTCATAACGTTCCAACCGTAATAGTCACCTCGTCTCAAATAGGGGAATCGGATTGGTGGATTGGACACAGTGAGAAAGGAAAAATTGCTTGGAGAGCACTACACCAAGAACTTATTTCAAATAACTCAATATCAACTCATATTGTCACAGACAAAGTAGGTCATAATTTGCCAATTCAAGATCCCGAATTCACTTTTAAAGCAATTAAGTCTGTCTTGAAATTGGTGGAAGGTGTATAACAAACGCTTAAAACGAACAAAAATAAAGAGCATTTTCGCCGCTTAAGCGAAGTGTTAGTAATATTAGTCTTGTATGGGGTTTGTATTATGGATAGAAAGCAAAATAATAAAATTAAATATCCAAGTTTACCTGAGCAAGTATTACCTTCTGAAATGGGGTTAATGCAATCTCTAGGTGAATCTAAAACGTTAATAATCATGTTGGTGTTTTTTATAACATTATTTGGTGGGTTAAGTTTGTTTTTATTAAAAATAACAGCTTAGAGGCTGGTAGCATAAACTGCTAACAAGTGACTATGGGAAAGATTAACAAGACACTTATTATAAATTTTGCACTTTAAGCGGGTTAAAACAAAAACAACAACGGTACCCATACAAATACTCTACAGCAATAAACGCTAAAAAGTAAAATAAGCAAAACCGCAAAGCCAAATAGAACGTATTTTACTTATAAACTCTATTTTTAGGCTATGTTATGAAATATCTCAAATACCTTCTATTACTCGTATTCAGCGTGTTTTCGAATGCTAGTGAAAGTATTCCATTGAATGACTTATCCAGTTTACGATGGGAAAATCGCCTGATTATATTAAATAAACCTACAGATACTGAGCACGCATTAAGCCTAATGAAAAACAGCTCAGAAGGGATTAATGATCGACACATAGTTTGGTTTATTTTGAAAGAAAGTGAGGCTTTAACTAACTATTCTGGTCGGTTATCCGAGTCGTTCATGTTAAATGTTAGGCAGCAATATCAACTAAAAAACAATACCGTTACTTTAGTAGGAAAAGATGGGGGCATTAAATATCAAGGAAGCACTGTTGATGTTAAAGCACTTTTTTCGATTATAGATGCCATGTACATGCGACAGCGAGAAGTACAACTAAAAAATTAAAAATGGGTGCCATTTAAAAATAAAAGCTGTGGGCTTGTTAAAGCATTGGGTTTAATTAAGTACTTTCACTAATAATACCGTCTAATGCTAAACTACAAAAAATTAATTACTTGATACAGCTATGGCATTTTACCTTTCCTTATTACAGCCTCACTTTAAACACATTAAAATAGGTGCAACACTTACCTCGCTTTGGAGCGGGTGTGGCAGTATTATTGAGTGCAGGCTTGATAATGTGCCTTGTGTTATAAAGGCGATTAGAATACCCAATCATATAAACCATCCAAAAATTAAGCAAAGCGAATTTGCATTAAAAAGAAAGCAGCAGTCTTATAATGTTGAATATAACTTTTATAAGCATTACAGCCAGCATTTACCTAAAACAGCAAACAGTATTGAATGTGTGAGTGCTATTAATTGTGGCGATGAGTATGCGCTGGTGTTTAAAAATTTTACTCAGTTTGGGTTTACGCAAGCCAGCTCGTTGCATATAAAGCCAATATTAAAGTGGCTTGCTCACTTTCATGCGTTTAATTTAAATAAGCAACATGATGATTTGTGGGAGCAAGGGTGTTATTGGCATTTAAATACCCGGCCAGATGAATTTAACGCGCTTGTATCAAACCCTAATAATCAGTTTGATATAAAAGTAGTTGCTAAAAAATTAGCTTACCAGTTAGAACACCCTAAGTATAAAACGTTACTACATGGCGATGCTAAACTGGCAAACTTTGCCGTTAACTTAAATAATGAGATACGTGGTTACGACTTTCAGTACACAGGCGCTGGCGTTGGTATAGTCGATGTTATGTATTTTATGACGAGCTGCTATAGCTGTGAAGAATTACATGCTCATGCAACAAGCGAACTTACCTATTATTTTTATGAGTTAGAACATGCACTCACTCAGTATCAACCTAATATACCTGCTCAAGCGGTAATAAAGGAATGGAAGGCGTTGTGGCCTGCTGCTTGGGCTGATTTTTATCGCTTTTTAGCCGGCTGGAGCCCAGAGCATTACAAAATAAATAGTTATATGCATGACCAAGTTGTGAGTTGGTTTGAAACCAACAGCTGAACTTTTACAATTGTGTTGTGCATAAATATCAAACAAACACATATATTTGCGCACAATGTATGAGAATTGGTTTAAAACTACAGGTCAAATGGTCATTTTTAATATAAAATATCGCTAATTATTGTCTAAGTAGGTTTTCATCATGGCTATTCACGTTATTACTCATCCACTTGTTCAACATAAATTAGGTTTAATGCGCGCTTTCGGCATTAGCACTAAAAGCTTTCGTGAGCTGTGCTCAGAAGTCGGCACATTATTAACGTACGAAGCAACGAAAAATATTCCCCTTGAAGACAATGAAATAACCAGTTGGGACGGTAACAAACTTAACGTACAGCATATTAAAGGCAAAAAAATTACAGTGGTGCCTATCTTACGTGCAGGTTTAGGTATGATGGATGGTGTTATGCAGTTGTTGCCTGCGGCTAAAGTGAGTGTAGTTGGCCTTCAACGCAACGAAGAAACGCTTGAGCCAATTCCTTATTTTGAGAAGTTGGTTGGTAACATTGAACAACGTCTTAGCTTGGTTATTGACCCGATGCTTGCAACAGGTGGCTCGATGATTGCCACAATAGACATGTTAAAAAAAGCGGGCTGTAAAGAAATCAAAGTTATAGTGTTAGTTGCAGCCCCTGAAGGGGTAGAAAAAACGTTAGCAGCTCACCCTGATGTAGAAATATTTACCGCAGCGGTAGACAGCCACTTAAACGAGAAAGGATATATAGTGCCTGGTTTAGGTGATGCGGGTGATAAAATATTTGGTACGGTGTAGTCGTCATTAATTAGCGTTAATTGTGTTTCGCGTTATGGGCAATGCAATCATTAAAGAGGCTTTCTGAGGAAGGCCTTTTTCGTGTTTGTTTATTACTTTATAACTGTAAAAAGCAATGTTTAAATTTAGGAGTGTGTAGTGAAAAGTAACGCAACGTTTTCAATTAAAACAATTTTAACCGGCGCACAAATGCTATTTGTTGCATTTGGTGCATTGGTATTGGTGCCGTTATTAACGGGACTCGATCCTAGTGTGGCGCTATTTACTGCAGGTGTTGGCACATTACTATTTCAATTAGTGACTAAAGGGCAGGTACCAATATTTTTAGCCTCTTCGTTCGCGTTTATAGCACCCATTATTGCAGGTGTACAAATGTGGGGCGTACCCGCTACGATGGGCGGGTTAATGGCCGCTGGCGTTGCTTATATGTTGTTAGGTTTGTTAGTTAAATTTAAAGGTGTGGCGACTCTTCATAAAATTTTACCACCGGTTGTTGTTGGCCCCGTTATTATGGTGATAGGTTTAGCGCTTGCGCCTGTTGCAGTTAATATGGCAATGGGTAAAACAGGTGATGGCAGCGTTCAGCTTATTGATTACAACAGTGCTATTTTAATTTCCATGTTTTCACTTGTGGTAACGCTTATTTTTGCCGTGTGGGGTAAAGGAGTATTTAAGTTAATTCCTATATTGGCAGGCGTAATATCGGGCTATGGTTTATCGCTTGCGTTGGGGGTAGTACAGTTTGATGCGGTAAGTAATGCACATTGGTTTGCTATTCCAAACTTTACACTGCCAGAGTTTAAATGGCAGGCTATTTTGTTTATGGTGCCTGTGGCCATTGCGCCAGCTATTGAGCATATAGGCGATATGATGGCTATAAGCCAAGTGACTAAAAAAGACTTTTTAAAAAAGCCAGGTCTGCACCGTACTTTGTTTGGTGATGGATTAGCAACATCTGCGGCGTCGTTATTTGGAGGCCCGCCAAACACGACGTATTCAGAGGTGACTGGCGCGGTAATGTTAACTAAAAACTTTAATCCAAAAGTAATGCTGTGGACCGCTATTATTGCTATTGCTCTGGCATTTATTGCAAAAATGGGGGCTGGGTTACAAACCATACCGGTGCCTGTGATGGGCGGTATTATGATTTTATTATTTGGTTCGATTGCGGTCGTTGGACTCAATACGTTGGTTAAGTCGGGTGACGATTTAACAGCGCCTCGTAACTTAAGTATTGTTGCCCTTATTTTAGTGTGTGGCATTGGCGGTATGCACATAGGTAGCAGTCAATTTAGTTTAGAGGGCGTTAGCTTGTGTGCCGTTTTAGGTATATTGCTTAATTTAGTACTCCCCAAAGTAGAGCAAACCGCTGCTTAACTTTGAACATTAGTTAAAATATTTGCACCAATTTGGCGCGTTTTAAACGCGCCTTTTTTATAACCTATTAAAAAGGTTATAAAAATAATGTTGGTCTAGTCCCTGCATTTAGTACTCTGAACACTATGTATTTAAGGAGTTACTATGTCAGAGGCCAATATTGTGGATATAACCCCGTTTTTAGCAAAGCATCAACTGCCTTTAAAGTATCAATATTTAAGTGAGCAGTACTTTGTACCTCTTGCGCATGACATTCTCGAATCAAAAAAATCATCAACTCCTCTTTTTGTTGGCATTAATGGTTGCCAAGGCTCCGGCAAAACAACCCTTGCAGACTTTTTAGTCACGTGGTTTAGCAACAATACGTCGTTAAATACGGTCGCTTTATCAATCGACGATTTTTATCTAGGTAAAGAAAGCCGTAAGCAACTAGCTCAAGACGTACATCCTTTATTTGTAACACGTGGCGTACCCGGTACACACGATACCGACCTGATGAATAAAACAATTACTCAGTTATTAGCTGGCGAGGTGGGCGTAGCATTACCACGTTTTAACAAACACCAAGACGACTGCGTTGCAGAGCAAGATTGGGTTAAAAATTTAGCGCCTGTTGATATTGTGTTTTTAGAAGGGTGGTGTGTAGGAAGCGAGCCACAGCCGCTATTTTCACTAAGCGAGCCACTGAATGAATTAGAACAATTAAATGATAAAGAAGGTGTGTGGCGTCGTTGTATAAATAGCTGCTTAGCAAACGAATATAAATCTATTTTTAATAAAATAGATTATAAAATTATGCTTAAAGCGCCTAGCTTTTCAGATGTTTTTACGTGGCGAAAAGAGCAAGAACAAAAGCTAATAGCTAAAAGTGGTGTTGGTACAGGCACGATGACAGACGAGCAGTTAGTTTATTTTATTTCTCATTTTGAGCGTATAACCCGCGAAAACTTAAATACATTGAGTCGCAAAGCAAACGCACTCATTGAGCTTGATAGCAATCGAGACATAGTAAGCATGCACTTAACAAGTGATGATACCTTAAAGCCTATTATTTTTACTGACTTAGACGGTACTTTACTCGACCATACAGATTACAACACAAGCAATGTAAGCGAGCTACTTCAGCAGTTGCAAAGCGCACACATTCCTGTGGTATTTAATACCAGCAAAACATTTTGCGAAGTGGTTGAAATAAAAAACGAGTTAAACATTCAGCAACCTTTTATTGTTGAAAATGGCGCAGCAGTATTTATACCGCAAAACTATTTTGAGCTTAAGCCAATAGGCTGTAAAGAAGTGGCAGGTTATTGGTGTTACGCCTTAGCGTCTCCGCTATCAAGCTTGTTAAGTGATTTAGACTCATTAGATGCACAATATAAAGCACACTATAAATTATTTAGTGAGTTAAGCAGCGAGCAAATAAGCGAGCTTACCGGATTAAACAATGCGCAAGCTAGGCGCGCTCAAACACGCGATTACTCCGATCCTTTGTACTGGTATGGCAGTGATGAATTACTCGATACCTTTGTAAATGACGTAACAGCACTTGGCTACGAAATAAAGATAGGTGGCCGATTTATTCATATTGCTAAAAACACCGACAAAAGCGCTGCGCAGCAGTGGTTAGTTAAACAATTTGCTCAACATTTTAGAAAGCCTCTCACAGTAATAGCCCTAGGTGATAGCGACAACGATAAGCAGATGTTAGAACACGCTGATATCGCCATCATCATCAATAACCCAAGCAGTAAAAAGCCGGTTAAATTATCGCATAACAAGGCACGTTATTCTCAATCGCCCGCGCCGCAGGGCTGGGTTGAAGAAATAACAACATTGCCAAGCATTAGCAGCATTTTAAATACTATTGAGGAGCAAAAATCACATGGCTGATTTTTATCAAAATGGCATTATCACGACTTTACACAATATTGCAGATAGACCGATTGAAGCACTAGAAGAAGAGCTAATAAGCTTTAGTAAACAACGCCCTATGGGACTAATTCTTCCTTCTTTATTTAGTGAGCTAGAAGGTCCTGCACTACAAAATATAATAAAAGAGTTAAGAGAAGTGCCGTACTTGTCGCAAATAACAATTGGCTTAGATAGAGCCGATGAGCAGCAATACCGCCATGCACTTGGTTTTTTTAAAGAGTTAAACCAAAATCACAAAGTGTTGTGGAACGACGGCCCACGTTTGCAAGCACTTGATAAAGAGCTTCAAGAATTAGGCGTTGCACCAAGAGAGCTGGGTAAAGGGCGTAACGTTTGGTATTGCATGGGTTATAAGCTTGCAACCGCCGAGGTTGAGTCTATAGCGCTTCATGACTGCGATATTTTAACCTATGACAGAAGCTTACTTGCACGTCTTATTTATCCGGTTGCACACCCTCGTTTTAACTACGAGTTTTGTAAAGGATTTTACCCGCGTACAGCCAACGGCAAAATTAATGGGCGCGTATCGCGTTTATTAGTCACACCTTTGTTGCGCTCATTTAAAACCATTTTAGGTAATACAGACTACCTTGAATATATGGATTCGTTTAGGTACCCATTAGCGGGTGAGTTTTCGTTTAGGCGCGACGTATTAAACGATATTCGTATTCCAAGTGACTGGGGGCTTGAAATAGGCGTATTGAGTGAAATGTATCGAAACTATTCGCATAACCGTTTATGCCAAGTAGATATTGCCGATAACTACGATCACAAACATCAAGCGTTGTCGCTTGACGATCAAAGTGCCGGTTTGTCTAAAATGTCGATTGATATTACGAAGGCATTATTTAGAAAACTCGCTACCCAAGGGGTGACATTTACTAGCGAAACTATTCGTTCATTAAAAGCAACGTACTACCGAATTGGCTTAGATTTTATTGAAACCTACCACAATGATGCATTAATGAACGGACTAACACTGGATGTTCACCAAGAAGAAAAAGCCGTAGAAATGTTTGCACAAAACATTATGGAAGCAGGCCAACACTTTTTAGATAACCCAATGGAAGCGCCATTTGTGCCAAGTTGGAACCGAGTGGTATCGGCTATGCCTGATGTATTTGAACGTTTAAAAGAGGCGGTAGAGCTCGATAACGAAGAATACAGTTAAGTTAAAAAAATAAATATAAAAACGGTTAAAGGAGTCGCGTGTGAGTACAGTGAATAAATTATTTTTACAGCGAGTAGAGCAGCACCTACACATTATTTACCAAGATGTTGAGCTGCCTATATCGATAGCAGAGTTTGCACAGCAACTCATTAAAATTATTTTAGGTGACAGTCCACTTCGCGACCCAACTCCACACACTAACCGATGGGATGAGCAAGATATTGTACTGATTGCTTATGGTGATTCGATTATAAAGCACGACGACACTGAGTTTGCGGTAGCAAACCCAATCGAAGCACCACTAAAAACCTTGCATCGATTTATAAAAGAGCAGTGCGATATGCAAATTAACGCCCTGCATATTTTACCTTTTTACCCGTATAGCTCTGACGAGGGGTTTGCGGTGATGAACTACGTGCAAGTCAACGAGTCGTTAGGTGATTGGGAAGACATAAAACGCATTGCTAAAGATGTAAAGCTAATGGCTGATTTAGTTATTAACCATTGCTCAAGCCGAAGCGTTTGGTTTGAAAATTTTTTAAATGATTTACACCCCGGCAAAGATTACTTTAAAACTGCAAGCTTAAGCGATGATTTAAGCCAAGTTGTTCGTCCGCGCACATCGTCTTTACTCAATACAGTAAAAACTCCCAGTGGTGAAAAGCATGTATGGTGTACGTTTAGCCATGATCAAGTTGACTTTGATTTTGCAAACCCGGAGGTTTTGAAAGAGTTTGTAGGCATTATTCGTCATTATTTAGATAACGGTGTGAGGCTTTTTAGGCTCGATGCAGTGGCGTTTTTGTGGAAACAACTTAATACAAGTTGTATTAACCTGCCACAAACCCACGAAGCCGTTAGGCTAATGCGCACACTTATTGAACATGTTGAGCCAAGTGTGGTGATCATCACTGAGACAAACATACCAAACCAAGAAAACCTGTCGTATTTTGGTAATGCCAATGAAGCGCATGCTATTTATAACTTTGCTTTACCTCCATTACTACTGCATACCTTATTAAGTGGTGATAGTTCGGCACTCAAGCATTGGATGATGAGCATGCCACCTG
This sequence comes from Pseudoalteromonas sp. ECSMB14103, assembly GCF_000813065.1. NCBI lineage: Bacteria > Pseudomonadati > Pseudomonadota > Gammaproteobacteria > Alteromonadales > Pseudoalteromonadaceae > Pseudoalteromonas > Pseudoalteromonas sp. ECSMB14103. The sequence continues at coordinate 402,203 of NZ_JWGY01000003.1, read as the reverse complement.
CGCAAAACGGTACCGCATACTTTAATTTTATTGCGTCTCATGATGGTATAGGGCTTCGTCCAATTGAGGGATTATTGCAGCCAACTGAAGTGGCGTCGCTGGTCAGTACAACCATGCAATTTGGTGGTCGCGTTTCAATGCGAACCAGTAATGATGGCACCCATACACCATATGAGTTAAATATTGCGTTATTTGATGCAATGCAAGGAACACATAATGGGCCTGACAAATTTGGCTTTGAGCGTTTTATGTGCGCGCATGCCATTATGTTCGCGCTTGAGGGGATACCTGGCTTATATATTCATAGTTTACTTGCCACAACCAATGATTATGAGCGTTTTGAAAACTCGCAACACAACAGGGCAATTAATCGCCATCGTTGGCAAGAATCAAAACTGTTAGCCGCAATTGGCGAAAAATACAGCCATCATCACAAAGTGTTTACTTCAATTAAAAACTTATTAGGTGTGCGTAAAAAACAACGTGCATTTCATCCTAATGCCACTCAGTTTACGTTACATCTTTCTGGTGGATTATTTGGCTTTTGGCGCCAGAGTATAGACCGCAGACAAAGTATTTTTTGTGTATTTAATATTAGCGATAAACCGCAAACACTTTTATTAGCTGACTTAAATTTAATTAATACTCAGCAGTGGTTTGACTTAGTGTCAGGAAAAACAATAGAGGAAGGGCAGTTAACAATTGAACTTGAACCGTATCAATGTGTTTGGCTAAGTAATATAAAATAATAAATAGGCCGGGCAAGCGTTGCCTGGCCTATTATTCACTTTAAATTAAAGCTTGTAAGAAAAGCTTACATAACCAAAGCGGCCAATGTTATCGTAGCTTGCGCTACCGGCGCCTGTACCGCGTGTACCGTATGGTAGTTCACGGTTAAATAGGTTATCTACACCTACTTTAACGCCAACACCGCTATCGAAGCTGTAACCTACAGTCATATCGGTAATAAAGTATTTACCGTAGCTCATGTTGCTATTAGGGTTTGAGTTTTGAGCAAGTTCAACATTTGTATAAAGGTCTACTTCGTCAATAAAGCGTGTTTCAACAGTGCTGAAAAAGCGGTCAATTGAGTAGCTTACAGATAGATTTGCTTGCCATTTAGCTTCGCCAGAAGTACCTGCTGCTTCAATAAAGTTGCTTGGATCATCTTGGAAAGGGTAGTCTTTTCGTTCAATTAAGTAAGTACCAATTAAACGTGTTTTAAAGCTACCTTCTAGGGCTTCAAAATCGTAGCCTAGTTCGAAATCAACACCTGATGCTTTTTGACCCGCCACGTTTAATACAGAGTTTTGGATTAACGAAATTTCGCTGTTTGCATCGCGCGTAATTAAATTACAGTACTGGTTGTTGATGCCAGTAGTGCTGTCTACACAGCGGTCAAGAATATCTTGCGCGCTGATTGTATCAATGGCATCTTCAAGTTCAATTTCCCAGTAATCGATAGTTAATACTGCGTTGTCAATAAACTCTGGTTGGTAAACAATACCTACCGTTGTACTTGTTGACTCTTCACCTTTTACGTCACGGTTACCGCTTGTTAAGCCATTTAAAGACGCTGAATCGTAGTCTGAGTTAAAATCATTTGCTACACCTAATGCGGCACAGTTAGCGCGGCGGGTCGTACTGTTTGACAAGTCATTTAGGTTTTCAGCACGACATGGATCGTCAACACTATAGAAAGTTTGGCTAGGTGCGCCAAAAACTTCACCAATATTAGGCGCTCTAAGGGCAGCAGATTGCGTTACACGCACGCGTAGCTCGTCGTTTACTGTCCAATCAAGGCCTAGTTTCCAGCTAGTTGCTTCGCCAATCGTACTGTAATCGGCATGGCGTACTGCGGTATCAAACACTAAGTCTTGAATAAGCGGTAAATCAGTTAAGATAGGCATTGAAGCTTCAAAAAATACTTCACGCACGTTAAACGAGCCTTTATCTTCGCCTAGTGCGTTAAAAAATGTACCTTCTGCGTTATCTGGCTCGTTCGTTTCGCTTTCTTCTTTACGATACTCTGCGCCAAAAGCAATACCTACATAACCGGCTGGTAGCTCAAAAATAGCGCCGTTTGCAAGCGAAGCTGATACAACAGTTTGCTCAATGGTGGAGTCGCCAATAGACACTGTGTTTATGTAATCAATGGCTTGTTGGCTTGGTGCGCCAAAGCCCATAATATTAACAGGTACACAGCCATCAGCTTGCGCCTCTGCGCTACGACACACAATATTACCATTTGCATCTTCAATGGCATCAAGCGCATTAAAGTAGTTTGCTAAAATCATGTTAGCGCCATTTTCGCGCTCTAATTCTGTTTTACCGTATACGATTGATGTATCTAGTTCCCAATCTTCAAATACAGTGCCTTGTAAGCCTGTAACAAAACGGGTTGTTTCACGGGTGTTGTTTTCAACGCGGCGGCCCAAGTCAGTCATCATGCGGTTAACCATGATTGACTCAACACCTTCTTCTTCCATAAGCGCTTTAATGCTTGGGTCTAGGTATGGGTTATCTAGCTTAATGCTGTTGTCGCTGTCAAAAAAGAAAAACGCAGGTTGGCCTATGCTTTCGCCTTGGCTATTTACATATTTAGCGTCGAAGTAAGCATTTAAATCATCAGTCACATCGTAGTTAACTTTAAAGTTTACGTTGTAACGTTCAAACTCAGGTTGAATTTCTTCAAACTGACCTAGGTTAAAAAAGTCACAGTTAGCACATGAAAGGCCGTCAACATTGTCACCAATGTATAAATCGCGAGCGGTACTATCAGGGTTGAAGCTATTTGTGTAACCATTTTCTAATGCATAAACACCTGCGTTGTTGATCGCGTAGTAACCAGCGTTAGGTGTTAGTATTTTGTCTGGAAAGTCTGCGCTGTCTTTGTTTTCATCGGTTTGCGCCTGATTACGTAGGCTTCTGAACGATGTGCTAGTCCAAGGGTGGTCTAAAGCATTTAACGACTCTTGTGAAGAATACTCTACTGCAAAAGCTGCATTACCACGATCATCATTAAAGTTTGAACCGTATGAAAAAGTCGCTTTTTTGTTGTTATAGCTATTTAGGTCGGCAAAGCCACGGGTTAGGCTTACATCTAAACCTTCAATATTATCTTTTAAAATAAAGTTAACTACACCCGTTACGGCGTCAGCACCATATACAGCAGAGGCGCCACCAGTAATAATTTCAACACGTTCAATCCATACGCTTGGAATTGTATTAGTGTCAACTGATTGAGAGCCCGCAGAGCTTGATACGTGACGTTTACCGTTTACAAGTACAAGTGTGCGGTCTGTTCCCATATTACGTAAATCAAGGATGTTTAAACCTGCAGTACCTATAAAACGACCAGAGTTAGCCATTGAATAAGTGCTACCCAGTGCAGGAAGGTTATTTAATGCCTCACCAATATTAACAGCGCCACTATTTACAAGTTGATCGCCACTGATTACGGTTACGGGTGCCGGTGCAATTGCGCCTTCACGTAATATGCGTGAGCCTGTTACTTCAACGCGTTCTATTTTTTTTGCTACTTGCTCATCTTGAGCTAATATTGTGCTACTCGCTGTTGCAGCAGCGGTTAGTAGTGCACATTTAATGCTGTTGGAAATTAAAGAATAATGTTTCATGAGTTCCCTAATGGGTGTTTGTTATGAAAAAATGCTTAACAAAATTGGCATAGTTAAAGAGCAACATTGTCATCACATTTGGCTAAAGAACTAACGATTATTACACGCTCGTAAATAAGATTAAACCCTCTGAAAGCCTCTATATTGTTGCATTAAGGTTTGAAATTAATTTTATTATATAGTGTTTTAAGTTGTTACTTTTGTTTAAATTATGATGACAATAAGATAGGGTTTTTCTTGGTTGTTTACCTTTTTTGGCCACGTTGTTTACATTGAGTTATTAATATTAAAATTGGCGCGGTATTTTTGATCTATTTGCTGTTTATTTGACTCGTCAAAGTGATAGTTAAATTGCAGATGTAATTAACAGGTGTGTTTGTTAATTGTGCTATTAAGTTACTTAAATGTATATTTTTGCTGATTTAGCGAGCGGGGCGTTCAATGGTGTTATTAAAATAAATGTTTAAATTGAGTAAATTTCATCATCTTTATTAAATGTGTCGTTATTCATTTGTTGATCTAGATATATTCAATGTTAGTAAGATAGGTAGTTATTTGATTTTAACTTAATGCTGACAATTACCAATAATAAGTTGTAAACCCCCTTTACAGCATATAAAGAGTGATTGCTGATTCGTTACTTTATTCTGTTTACTTGATACAATTTGTATTATCAGTTTTTTTAGGGTTTTTCATGAAATACACTTACCTCATTATTGTCATTTTATTTAGCTCGCTCAGTTATGCTAGCGAGACTATTGATCTAGAATTAAACATGAAAAACACAGGGCTTGCTTATAAAAAAGCGGTACAAGCTAGCCAGTTAACAGAGTTTAATACCGCAATTGATGAATTTATTAAGCTGGTTGAAGTAAGCAAAACGGCAAAGTTTTACAAGAAGCCCGAACAGTCGGTTAAGGGGCTTGATAAAGTGCTTACACAAGCAAGGCTTGCTAAACAAGCGGCTAATCAGCAAGGGCTTACTGCTGCTAAAGTACCGCTTAAACGCATTGATGATTTACGAAAAAAATATCATAAACTACATGAGCCACCAGGCTTTTTTGAATTATTGTTTGGAAAGTAAGGAATAGTTATGGAAATTTCGGTTTCATTATTAGAAGGCCAAAAGCAAAGTGCTAAATTTGGTGATTTGGAAGTCATTAGCGATCAGAGTATTTCGGCTGGTGGTGGTGCAGAGCACCCAGAACCATTTGACTACTTTTTAGTGAGTATGGTTTTGTGTGCAGGGTTTTATGCGCGAAAATTTTGTGAGCAACGTGACATTTCTACAGAAGGTATGACACTTACACAAAACAACGAAAATGTAGATGAAAATGGTAAAAAGTTATTTTCAATCGAAATTAATTTGCCTGATGGTTTTCCTCAAAAGTATAAAAAAGCATTAATTGCGGCAGTAAATACATGTACTGTTAAAAAAGTAATTCAAGCTGTGCCTGAGTTTTCTGTTGTTGTAAAATAAATCCACCAATATGTAGGTAACTTTAACGAGTTACCTCTTTCATTTTAATACCCTTGCCTTGCCGCTTACCCTAAAATACGACGTTTTTAGATAGCTATAAACACAACAATTACGAGTTGTAATTTGGTGTATTTTTTATTGGCTTTTCAATATGTGATGCTTTTATAAACACTCCTGATGGCTATTTAAACAAATAAATCAAAAAGTAATCACTTAGTTCAAAAATACTGGCTATTCATGTTTAGGCTGTTATAACTATAAACACAACAATAAAAATAGTTAAACCATATTTACAGTAGGTACTGAGGTATTTTATGAGCGACGCAATACAACAAGAACAAATAGATCAAGGGGTAATGGAGACCTTAAGAGAGCGCGACCATAGTGCCTTAGCACAGCAAGTTAATCATCTTGGCTGCGATAATAACGACATTATTGAGCTACTAGCTCATTATATGGCGTTGAGCGAGCAAGAAAATGATGAACTATTTGATGACTGGTACGATAATCTATCAAAAGACCAACATACTGTTTTAAAAGTATTTGAGGTATATAGAGGCCAATACGAACATCAAAATTAAATCTTTATTTAATTAATAGCTTGTATTGGTTGTGTACTAAGATTTATTGATAAAGATTATACGGCGGTTAATTTGAGTAAGAGTTAATACAAGTTAGCTTTTAACATTTTGTCGATAACATTACTTATATTACAGATAAAGGCGTGCTTTAAAGTGCTAAATTCAGAATCGATAAAAGCGAGAAACAATGTAAAGGTAATTGGTAGCGGCTCTAAAACATTGCTATTTGGACATGGATTTGGATGTGACCAAAACATGTGGCGTTTTTTGACTCCTTATTTAGAAAAGCAGTTTAAAATTGTACTGTTTGATTATGTGGGTTCAGGTAATTCAGACATATCTCAATACAACAAACAACGATACAAAAAACTAGAAGGTTATGTCTTAGATGTAATCGAGGTGTGCACAGAGTTAAATTTATCGGATGTCGTATTTGTTGGCCATTCGGTAAGTGGAATGATAGGCGCGCTTGCGGCAGTTGAAAGGCCTGATTTAATTAGTAAATTAATTATGGTGTGTCCTTCTCCTTGCTTCTTAAATTTTCCGCCAGATTACCAAGGCGGGTTCGACAAAGAAGACCTACAAGAATTGTTAAGCTTAATGGATAAAAATTATATTGGTTGGGCTGACTATTTAGCACCACTGGTTATAGGTAATACTAACTCAGCTGAGTTGATTGGCGAGCTTTCAGGTAGTTTTTGTTCAACAGATCCTGTAATAGCCAAAAATTTTGCAGAGGCGACCTTTTTTTCTGACTATCGTTTTTTACTCACAAAAATTATACAACCTACACTCATTTTACAAAGCGAAGATGATGCACTCGCTGATGTTTCTGTTGGCCAGTACATTGAAAAGGAAATACAATCGAGTTCACTCATTGTTATAAGTGCACAAGGCCATTGCTTGCAAATGACTCATCCAGAGATTGTAAGTCAATATATTATTGATTACGTAAAGCAATAAGCGTGAAATTCATTAAAACAGAAAACAAAAAAGCATCTTATTCAGCTGACTGTTTTCTCAGTGGTGCCTTGATCACAGATTCTAAAAATACGATTATTTATGTAAATAGCTATTTTGAAGAGCATCTTTATTGGAAAAGTGATGAATTAGTGGGTCAAAATATAAATAAAATTTTGACCAAATCATCAAGAATATTTTTTCAAAGTTATCTTATTCCTACTTTGCTTCACGAAAAAACATCCGAAGAAATGCAGCTAATTATTTTTAATGGACAAGGGATAAAAACCCCCATGACCATTAATGCTCAAATAAATGAAGAGGGGACGGTGTTTTGGAGCCTTTTTAATTCATCAAAGCAGGATCAACTTTATGATGAGCTAATAAAAACGCGAGAAAAATTAGAAGAGCAGGCTGAAGAGTTAAAGTCATTAGCTTCTACTGATGAGCTAACTAATTTGTTAAACAGAAGAGAAATGAATTACCGCAGTACTTTACTGTTAGAACAATCGTTAAGATCAAAGCAGTCTGTAGCCTTGCTTGTTATAGATATAGATAATTTTAAATTAATTAATGATACTTTTGGCCACTTAGAAGGCGATCGTGTTTTAAAAGAGCTTGGGCAAGCACTAAAAAGTTTTGGACGACAAACCGATTTAATTTCCCGCTATGGTGGTGAAGAATTTTTAATCATGCTACCAGACACAGATAAAAAAGGGGCCTTACTATTTTGTAATAGATTGCATGCCATTATTGCGGACATATTAGTCGATAGTAAGCCTGTGACTGTGAGTATAGGTATGACCATAAGTAATACAATAAACACATTTATAGATTTATTTACACAAGCAGACAACGCTGTTTACCAAGCAAAATCGCTTGGTAAAAATAGAACTCAGCTGTTTGGGGACGATAACACTATTTAATGATTAGTATCGTTGTTGCATGTATTGTTGAGGAGTGAATTGCTGGGTTGCCAAATTCTATCCCATATTTTATCCATATCATTGAAGCTTGGACGTTGACTTATTTTGTCAAAATTACTGGCTGTGAGTCCCTCAGAATTTATTTCACCTACTTGAAAATTAAACACATACTGACATTCCATTCCCATGCGCAAGTCTGACAAAATCACTTTGTTTTGCTGCTCTCTTACTGAATAGAACCCTTTTGTAAACCATTGCAAGCGTTTTACACCCCATTCATTTTTAATGTTATTTAATAGCGAGGGATTTGTAGGATATGCACTAAGTGTTACCTCGTCGGGTTCATCAAATACAGAGGCATAGCCTTCATAGTAATGATCGTCAGACATAACAACGACTCGCCAAAGCAAGGTAGTAAGTGGCGCTGGTGTGCTTATATACTTCTCATACGTAATGTTTTTGTTGTTTAGCGCCGTTTTTACTTTGCCATCAATCATGACTTTCAATGCAAAAGACGTACATAAATAAAGTGAGCTTAATCCAAGCGCAATACTATTAATTTTGTAGGCGGTGTTTGATGATACTTTAGGAAGTAACGTACACACGACTCCTAGCAATAATGGAAGTGTATAAAGGGGATCAATTATAAACATATTTGATAACGCAAAAGGGTGCTCAGTAAACGGCCACATTAATTGGGTGCCATATACGGTAAAACTATCTAGCAATGCGTGGGTTGATAAGCACAAAAACACTAACCAAAACCATCTCACTTTGTAAGTTTGCATGCCAGAGTGTAATTTTAATATAAGCCATACGATAAGTGGGCTTATTAATAAATGGATAAAGAAGGAATGGCTAAAACCGCGATGATAAGTAAATGACTCTACAGGGCCGCCATAAGGTAAAAAAACATCTAAGTCGGGCAAGGTGCCAAGCGCTGCACCCCAAAATACCGCTTTACGACCAATTTTATTGCCTAGCACGGCGTAGCCAACAGCACTACCCAAAGCAACCTGTGTTAACGAGTCCATATCAATCCTTTATTAATTATAAGTCTGTTTATACTGATTAAAAGCGTAAAAAGGCCACTTATAATGCAAGCTTTGGTTTTATAAAATCTAAAAATGCAACAATGCGAGACGACACCGCACTGTTTTTGTAATAAACGGCTTGTATATCTTCTCGGTGGTTTGGTGTTTTAATACTATTTGGTAAAACATTGACTAACCTACCAGCTTTTAAATCGTTTCCAATCATAAAATGCGAGAGTAAAGCAATGCCTTGGTTTGCTATACATAGTTGTCTAATTGTTTCGCCGCTGCTTGCTGTGATTTCAAACGAAAGCTTTGAGGGAATGTTAAGAGGCCAGTTATTGAGCGCGGGTGAGTCGGTAAAGCCGATAAGTTTATGTTGGCCCAAATCGCTTGCTTGAGTAAGTTCAGGTGCGTTTTTCAAATACTCAGGGCTTGCGACCAAATGCAATTTACTGGCCCCCAACTTTTTTGCATACAGGTTTGAATCTTTTAAATCACCAATACGTATGGCTAGGTCAGTTTTATGCTCTAGTAAATCAATAATGCTGTCGTGAGAGGTAATATCAAGCGTAATGTGGGGGTACTGCATATTAAACTCAGCAATCAAAGGTACCAATTGGTGCAGTACAAAAGGGCTTGCTGCATCAATACGTAACTTTCCACTGGGCGACTGTTTTAATAGTTTGATTGCCTCTTCGCCGGTTTGTAAGGTGTTTAAGCCATCACGAGCATATTTAATAAAGGTATGGCCCTCTTCGGTTAGCTCTAATCGGCGGGTGGTCCTGTTTAGTAACGTACACTGTAGCGTATTTTCAAGACGAGACACGGCACGCGACACTTTTGCTACTTGCTGATTAAGCAAGTTCGCGGCTGCTGAAAAACTCCCGCTATCTACTACCGTTAAAAACATTTCTAAGTCTTCGGTTTTTGCATGCTGAGCCATATTTTAGCACCTTACTTTTGCATTTATTACAAAAGTATTTTGTCACTAATGCTATTTTTTGCAAACACATTTTTAGTCAAACTGTAAGTCTTAACTAATAATGAGGATTTAATTATGCCATTGGCTTTGTGGGCGCTCACCTTAAGCGCATTTGCAATAGGAACAACCGAGTTTGTAATAGTGGGATTAGTGCCTACTATTGCAAACGATTTAGGCGTAAGCCTACCTTCAGCGGGTTTGCTAGTGAGTTTATATGCGGTAGGTGTGGCTATTGGTGCACCGGTACTTACTGCACTCACCGGGAAATGGAATCGTAAAATTGTACTTATAAGCTTAATGGGCTTATTTGTGCTGGGGAATTTATTAGCATGGCAAGCGCCAAGTTATGAAACATTAATACTTGCGCGTATTTTAACAGGCTTAGCCCACGGGGTGTTTTTCTCAATTGGTTCTATGATTGCCACAAGCTTAGTAAGTAAAGATAAAGAGGCCAGCGCTATTGCAATTATGTTTACGGGACTCACGGTTGCACTTGTAACAGGAGTGCCATTAGGAACGTGGATAGGCCAGCATTTTGGCTGGCGTGCAACATTTTTAGTGGTATCAGTGTTGGGCTTAATTGCTTTGGTAGGAAGTGCTATTTTGGTACCCAAAAACTTGAAGCAGTCTATCCCTGCAACCTTTAAAGAACAGCTTCAGGTTATTGTTAAACCGCGCTTATTACTCGTATATTTAATGACTATTTTAGGTTATGGCGGCACGTTTACAGCATTTACTTATTTAGCGCCGATTTTAGAGCAGGAAACTGGCTTTGCACCCTCAGCTATTGGTTTAATTATGCTGGTTTATGGTGCATCTGTAGCGGTAGGCAATATTTGGGGTGGAAAACTTGCGGATAAACGGGGCCCAATAAGTGCACTCAGTATTATATTTAGTGCTCTTAGCATTATTTTATTGGCACTTACATTTACCATGGATAATAAAGTAGCTGCCGTACTTACAATTTTAGTTTGGGGCGCCTTTGCGTTTGGTAACGTGCCAGGCTTACAGCTTTACGTTGTAAAACAAGCACAAAAACATACACCTAATGCTGTGGATGTTGCATCTGGATTAAATATAGCCGCTTTTAATATTGGTATTGCACTTGGCTCAATCATTGGTGGAAGCGTAGTGGAAAGTATGACTCTGCGAGACACAGCATGGATAGGCGCCGTCATTTCTGTATTGGCACTTATAGTGACTCGTTACAGTGGCTTGCTTGATAAGCGTGAAATTCAGCGAGCATAAAGTGTAAACTTTGTATCATTAAACCCTTGAAACGCATTTTTATAACCTCATAGCTACTGTGAGGTTATTTTTTGAGAAAGTAAAAGGTGTATTTTTTAACGCTATTCAATAGCTGTATTTTAAACCAACGTATAAGGACAGATTCATGACACAACGTGTAATTGAAATGCCGAATTTAGGTGTTGGAACATTTCGTTTAGAAGGCGATACTGCATACAACTCGGTAAAAATGGCATTAGATGTCGGGTTTCGCCATATAGACACAGCGCAAATTTATGGTAACGAAGAGCAAGTAGGCCAAGCTATAAAAGATAGTAACATTCCGCGCAGCGAAATATTTTTAACGACTAAAGTGTGGAATAACAAACTCAATAAAACTGATTTTATTGCAAGCGTAGAAAAGTCTTTAGAAAAGCTGCAAGTAGACTCTGTTGATTTATTGCTTATTCATTGGCCTGCGCCATCAAACGATGAGCCAATGAGTGAGTACCTAACTGAGCTTTTAAAAGCTAAACAGCTTGGTTTAACAAAACATATTGGCGTGTCTAATTTCACTATTGCAAACTTAAACGAAGCAATGCAAACGCTAGACTCGCGTGAAATATTTACTAACCAAGTTGAGGTACATCCGTACTTAACCAATACAAAATTACGTGCGTTTTGCGCTCAGCACGGTATACACGTAACGGCTTATATGCCGTTTGTGGTCGGTAAAGTACTAAAAGATGAAACGATTCTTGATATAGCGAATAAGCATAACGCTTCACCTGCGCAAATTGTAATTGCTTGGGAAAACGCAAATGATATGACTACTATTCCATCGTCAACCAAGCGTAAAAATTTGGAAGATAACTTTAACGACCATGTTAAGTTAGACGATGAAGACATTGCCCGTATTGATGCACTTGATTGTGGCGACCGCCAAGCAACGCCTGATTTTGCGCCGCAGTGGGATCAGTAATAAAATACGCAAAACAACATTAGGTGTAGCAAAACTGCACCTTTGTTTTTAAAAAGGACTGATCATGTTAACAGTAATCGCCACAATCGCGAGCAAAAATATTGATGCAGATGTTGTATTAACTGCACTCGAAAACCTGCAAAAGTACTCGCGCCAAGAAGTTGGCTGTCTACGTTATGAGCTATCGGTAAAAAGTGATGCGCAGCAAACGACTTATTTGGTGACTGAACAGTGGGCATCAGATGAGCATTTTGAATCGCATAAAAACGAGCCACATTTTAAAGCTTTTGGAACACAAGTTACCGGGCTTCTAACAAGCAGTAATATTGAAGTTTACAACACCATTGGCTAGTAAAAAGCACTCTTATTAGTTAGTTAGTAAAATACAGTGGCGACGTAAACTTATATCGCCATTTGCGTTACTCTGTATTTTAAACTCCAAGCTTGTATAAATCTCAGCCGTATTTATATTTATTTAATCGATAAATCGTACTTTAAAATAAGTGCATCTATGTAACGGGCACGCAATGTGTGTTGTTTTTCGTGATCAGCCCCGTGCCCTAATGCTTTATTGAGCAGCTTCATAGCGGGGTGAAGCTGCGTACGCTCTTGTTGGTTTAAACTTCCTTTAGTGCGCAATTCAGTAATATCGTCTACCAGCAAGCGGCCTATATCCACACATACTATTTCGTCAATTAACCCGTTTTGTGTCAGTACACCGTATTTGCTGCATAAAAACTGTTGCCACACTTGCTGTAAATGCTCGTCTATTTCGCAGCCAAATAATTCTTCATTAAAATTAAAGCCTTGCTGAGCAAGTTTACTCAGGCTTGCTGTGTACTGCTGCGCAAAGTAATTAAAGGCATTGCTTGAGGATTCAATTTTTTGTTTTATTAGCCCTTGCCCCCAATTTACACAACCTCGCGGGTAATAATCATCGTACTCTTCACATTCATACAAACCAGAATACGAGCTGCAACTTAACTGGCTTTTTATACAATAACTTGGTTTAGGAAAAATGCTTTGCTGCTGCCACGTATCTAGTTGCTCGGCGTCAATATTTAAAGCATGGCAAAGCTCATCGGTGGTATAAAAATGAGTGGCTAAGTAGTCAGATAAACGCATAAAGGCTCGCTTAAAGTTAAAAACACAAACACTGTTTAAATGTACAGTATTGTATTTTGTATTATCAAACTAAATAACACAAGCCATTTTACGTTTATTATTAGCTTAGGCCTGCAAAAATGCGTGTAAGTATGTTACAAATAGCGCAAGTTTTATAAATAATGAATTTTTATGCGCACCCTAGAACAAATTAAACAAGCAAGCTTAATTACTGCTATTAAAACCCCGTATTTAGCTAATGGTGAAATAGATTTAGTCAAGTATGATGAACTCGTCGAAATACAAATTGCAGCGGGTGTAGATGGCATTGTGGTTGGTGGTACAACCGGCGAAGGTCAGTTAATGAACTGGGAAGAGCATTTAATGCTTATTGCGCACAGCGCAAACAAGTATGGCAATCAGTTACTAATTGTTGGTAATACAGGCAGTAATAATACACGCGAGGCAATAAAAGCCACTAAATATGGCTTTGCAAGTGGAATGCATGCAGCGCTGCAAATTAATCCATATTATGGCCGTACGTCTATTGCGGGTGTAAAAGAGCACTTTAAACGCGTGCTCGATATAGGCCCTGCGTTTATTTACAACGTAGCTGGGCGCACAGGGCAAGATTTAACACCTGATATTATTGAGCCATTAGCAAAACACCCTAACTTAATTGGTGTAAAAGAATGCGGTGGTAACGAGCGAATTGCACATTACGAGCAGCAAGGTATTGCGTGCTGGTCTGGTAACGATGACGAAGCGCACGACGCACGCCATGTACACAAAGCCCACGGTGTTATATCGGTTACCTCTAATCTTATTCCTGGGTTGTTTCGCCAGCTAATGGATACTAAAAATGATTCGTTAAATAGCTCATTACAACCTTTAATGAACTGGTTGTTTTGTGAGCCTAACCCGATTGCAATAAACACGGCATTGATGATGACGGGCGCGGTAAACCCCGTATTTAGATTGCCGTATTTACCACTGAGCGATGAGCAACAAGCACAAGGCGAGGCTTTAATAAACGAGCTTAACGTTGATGATATTGCGGGCAATAAAGCTAAGTGTATAAAACAAAGTGATATTGCTTTGCTTTCTTAGGTTATATGAGCCAGCGCTGAACAGTTAGTAAGTGCTGGCATTTATTTAATGAATATTTTACTTTTATTGCTAATGTCGGTAAAATTCTCGCCCCCTTACTTACTAAATAACGTTTATTTGTGAAATTTGTTGTTGAAGAACTCGCTACATGGATTAAGCCTGAACAGCGACAAGCCCTCTTTGAAAATTGGTATGACTCATCACCAATAACATTAGGCTGGGTAACTGCAATGCAGCGCAGAAGGATGACGCCATTTGTGAAAATGGTTTTACATAGTGCGTACCAGGTTACAAATGAAAAACCGTATGAAAATATGCCTGTTGTTTTTTCGTCACGACATGGCGATTTTCATAAAACAGCTAACTTACTAGGTGACCTCGCTGAGCAACTGCCCTTATCACCGACAGGCTTTGGCTTAAGTGTGCATAATGCTGCTATTGGGATGTACAGTATTATTAGTGGTAACACCCAACCTATGATTGCTATAGCAGCGGGTAAGGATAGCTTTGCTTGCGCTTTAATAGAAGCATACATAAAGTTAGTAGAGTTTAAGCAAACACATATATTAGTTGTTCATACTGATGAATCACTTCCTGATCCCTACACGACATTTGCTGATGAGAAACAAATAACTCATTCTATTGCGTTAGTTATGCGATTAGCTACAGAAAATGAAGCTCATTTTAGTCTAACCAAACAGGCGGCTAATAATTGTGGGCATTCAACTACTCCTTTAAGTTTAGAGTGCGCAAAAGCAATGTTTAACAAACAAAGCGCCAGTGCTAATGGTTGGTTGCTAAGCCACTATGTTTAACACAATAATAAGAGTAATAGGCCTTATTTGGCGTATTATAGCCACTGGCCTTTGTTTTAGTTTATTTGGTTTAGGTGGTCTATTTTTAGCGTTACTTATATTCCCTGTTCAACGTTTTTTTCAACGCTGTCCTGTAAAACAAAAAGAAAATGCGCGTACGGTAGTGCATTATAGTTTTAAATTTTTTGTCGGTTTAATGCATCACAGTGGCGCTATCCGTTTTCATATAAAAGATAAAGCCCATTTAGCTAATTTGAAAGGCGAGCTTGTTTTGGCTAATCACCCATCACTTATTGATGTTGTGGTACTTATATCGGTCATTAAAAATGTTGATTGCGTTGTAAAAGCACACCTTTTTACAAACCCTTTTATGCGTGGTGTGATAAAAAGTACAGGTTATATAAGCAATGAAGACCCGCAAGAACTATTAAAGGAATGCGAACAAACATTAAAAAGAGGGAATAACTTAATTGTATTTCCTGAGGGAACACGTTCAGTACCTCATAATACGCTTAAATTTAAAAGGGGGGCTGCAAATATAGCCCTTAGATGTCATGCTCCTATAACAACCGTATTGATTAAAATGAAACCTAACACGTTAACTAAAGGGACACCTTGGTACAGAGTAGCCCCATACCAAGCGCATTTTTCTATGCAACTAGCACCACATTCTTTCAAAAGCGATATTATTTATACAAGCGACGTACCTGCAATACAGTCTCGCTTGCTTACGAAAGGCTTACAACAATACTTTACAAAAGAGCTTAGCTATATATGAGTGAATTAAAACAACAAATTAAACAATTGATTATTTCGAGCCTAGATCTTGAAGATATGACCACTGCCGATATAAAAGACGACGAGCCATTATTTGTAGACGGTTTAGGGCTAGATAGCATAGATGCGCTAGAACTCGGGCTTGCTATCAAAAAAGAATTTGACGTAAAAATTGATGCAAATTCAGAACAAACTAAAGCGCATTTTGCGAGTGTTAACTCTTTAGCGCATTTTATAGAACAATCACGTACTTAATTAACACACACTAGGAATAATAATGAAAACCGCTGCTGAAATTTATGATGTATTACACGGCATTTTAGAAAATGAATTTGAAATAGATGCTGAAGATATCTCTTTAGAAGCTAACCTGTACGAAGATTTAGACTTAGACAGTATCGACGCTGTAGATTTAGTTGTTAAGTTACGTGAAATTACAGGTAAGAAAATTGAGCCTGACGCATTTAAACAAGTTCGCACTGTGCAAGATGTTGTATCTGAAATAGAAAAGCTCGTTAAATAAGCATGTTTAAGGCATTTTTAACAGCGTTAATAATGATTTTTTTAACGTGTTACCCTTTCATTGTTTATATAGGGCTGACACGTTTCAACAGTTATTTACTCACTGTGATTTTATTAACACTGTTAATAATAAGGCTTTGGTTAAGCAAGCCTTTATTAGCTAAAATGCCATGGATAAAGCCAGCCTCATTACTTGGAATTTTAGCTATTGGCTTATCAAAAGCTATCGGCAGTGATTTTGGTATTCGGCTTTATCCGGTTATTGTAAATACTGTTATGTTTTTTGTTTTTGCTTACTCGCTTTATAAGGGTCCAAGCATCATAGAAACGTTTGCGCGTATCACTGAGCCAAAGCTTGATAAGAGAGCCATTTCGTACACTAAAAATGTAACTAAAATATGGTGCGTTTTTTTTGTTTTTAACGCCAGTATAGCGTTATACACTAGTGTGTTTACAAGTCTTGATGTGTGGGCATTTTATAACGGTTTTATTGCATACATTATTATGGGTGTTTTATTTGCAGTAGAGTGGTTAGTAAGGAAAAAAGTAAAAAGGAATGCAGGTGTTTAATACTTTAGATAACGCAAGCATAAATATTCGATTTAATCATAGCGGCTCAGCGTTATCTGAGCGTCAATTTGTTAATGATATTAATCAAGTTTTGGCTAAAATTCCGCAATCGCCTACTAAAGCATCGGCAGTGCTTTTCAACAGTAGTAGCTATGATTTTGCTGTAAACCTTTTTGCATTGGCGCATAAAGGTTGGACTATAATTTTACCGCCTAATGGTCAAAGCGAAACACTCAATGCGCTTTTAGAGCAAACCCCTTACTATTTGGGCGATAGTGATTTGGTCGAGCATGCGACTACGCCATTTGAAAATATTGGTAATTTAACAACTACACCTAACTACACACCGTTCAATAAAATTGCTTGGCCGAGTGAAGGTAACCTTGTTTTTTATACTTCAGGCTCTTCAGGTCAAGCTAAGCCTATTTTTAAATCGTGGCGAGTGCTTAATAAAGAGATAAAAACGCTCAACAGTACGTTTGCTTTAAAACGTAACCCTGTATTTATTGCCAGTGTTTCGCATCAGCATATTTACGGTTTGTTATTTAGAGTGTTATGGCCGCTTAGCAATAACTACATAATTGATACAGACTTGCTTAACTACCCCGAGCATATTGCTACTAAACTTAAAACAAATACACAGGCCGTGTTTATATCCAGTCCGGCACAGCTAAAGCGGCTGCATCAAGATAACGTTTTAATAGAAGAAAAGTCACATTTACAGTGGGTTTTCTCATCCGGTGGGCCGCTTCAAAATGAAGACGCTGTCACTTTAAATAAACAGCTAAATAAACCCATTACTCAAGTATTTGGCAGCACCGAAACTGGCGGAATTGCATATCGTCAGGTTGTGTCTTTAGAGAACGTTAGTCATTGGCAGCCATTTTTAGGGATCACATTACACAGAACCTCTGAACAACGATTAGTGTTGAATTCGCCTTTAGTTGAGCAAACAAACTATTTATTAGATGACCGAGGTACATTATTTAAAAATGGCCAATTTGAATTACTAGGTCGTTTTGACCGTATTATAAAGCTTGAAGAAAAACGCTTAAGCCTTGACGAACTAGAGCTACATTTATGCAAAAGTGAGTGGGTGCAGGAAGCTAAAGTAATAACGCTAAATGGGAAACGTTTAGTATTAGGCGCTGTTATAGTGCTTACACAGAAAGGGCAAGCATATTTAAACGCCAATGGAAAGTTAGCGACTAATACGCTTTTAAAAACACATACATTGAATCGTTTTGAAGGGATCTGTACGCCTAAAAAATGGCGTTTTCTAAATCAATTACCCTACAACACGCAAGCTAAAATAAATTTAAAAGTATTGGAGTCTCTTTTTGTCAAAGCTGATTAACACAAAGCCTGAACTTGTTAACTGTGTATCGTCAACACAGGGTCATTGCCTAACGCTTTTTATACCGCCAAGTTTAGATTATTTTAAAGGTCACTTTAGTCAAGGCCCTATTTTAGCAGGTGTAGTGCAGCTCGATTGGGCCGTAGATGCCGTGCGAAAATACTTTAATGTTAAACGTGAAGTAAAAGATATTGAAGTGCTTAAGTTTCAGGTTGTTATTACCCCTGGTCTAACAATTAAATTAACTGTAGAAGAAAAACCGAGCGGTAAGTATGGCTTTTCGTATCAATCAGATAAAGGCCAACACGCCTCTGGGCGCATAGTGTTTAAAAGTGATACAGATGAATAATTTTTGTATTGTTATACCTAATTTTAATCATGTAAGTGTTATTGATGAAGTACTTGCAGCGTTAACTGAGTATACGCTGCCGATAATAATGGTTGATGATGCCAGTAGTGTGCAGGCTAAATCTCTTTTTGCTACTCTTGAGAAAAAATATGCCCACCTCACTCTTATATCGCATGAGCAAAACGAAGGCAAAGGCGGTGCGGTACAAACAGGATTGCGCTGCGCGTATGAGCAAGGTTATAGCCATGCGATACAAGTAGATGCAGATGGTCAGCATAATTTATCAGATATCAAAAAGTTGATTGAATTTTCAAATACACACCCACAGGCATTAGTTAGTTGTTGCCCAGTGTATGATGAATCGGTTCCTAAACATCGTTACTTAGCACGTTATTTAACCCATGTGTGGGTATGGATAGAAACGCTCAGCTTTAAAATTGTTGACTCAATGTGTGGTTTTAGAGTGTACCCCTTAAATGTGACTAATAAGCTTATAAGTGAGGTTAAGCTCGGTAAGCGTATGGACTTTGATCCAGAAATACTAGTTAGGTTATATTGGCGCAACGTGCCATTTGTTTTTTTACCAAGCCAGGTTGTTTACCCAGAAAATGGCTTGTCACACTTTCAGCCACTTCAAGATAATGTGCGCATTTCGTGGTTACATACGCGTTTATTTTTTGGCATGCTGCTTCGTTCACCTGTTTTACTATGGCATAAATATAAGAGACGTTATGGCCGTTAAACATTGGTCTAAAATGCAAGAGCGAGGTAACTTTTTAGGTATACAAATATTACTATTTGCCCATAAAGTACTTGGTCGTAAAGGGCTGTGGGTTATTTTGTTCCCGGTTGTTTGCTATTTGTTTATTACCGGTAAAGTTGCACGCGCGGCTTCTAAGCAGTTTTTAGCTCAAGTTAATAATTACAATAATGTTGAGCGTAAAGTAACTTTTAAACAACAGCTTATGCATTTTTGTAGTTTTGCCGATAGCGCCCTTGATAAAATTGATGGTTGGCTCGGTCGAATTTCAAAAAAGGATATCCAATATACTAATGAACAGCTGTTCATTGATTTAAATGAGCAACAGCAAGGGGCCATTTTTATTGGCTCTCACTTGGGTAACCTTGAAGTATGTAGAGCATTGAGCCAGCATCGCAGCAGTAAAAAAATTAATGTGCTTGTATTTACTCATCATGCTGTAGAATTTAATAAAATGCTTAAAAAAATTAACCCCGCGGTGTCGGTTAACTTAATTCAAGTGAGCGATATGGGGCCTGATCTAGCCATTTTATTAAAAGATAAAGTAGAGCAGGGTGAAATAGTCGTTATTGTTGGTGATAGAACAAGCGCTACAACGGGTGAGCGTTCCACACGTGTTGAGTTTTTAGGTAAGCCTGCATCTTTTTCTCAAGGGCCTTTTATATTAGCTGCATTGTTAGATTGCCCCGTTTACTTTTTATTTTGCTTAAAAGATAAAAAAACAAAAAAGTATCATGTGATTTTTGAACATTATAGCCAAACATTAAAAATACCCCGATCACAAAGACAAGGTCTATTAACCACTGTAATTACAGATTTTTCTGCACGTTTAGGCTTTTATGCCGCGCGGTATCCTTATCAGTGGTTTAATTTTTATGATTTTTGGCAAAACGATCAGCAAGTAGAACGCAGCAATGCAAAGGAGAAGTAGAGTGTCAGCTCAGGAAGTACAGCTTTTTGGAAACCAACAACTTTCTATTGAAGATATTGTTAATATTGCACATCAAAATACTCAGGTGCAATTAAGTGGCTGCGAGCAATTTAGCGCAAAAATTGATAGCGCGCTTAGCTTTTTAGACTCTCTACTCAAAGAAGATGGTGTGATTTATGGGGTAACTACAGGCTATGGTGACTCAGTCACGGTTCCTGTGCCACTTAACTTAGTTGATGAGCTGCCATTACATTTAACGCGCTTTCATGGTTGTGGACTAGGCGATGTGTTTAATAAAGTACAAGGGCGTGCAATTTTAGCTACGCGCTTAGCATCACTTTCACAAGGCTATTCTGGCGTAAGCTGGGAAATGCTTAATCTTCTCAAAGACTATTTAAACCTTGATATAGTACCTGTTATTCCTCAAGAAGGTTCGGTAGGCGCTAGCGGTGATTTAACCCCACTGTCGTATGTAGCAGGTGCTATGGTTGGTGAACGTGATGTTTTTTACAAAGATAAAATACTTAACAGCGCACAGGTAATGCAAGCGGCTGGTTTAAAACCTTTAACGCTTCGCCCAAAAGAGGGGCTTGCAGTTATGAATGGTACAGCTGTGATGACCGCACTGGCTTGTTTAGCGTTTGATAGAGCCAATTATTTAGCAAAACTTGCAAGTAGGATTACAGCATTGTCTAGCCTTGCTCTTAAAGGTAATAGTCATCATTTTGATGAAATTTTATTCTCTGTTAAGCCTCATCCTGGGCAGCAACAAGTTGCTAAATGGATACGAGATGATTTAAACCATCATGACCATCCTCGTAACGCTGATAGACTACAAGATAGGTACTCTATTCGCTGTGCACCGCATGTTATTGGTGTATTGCAAGATAGTTTGCCATTTTTCAGGCAGATGATAGAAAACGAGCTTAATTCTGCAAACGATAACCCCATTATTGATGGCGAGGGTGAACATGTACTTCATGGTGGCCATTTTTATGGCGGCCACATTGCAATGGCAATGGATAGTATGAAAACGGCGATTGCAAATCTGGCAGATTTAGCCGACAGGCAAATCGCTTCATTGGTCGATACTAAATTTAATAATGGATTACCATCAAATTTATCAGACAGTGAGGCTGAACGTCGTTACATAAATCATGGCTTTAAAGCCGTGCAAATAGGCGCCAGTGCCTATACTGCTGAAGCGCTTAAGTTAACGATGCCTGCAAGTGTATTTTCTCGCTCTACTGAGTGCCATAATCAAGATAAAGTAAGTATGGGGACTATTGCCTCACGTGATTGTTTGCGTATTTTACAGCTTACAGAGCAGGTTATTGCAAGTACGTTACTAGCAAGTATTCAAGGGGTGAGGCTGCGTATTAAACAAGGCGAACTTGAATTTTCAAGTTTAACTGCAGATATGCAAGCGATGTATACTGACATAACTCATTATTTCGAAAACCTAACTGAAGATAGGCCAATGGAAGCGGTGCTTAGACAAACCATTAGTTATATTCAGGAAAAACGTTGGGCTTTATATGAATAGTAGAGGCGCTTTGCTAACTCATGAAGTGGAAATTGAAATTCCATTTCATGACTGCGATCCGATGAATGTTGTATGGCATGGTAATTACCCTCGCTACTTAGAGGTGGCTCGCTGTGAGTTACTGCGATTATTTGATTACGACTATCCTCAAATGATGGAGTCGGGTTATGCGTGGCCAATAGTGGATATGCAAATTAAGTACGTGGCATCCGCCATATTTACCCAAAAAATTAAAGTGACCGCGCATTTAAAAGAGTTCGAAAACCGTTTAAAAATTGATTATGTAATTACAGATGCCATAACGAATAAGCGTATTACTAAAGCGACTACTACTCAAGTTGCTGTTGAGATATCGACTAAAGAAATGCAGTTTGCCTCACCAGCGGTGATAGTTGATAAGCTTGCAAAAATACTTAGCTAATATTGGATGATGCTATGAATTATTTAAAAAATTGTGTGTTTGTTAGTGCTCTTTATTTTGTTTTTTTTAGTGCCAGTTTATTAGCTGCTACGACAGTTTCGGGTGAATTTAAGCAATTAAAGCATTTTGCCGGCTTCTCTAAACCATTCATCTCTAAAGGGGAGTTTACACTTGAGGGGGAAAAGCTGCTTTGGTATGTAAAAACACCAGTGCAAAGCACATTACTAATCGAGAATGGCCAAGTATTTGTTAAAAATAAAGAGGGTGAGCTTACTCTTCAGCCTGGCAGCGAGCAGTTTGTAGGCTTATTAACTGACTTACTCGCATTAGATATGAAAGCCTTATATGAGCGTTTTGATGTAACAAACCAAACAGACTGTTTATTATTAAAGCCAAAAGATACGCTATTAAAACAGCTGTTTAGCCATTTTATTCTTTGTGAAAATAACCAGCGTGTACAAAGTATAACTTTAAATGAGCACTCGGGTAGCAACACAGTAATAGAGTTTTCTTATGCAAATACACCTAATAATTAATAAGTGTAAGTAACCTTCGGAAGAGTGATGTGATTAAACGTATTAGTGTACTTATTACATGGTTTGGTTTTTTAGCTGTTTTACTTTGTGCTGCTTTGTATATCACTAAGCCTGTATTAAATGCTGACATGTTTAGTTTATTACCAAAATCACATTCTCAATTGGCGTACGGCGAAGAGGTCTTTTTTAAAAAAAATGCAAACCGTATTATGTTTTCATTTACTGGTGATAGTAAAAACTTAGCACATGACGAGCTTAAATCATGGCTGTTAAAACGTGATATAAAAAATAGCTTTGAACTGCCAAGCATTGAGCAGTTATCTTCAGTGTTCTCTGCGTATCAACATGCGCTGCTCAGCGACAATTATAAAAATAGTATGGTTGATAAAGCACAGTTTGAGTCATTTTACCTTACTCAATTAAATCAATTAGGAAACCCTTTTGTAAGTGCCACACTAAAAGCCGATATTAGTTTAAGTCTTGCTGCATTTATAGGCGATAATTTAAAACAAAGTCAGTTATTCTCTTTAAGAAATGAGCGGTTAACGCGCCGTTTAAACCATAAGGATTATGCTGTTATATTGGCTACCATTCCTAACAATAGCCTTCCAATTGATGAGTCTATTAAGCTTGCGAGCAGCATTAAAAATAAGCTTGAAAGTTTAAATATTACTTACCCACGGACCACTATTCGCTATTCAGGTGCTATTTTTCATACAGCTGAAAACGCTCAGCAAGCTAAGTATGAAATGAGCTTATTTGGTGGCCTTAGTGTAATCGCATTACTTTTAATGGTGTTCTGGGTATTTAGGCAAGTCAGTAGCATTTTACTTGCAAGCTTAACCGTACTTAGTGCACTGGCTGGTGGTGCTACGGCCATGGTATTTGTGTTTAATTCGATTCATTTATTAACACTGGTTTTTGCTGTAACCCTAATTGGTATAGCTATTGATTATGCATTTCATGCGATGACTGATTTAGCGTATGGCAACAGTTTTTACCAAAGTAGTGGGTTAAGCAAAGGCACAAAAACAGCTTTGCTTTTATCTTTTATTACAACAGGCCTAGGCTATAGCTGTCTATTAGGTGCGCCAATTTCACTTTTATCGCAAGTAGCAGTGTTTGTAATTGCTGGGCTTGCGAGCGCTTGGTTATTCACATTAATTATATTACCTATCTGGCAATCTAAGCTTGTGCTCTCTGAGCGAAGTTTGATTAAAAGTCAGAAGTTATTAGGTTTAATGGTGCGATTTAACCGTTATAAGCAATCGGTTTTACTCGTATTGGGGCTGGTGTTAATGTTTTTGTTTTATCTTAAACCCATTTTATTTAACAACGATGTACGTTTACTAAATGCAAGCCCACAGCAACTAATACTTAATGAGCAAAAGCATTTAACTTTAATGGGGCAATTAGATAGTCACATTGTGTTTTTATTTGCATCAAATGCTGAACAACTACTGCAAAAGCAAGAACGAATAATAGGTGATTTAAAGCGTATTAACCCGCATCTTAAACACAATGCTATTAAGCGTTGGTTACCTAGTAAGCGCACGCAAGAAAATAATTTAGCGCTCTTTAATGGGGCTGTTAAAAACGATGTGTTAATTATTACTGAAAAATATACAGGGATAAAAGTTGAGTCAGCTAACACAGAACTTTTGAGTTACGACGCTTTAGCAAATAGTCATTTTTCAGTACTTTTAAATGCACAAATGTTTGTTGAGCCTAATAAAGCTGTTACTTGGTTTTCTGTATCGGGAGTATCCACGCAAGCGCTAACTTCTAACGTTAATGCTTATGAAGATGCGTTTATATATAACAAGCCTAAGCAAATCAGTAGCCTACTTGAAAACTACAGCCAGTATTTATTGCTTACATTGGGTGTGGCCATTGTTATTTGCTTTGTTTTATTTAGCTGTAAATTTGGTCTTCGGATTGGCACTGTGCAGGTGATAACATTAAGTGCCAGCCTGTTGACTATGCTTTGGGTATGTAATGCAGCGCAAGGAAGTATCTCAATTTTTAATCTGCTAGGTGGCTTACTCATTATTGGCCTAGCCATAGATTATTTAGTGTTTTACCAAATTAATAACTTAACGGCGGTAAATGTATTGGCCATTAGCTTGTCGGCCGCCTCTTCTATGTGTGTATTTGGTATGCTCGCCTTTTCAAATACCCCTGCCATTTTTAGTTTTGGTCTTACTGTTATGGTAGGGATTTTAGCCGTATATATTTTATCTCCATTAAGTGTATTAAAGTCTCAAAAGGAATAATAATTTGAACAACCTTGAGCAGTATGATGTTGTGGTTATAGGAGCAGGGCCTTCAGGTGCACTTGTAAGTAGCTTATTAGTACAAAAAGGCTGGAAAGTGCTGGTGCTAGAGCAACAATTATTTCCTCGATTTTCAATTGGCGAAAGCTTATTACCTCAATGTATGGAATATTTAGCTGATGCTGGGCTAGTTAAAACAATACATGAACATGCAGATGAGCTTGGCTTTCAATTTAAAGATGGTGCTGCGTTTCATCGTAATGGCCAAAATACAGCTATAAATTTTACTGAAAAATTTAGCCCAGGCCCGGGTACTACTTTTCAAGTTAAACGGGCTGATTTTGATAAGCTGATTGCTGATAGAGCGCAGCATCAAGGCGTTGAAATTCGCTATCAGCATAGTGTTATTGGTTTTACTGATGAAGCTGCTAGTGCGACGCTGCAAGTGCAAAATAATAAAAAACAAACGTATGACGTAAGGGCTAAGTTTGTACTTGATGCGAGCGGTTTCGGCCGAGTTTTACCAAAACTTTTAAATTTAGAAAAACCTTCTACTTTTCCTGTGCGTAGTGCTTATTTTAGTCACTTTAATGATGGCATTACTGACGAGCTGTTTGATAGAAATAAAATTTTAATAACCGTTCACCCTAAATTTAATGATGTTTGGTATTGGCTCATCCCCTTTAGTGATGGCACGTCCAGTATTGGGGTTGTGGCAAAGCAATCGCGCTTTAATGAGAGTAGCGAAGCTGACACCTTAAAACAGTTTATAGAACAAGACCCTTACTTAAAAAAACTTTTAGCTAATCGCGTACCTATAACACAGGCGCGTAGCGTTAGTGGTTACTCTGCTAATGTATGTACGCTACATGGAAAGCATTTTGCTTTACTAGGCAATGCGGGTGAATTTTTAGATCCAGTGTTTTCATCTGGGGTGACTATTGCTTTAAAGTCTGCACACTTAATTGCCCCCCTTATTGATGATTATTTAAATGGAGAAGTGATTGATTTTGATGAATGTTACGCCAAGCCATTGCAGGCAGGAGTTGATTGTTTTAAAACCTTTGTTAAAGGTTGGTACGATACCCGATTTCAAGACGTTATTTTTTATTCAGAACAAAACTCGCAGGTTCGTGAAATGATCAGTGCTATTTTAGCGGGTTACGCATGGGATAAAAATAATCCATTTGTTGCTCAAAGTGAGCGTCGTTTAAATGTATTAGCGCAGCTATGTCAAAATTAATCCCAGTTATTGAGGCTCATATCAGACACTTTTTAAGAGGTACTTTTATAGCTTTAGTGTGTGGTTGCATAGCAGCATGTAGTAGCACATATAAAAGCAGTGAGCGTGTTGATATTTCTGCAACCACTACACTTGATATTTCGCATGTGCCTGTGCAAATGTTTGATCAAAATTGGCAGCATGTTTTATATATTCAAAACAATGAGAAAGAGCATACTTTATTAGCACAATTAGAAATAAACAAGCAGGGTACTATCAACTTATTATTAATGACTACACAAGGCTTACCTATTTTAAAGCTTGAAAAACTAAATAATGAGCCACCTAATGTTACTAAAATGATAGTAGGTGTCGATTTAGACCCTGCTTATATATTGGCAGATATTGCTTTAGTGCATTGGCCTGTATTATTTCTTAATGAAAAAATATCTGGAGCGGTTATGGAGCAGATAGCCACAAAAAGGCGTGTATTAAAAGATAACCGCTCGATTATTACAATAAATTATACCGATAATAAAATAGTACTAAATAATAGTGAGCGACATTATCAAATTACATTTGAGAAGGTAAACTAGTGACTTTTTGGTTAAATGATTTAGGCATTGTAAGTGCAATGGGCAAAGGTATTGAAGATACAATTTTTAGCCTAAATAACTTACAACATAATGAAGCACCACGGCTTTTAAAGACAAAAAAATTAAGCACAGAGGATCTACCATTTTATGTTGGGCATGTAGACTGCGTTCCTCTAAATCAAAAGCGCCGTATTAATACGTTAATTGATATAGCGCTTGAGCAAATACTCCCAACACTTAACAGTTTTTCACATATTGATAAATCACGAATTGCTGTTGTGGTAGGTACAAGTACATCAGGGGTGCATGATGGCGAACAAGCTCGAGCTGATCACGACAGTAAAGGTGTGTGGCCAAGTGACTTTTTATATGCTGATCAAGAACTTGCCACTCCTTCGCATTACATAGCCCAAAAAGTAGGGGC
Source organism: Pseudoalteromonas sp. ECSMB14103 (assembly GCF_000813065.1). Classification (NCBI taxonomy): domain Bacteria; kingdom Pseudomonadati; phylum Pseudomonadota; class Gammaproteobacteria; order Alteromonadales; family Pseudoalteromonadaceae; genus Pseudoalteromonas; species Pseudoalteromonas sp. ECSMB14103. Next base: position 375,074 of record NZ_JWGY01000003.1, on the reverse strand, counting down.
GTTAGGTCCCTGTTATAGTATTTCAACGGCATGTACCTCAAGTGCTAAAGCTCTTATTAGCGCAAAAGCCCTAATAACCGCTGACTTAGCAGACGTTGTAATTTGTGGTGGCGTTGATAGCCTTTGCAAACTTACCATTAATGGATTTAATGCCTTGGCATCAATGAGCACAGGAATGTGTAAGCCTTTTTGCGATGAGAGAGATGGTATTAATATAGGTGAGGGTGCTGCGTTATTTGTTATGAGTAAAGAAGCACCGTTAGAAAATGGCGTTATGTTTTTAGGTGGTGGTGAAAGCTCTGATGCTCATCACATTTCGGCGCCAGACCCTAGCGGTAATGGTGCAAAATCGGCAATGAAGGCTGCTCTGGCCGATGCTGATTTATTACCTAGTGATATTGACTATATAAATGCACACGGTACAGCAACAATTAAAAATGACGAAATGGAAGCCCTTGCAATTAATAGCGTGTTTGGCAACAATACATCGCTGAGTTCCAGTAAGTACTTAACTGGACATACTTTAGGTGCGGCTGGTGCAATTGAAGCAGGTATCTGTTGGCTGTTGCTCAGAGGCAGAGGGAATATTACTTTGCCTTTTAATAAATGCTCACAAAGAAATAAGCTGGCTGATGTTAACGTTATTGAGCAAGCTAGTACGGTTAAATTAAATTACTGCTTATCTAACTCATTTGCGTTCGGTGGTAATAATGCGAGTTTGATTTTAGGTACACATAATGAATAATTATTCTATAGAGCAGGTTGTACCCCATGATGCTCCTATGATTTTAATAGAACAGTTAGTTGAATACAGCGATGAGTGTGCAACCTGCTCAGTGACTATTACACCTCAAAGCCCTTTTTATAATGAGCAAATTGAGGGAGTGCCAAGTTATATAGGTATTGAATATATGGCCCAGTCTATAGCTGCTTATGCTGGAGCATTAGCTAATGATATTAATGAAGCGGTTAGAATAGGTTTTTTGATCGGCACGCGAAAATATAAAACCCATGAGGCCAGATTTTGTAAAAACAGTAAATTAACTATTTATGTTCACAAGCTTTACCAGGAAGAATCTGGTTTAAGTGTGTTTGAATGCCAAATAAGCGAAAATAAAAAAATACTGTGTGATGCAAAAATAAATGTATTTCAGCCAGAAGATCCGCTGGAGTTTATAAGAGAAAACCAATGAATAAAAGAATTTTAGTAACCGGCTCTAGCCGGGGGATAGGTAAGGCTATTGCACTTAAACTTGCAGCTCAAGGCTATGACATTACTGTTCATTGCAGAAATGGTTTAGAGCAAGCTCAGCAAACATGTGCAGAAATACAGGCACTTGGACAAAGCACTACACTACTACAATTTGACGTATGTGATAGAGCTGCGGCGAAGCAACAAATTGAGCAAGATATTACAAACAATGGTGCTTACTATGGGGTGGTGTGTAATGCGGGCATTACTAACGATATGGCTTTTCCGGCAATGCAGGGTGATGATTGGGATAGCGTAATTAGAACTGGGTTAGATGGCTTTTATAATGTTGTGCACCCAACGGTTATGCCTATGGTACAAACTCGTAAAGGTGGCCGCATTATCACTATGGCTTCAGTGTCGGGTATTGCGGGGAACAGAGGACAGGTAAATTACAGCGCAGCGAAAGCGGGTATTATTGGTGCTACCAAAGCCCTATCGCTGGAACTAGCAAAGCGAAAAATTACTGTAAATTGTGTAGCGCCTGGTTTGATTGAAACAGAAATGACGGATGAGCTTCCGGTTACTGAAATGATGAAAATGATTCCCCTTAAGCGAATGGGAACAGTGAACGAAGTGGCAGGTACGGTCGCATTTTTAATGTCTGATGATGCAGCCTACATTACTCGCCAAGTTATTTCGGTTAACGGTGGGATGGTTTAATGAAACGTGTTGTTGTTACAGGGATGTCGGTTATAACCGCATTAGGCGATGATTGGAATGAATTTAAAAGCGCATTGATCAAAGGTGAAAATGCAGTTGTAACAATGAGTGAATGGGATAATGCTGATGGGCTTAATACGCGCTTAGCTGCACCTGTCACTCATTTTGAAAAACCTAACCATTATAAACGTAAGCAAATACGCTCAATGGGTAGAGTTGCACTTATGTCCACTAGTGCAACTGAGCGTGCGCTTGAGCAAGCTGATTTACTTGAACATAAAAGTCTTACAGATGGCTCTACCGGTGTAGCATATGGCTCATCCACCGGTTCAACACCGCCGCTTCTCGCATTTGCGAATATGTTGGAAAGTGGCTCAATGTCTGGGGTCACAGCTACAAGTTATATTCAAATGATGGCACATACAGCGCCAGTAAATGTAGGCGTGTTTTTTGGCTTAAAAGGACGAGTGATCACTACAAGCTCGGCATGCACGTCTGGCTCGCAAGGTATTGGTTACGCCTATGAGGCAATTAAGTTTGGTCGTCAAAAAGTAATGGTAGCAGGGGGGGCAGAAGAGCTTTGTATTACCGAAGCAGCTGTATTTGATACGCTGTATGCAACAAGTATTAAAAATGACACCCCTAAAAATACGCCTCGCCCATTCGATAAAAACCGTGATGGCTTAGTTATAGGAGAAGGTGCCGGTACTTTAATACTTGAAGAGTATGAGCATGCTAAAGCTCGAGGGGCTAATATATTGGCTGAGGTTGTCGGTTTTGGCTGTAACTCTGATGGACAACATGTTACTCAACCATCTTCAGATACCATGCAAATAGCCATTGAAATGGCATTGCAAGATGCCAATTTATCACCTGATAAAGTAGGTTATGTCAATGCGCATGGTACCTCAACCGATAGAGGCGATATTGCTGAGTCTCATGCCACTTTTAATGCACTAGGTGTTAAGCCTATTAGCTCTTTAAAAAGCTATTTAGGGCATACTTTAGGAGCGTGTGGTGCAATAGAAGCATGGGCTACTATTAATATGATGAGCGATAATTGGTTTGCACCTACAATAAATTTAACCGACATAGATAATGATTGTGCTGAGCTTGATTATATTAAGATGCAAGGGCGAGAAATTAACACCGATTACGTCATGAGTAATAATTTTGCATTTGGTGGGATTAATACATCTCTTATTTTTAAACGGTATAAGCAAGATTAATCAAGTTTATAAACACTAATCACTAACTGTTGGCTCATTTTTACTGTATAATTTGCGACCCTTGATAATGTGGCCGTAGGTTATACAGCATGAATTTTAAATCTTTTAGTTTCGCACCTGAAATCATCCAGGCATTAGACGAACTCAACTATCACACTCTTACGCCCATTCAACGCGCAGCAATTCCAGCTGTTCGTAAAGGTAAAGACGTTTTAGCCAGTGCACAAACTGGTACCGGTAAAACTGCCGCGTTTGCTTTGCCTATTATCCAAAAATTAATTGAATCAGACTTAAGCACAACCAATGCACCTACTGCTTTGGTTTTAGCACCAACACGAGAATTAGCAGAGCAAATAGCCAATAACTGTAAAGAATATGCAAAGCATACCTCACTAAAAGTAGTGAGTTTATTTGGTGGAGTAAATACCGCAGGCCAAGAAAACGCATTAAAAGCAGGCGTTGATATCGTAGTCGCAACTCCGGGTCGTTTATTAGATCACATTCGCCTAGGTAACTTAAGCTTGGCCAATGTAAAGCACCTAGTACTTGATGAAGCCGACCGCATGCTTGATATGGGTTTTATCACAGATATGCAAACTGTGATTAAAAGCTGTGCTGATGACCGTCAAATTTTATTACTTTCGGCTACATTCCCTGCAGCTATTAAACAATTTGCTTCTAAGGTACTTAAGCAACCTGAAATTGTGCGTGTTGACCAAACTAACAGTACCGCATCTACTGTACAGCACGTTGTATACCCTGTGGAAGAGCGCCGCAAACAAGAACTTCTTTCTGAGCTGATTGGTAAAAAGAACTGGCAGCAAGTACTTGTGTTTGTAAATATGAAAGACACGGCGGATGAGCTTGTTAAAGAACTAAACCTTGATGGCATTCCTGCAACCGTTTGCCACGGCGATAAGTCTCAAGGTAACCGACGCCGTGCTTTACGTGAGTTTAAAGAAGGTAAGGTACGTGTGCTAGTGGCTACGGAAGTTGCTGCACGTGGTATTGATATTGATGGATTACCGCGTGTAATTAATATTGACTTACCATGGCTTGCTGAAGATTACGTTCATCGTATTGGTCGCACAGGCCGTGCTGGTAATCAAGGCCAAGCAATATCGTTTGTAAGCCGTGAAGAAGAAAATACATTATTTGAAATCGAAGCATTAATCGGTCAAAAAATTAAGCGTGTTTACCTTGAAGGCTATGAAGTGAGTAACCGCGAAGTGCTTATTGATAAAATAGGTAAAAAGCCGGCTCACTTACGTCGTACTCGTTCTAATAAGTTATCAGGGCAAGCAACGGGCGAAGCTCGCGCGGTAAACCGTTCGCGTATATCTAATGTGCGTAAAAGCTTAAAAGGTGCAAAGTTGTCACTTAAAAAATAACAACTCAAATCAGAATTAATAAAACCTGAGTTTTTACTCAGGTTTTTTTATGGGTGAAATAAATACTGCGTCGATTATTTGAGCATGCTGATAGGCCGCCTGTGGCTGGTTTTTATTTGCAATAATAGATAACCCAACAGGTAGTCCACTAACTTGACCAGCAGGAAGAGTAATATGAGTTGTGCCGGCAATTGCTGATAAAGAACTACTACTGCCTTGAAAGTTATCACCATTTACTAAGTCTGTTTTCCATGCAGGTGATGTTGTTGGGGCAATGACAACATCCACATTATTATTTTTGTATAAATTAGTAATTGCAGCTGTGGCCAGTGTGCGGTAACGGTGTTTAGTTTTTTGGTATTTGTCTGTTTGTGTTAAGTCGACAGCATTGGCTTGTATTAAAATATCTTGCCCAAAATGAAGCATTTCAGCTGCTTTGTTTTGTTTATTAAAATCAATCAGTGCACTTAAACTTTTTACCTTCACTTGGTCAGAGGTATTTGCTAAGTACTGGTTTATTTCTTTATTAAAATCATAAAGTAATACGTAATATTCATCGACAAAAAGCGTAGCTAGATCATCAGATATATCAATATTGACTACTGTATGACCTGCCTGTTTGAGCGCTGAGAGCTGTTTTTTGTATAAACGCTGGGTCTCTACTGTAAACTTATCACTGGGCAACGCACCAATAACTAATGATGGTTTTGTAACTTTATATTGTGCTTGCAATTCAAAGCTATGTGTTGAAGTATCAAGCGCATCGCGTCCTTGTAGGACAGATAATACAAGACGGGCATCTTTTAATGAGTGTGCCATTGGGCCAACACTGTCTTGGCTACTAGAAAGTGGCACTACACCAGAGCGCGATACTTGGCCCATGCTTGGTTTTATAGCATAAACGCCATTTACAGAAGCGGGGCAGGTAATAGAGCCATCGGTTTCTGTTCCAAGGGCTAAAGGGGCAAAGTTAAGTGCGATGGCAACCGCTGATCCTGAGCTCGAACCACAGGGATTTCGGGTTGTATCATGCGCATTGTGTGTTTGCCCGCCAACTGCACTCCATCCAGACGATGAGTAAGACGATCTAAAATTTGCCCACTCACTTAAATTGGTTTTACCTAAAATAATAGCGCCCGCATTTCTTAACTGCTTAACAACAAATGCATCGTTATTAGTTATATTATTTTTAAGAGCTAAAGAGCCAGCTGTTGTTGGTAATGATCCAGTGGTTTCTATGTTATCTTTTAAAAGTACGGGTATTCCATGAAGAGGCCCAGCCCAAAGCCCTTGAGCACTAAGTTCATCAATTTTTTTTGCTTGCGTAACAGCTGTAGGTTCAATGTTAATGACGGCATTAAATTGAGGGTTAAGCTGATTAATTCGTTTAATATAGCCTTGAGTAAGTTGTTGAGCGGTAATTTTATTATTTTTATACGCCGAGTGGATCTCATCTATTGTTTTTAACTCGTGAGCTGAAATATTAAAAGCAACGACCCAGATTAATAACCCTAATAATTTTTTTATCATAAAAAAGTACACAAATAATTTTTTGGTTACTTTTAACACAAAAAAGCCCCACAATGTGAGGCTTTACGACAATTAACTAAATAGCGCGTTTAAGCGTTTTCAAGCATTGAAAGCGCAACAGCTTCGGCAGCTTTAATGCCATCAATACCCGCTGATAATATACCGCCAGCGTAACCTGCGCCTTCACCTGCAGGGTAGAGTCCTTTGGTGTTAATGCTCTGAAAGCTTCTGTCGCGTTTTATACTAATGGGTGATGACGTGCGCGTTTCAACACCCGTTAGTAATCCATCATTAGTAGAAAACCCACGTATTTGCTTATTAAAAGCAGGAATAGCCTCACGTAACGCTTCAATAGCAAACGCAGGCAATACGTTACTTAAGTCAGTTAACTTAATTCCTGGTGTGTAAGAGGGTTTAACATCGCCTAAATCAGCAGAAGATTTGCCTTTTAAAAAGTCGCCGATAAGCTGGGCTGGTGCATCATAGTTTTCGCCGCCTAGCTTGTAAGCTTGTTCCTCTAATTTGCGCTGCAACTCAATACCCGCTAAAGGATGGCCTGGGAAATCTTTTTCAGGTGAAATACCCACAACAATAGCACTATTTGCATTGCGCTCACTGCGTGAATATTGGCTCATACCATTGGTAACAACTCGGCCTTCTTCAGATGTTGCCGCAACGACAGTGCCACCAGGGCACATGCAAAAGCTATATACAGTGCGTCCGTTATTACAATGATGCACGAGCTTGTAGTCGGCAGAGCCTAAAATTGGGTTGCCAGCATTTGGTCCAAAGCGACACTCGTCAATCATTGATTGCTTGTGTTCTATTCTAAAGCCAACTGAAAAGGGCTTGGCTTCTACATAAATGCCTTTATCGTGAATCATTTTAAAGGTATCGCGTGCGCTGTGCCCAACGGCAAGAACAACGTGTCGTGTTTCAACATGTTCACCGTTAGAAAGGGTTAAGCCTGTTACTTGACCGTCATCTAAGTGAATATCATCTACACGGGTACTAAAGCGAATTTCACCACCTAACTCTATAATACGAGCGCGCATTTTTTCAATCATTGTCACAAGTTTAAACGTACCAATGTGAGGCTTACTTACATACAAAATTTCTTCAGGTGCGCCTGCTTCAACAAATTCGGTAATAACTTTACGGCCATAATGCTTTGGATCTTTTACTTGGCTATATAATTTGCCATCTGAGAATGTACCCGCGCCGCCTTCACCAAACTGCACATTTGATTCGGTGTTTAGTGCTTTTTTACGCCAAAAGCCAAAGGTATCTTTGGTACGCTCACGTACTTCTTTACCACGTTCAACAATAATTGGATTAAATCCCATTTGTGCAAGCACTAAGCCTGCAAATAAACCACAGGGGCCAAAACCTATAACAACGGGGCGCTCTGTGATGTTTTTATTTGCTTGAGCTACAAATTTATAGGATGTGTCGGGCGCTGTTTTAACATGTTGATCTTTTGCAAATGCAGCTAAAAGCTCAGCTTCGTTATCAACTTCTATATCAAGGGTGTAAATGAGTAATATGGCTGTTTTTTTTCGCGCGTCGTAGCCACGTTTAAATACGTTATAACTGTGTAATTGTTCTGGTTGTATTTTTAGTTTGTTGATAATGGCTTGGCCAATGGCATTATCATCATGATCAAGTGGCAATTTTATTTCAGTTAAACGTATCATTAATATCTCTATTTGGTGTCTTAGCGGTTGTATATCCGCTCACAATAAGAAAGTGTAGGGCGCGAATTGGCTTTACATTAAGGGCGCATATACTACGTTAAATTGGCTAATTATGGCAGTTATTTATTGTATTTTTGAGGTGAAAGGGTATGATCGCGCACTATTAAATTAGCTTTATGGTACAAAAAATTTATGGCGTTTGTAGTTACTGAAAATTGCATAAAATGTAAGTACACCGATTGCGTATCAGTGTGTCCTGCCGATGCATTTTTTGAAGGCCCTAATTTTTTAGCAATTAGCCCAATTGATTGTATTGATTGTGGATTATGCGTACCGGAATGCCCAGCTGAAGCAATTTATCAAGAAGATGAGTTACCCGACTCTCAAAAAGAGTTCACTGAACTTAATGCAGAGCTTGCCTTAATTTGGCCGCGCATTACCCAAGTCAAATCTGCCCCAGATGATGCAGACACATGGAATGGAGTTGAGAATAAGCTAAAGCTACTCGACACCTAACCGTCCAATTAAAATAACCCTTTATTATTAATTAGTTAATATTCAGCGAAATTTTGTTTGCAAGGTATTAACAAATGTACTCGCTTAAATTACACTCCGGCTTAGAAATTACTCATATTGGGTAAAGTTGTTCTAAATGGATGTTTATGCAATACTTTATAACTATAAAAAAACCACTCACGCTTTTACTTTTATCCTTTTTTCTCCTATTTAATAGCTTCTGTGTATTTGCAGAAAAAGAGCAGGTATCGCTAGCACGAATCAATCAAAATATTAGTGTTGATGGCGTACTTGATGAAGCGCAGTGGCAAAAAGCGACCTACGTTCCTTTACTCGTTCAAGATGAGCCTAATGAAAGAGGCACGCCTCCGGTAAAAACCGATGCCTACATGTACGAAGATGGCACAAATTTGTATGTTGGTTTTATTGCTTACGATCCGGAGCCAGATCAAATACGTGCTTCACTTCGTGACCGAGATACCCTTTGGCAAGACGACACTGCCATACTCGTAATAGATACCTTTAATGATGAGCGCTCAGGCTATGAGTTTTTTGTTAACCCGTTAGGTGCACAAGGCGATTTACGCATGAGCGATACCGATGGTTGGCAGTCTGATCCGTCGTGGAATGCAATTTGGGATAGTGCCGGAAAAATTACCGATGAAGGTTATGTAGTTGAAATGCGTATTCCTTTTAAAGCATTGCGTTTCCCAGAAGATAAAAAAGACTTAACGTGGGGGTTTTTGTTAATGAGGAATTACCCACGGGACGTGCTCTATCAAATATCTAACATGGGGTTCGACCGCGATGTCAAATGTAGCCTTTGCCAGTTCGATAAGTTAACGGGCTTAAGTGAAATTGAATCAAGTAAAAATGTACAACTTACCCCAACGCTTACCGCGCTTCGTCACGATGATAAAGCGCAACTTCCCGGTGACTGGGAGAACGGTAACATAGATACTGAAGCCGGTTTAGATTTACGCTGGGGAATAACAAAAGACGCGGTATTAAATGCGACTATTAATCCTGATTTTTCGCAGGTAGAGACTGATTCACTAGAGCTTGATGTGAATACAACCTACTCAATCTATTATGCAGAAAAAAGACCTTTCTTTTTAGATGGTGCCTCATATTTTAAAAGTAGCTTATTTGAGCTTTTATACACCCGAACCATTGCAGAGCCAACTTTAGGGGCTAAGTTAACCGGTAAAACAGATGGGCATAGCTATGCACTTATGTTAGCTGATGATGAAAACAGTAATATTCTACTACCTTCAAATCAAGGCTCTGGTTTTGCTTCATTAAATGAAAAAACACGGGCAGCAGTAGGCCGTTATCAATATGACTTAGGTGATCAAGGAACGTTGGGCGTTTCAAGTACACACCGACAAAGCGATAATTATCGTAATACGGTACTATCAGTTGATGGCAGTTATTGGTTTAATCAGTCAGATACATTGCTTTATCAGGTTTCGTCAGCTGATACACGAAATTCTGACTTTTTGGTTGATAACTATGGACTATCCAAAACGCAATCTGATCAGGCATACGCAATTGAGTTAACGCGTGACAAGCGAGACTATAAACTTTACACATCTTATGAAAATATTGGTGAGGATTATCGCACCGATTTAGGATACCAAGCAAAAGTTGATTATGAAAAAGTGCTAATTGGTGGCGGTCAAACGTGGTATCGAGATGAGTTAGATTTAATTACTTCATGGTCTTATGAAGCTGATTGGGATAAAACCTGGTCGCAAAGTGGTGACTTGCTTGAGGAAGAATACGAAGGCTTTTTAAGTTTTAAGGGGCAAAAGCAGTCTTTATTTAATATTGGTTTTATCCATCGTAAAGAAAGTTATTACGATGAATTTTACAATCAGAATATAGGTTATCTTTACACTTCGCTTAAACCGACAAAAGACTTGAACTTATCGTTTTACTTAGAATATGCAAGCCGTATTGACTATACAAATTTAGAGCTTGGCGATGTAATTAATACACAAACGCAAGCAGTTTGGGATATAAACGATCATTGGCAAGTGGATATAAGACACAGTTATAGTAAGTTAGATAACCCACGAGATGACCGCGTTTACACAGCTAATTTAGTCGATTTTAGACTGCATTATAAATTTAATATGCGATCAATGTTAAAGCTGATTTTACAGGTTGAAGATATAGACAGAAACAAAGACGCTTATTTTTATCAAGTAAGCAAAACAAATAAAGACTATGGCAGCCAATTAGTTTACTCGTACAAAATTAATGCTCAAACATTATTTTATTTAGGCTACTCAGATAAAAGCTATCAAGACGATTCCCTAAAACACGTTGAAAGAGATCAACGCACATTTTTTACAAAAGTTAGCTATGCATGGCAACTTTAAATAACCATTAAAAGGATGAATATGAATACAATAAAAATAACTATCGCAGCTGCAATGGTAGCAACCCTAGCGGGTTGTGCTGCTAAGCAAGATATAACTCGCTTTGACACTGTGAAACCAGAAGTAGTATGTATAGCTGAACATAAGGCAGTTAAAGAAGGCGTTGTCACAGCAATGGAAGAAGGGTTTGCAAAACATAACGTCAAAACACGTGTAATTGCTGCTAACTATGTATTGAAACATCAGGAGTATCAAACTGAATTACCTAATGCTGACATCGCAGGGTGTAATGCCGTTGCTTATTACGTGGCTAACTGGCATTGGGATTTAGCGTTGTACATGTCATACGCAAATATTTGGGTTACAGACGCTCAAACCAATAAAAAAATTGCGCAAGCATCTTATCGCACCGGCGGTGGTTTGGATAAGTTTATAGACGCGAAAGAAAAAATTATCGAACTAATCGATGGTATGTACTAAATACTTGTAATATTAGTTTATTCAAACATTTTAAGCTTAAGGTTTATTTTTATTCATCACACTCTATAATTAGCTAATTATTAAGCATTAATTTATTCTTTTTGAGTACAGTTCTAAAAATTTTAATGAATAAGGGCTGTGCTATGGCTTGCTTAGTACTAAAAATAGACGATATAATCGTCTTTTAGTAACGGGTTTATAGGATAAGTAATTTAGATGGATTTTGTTGATGAATAAATTTAAACCCTTAGGCAGCATTTTTTTTGTATTTATCTTATTTTGCTTTTGTTTAAACATCGAACTAACAAACCAAATTAACCGCATTAATTTATTCAACCCTGACATAGATTTGCGCCACTTTGATATTGTAGATACAACGCTCGAAATGGCGCCTTGGTATAACCCTATGCTCAATGGGCACTATTTAATACACCAGCCTTCTGCCGATTTTTTGTTAGTTAAAACTACCGACACGGAATTTATCGCTGCAAACTCAACAAAGCTTATTTTAATGACGTTAACGTCGCCAATAAACTTTATATTGGTGTGTATGGTATTGTTTGTTGGCTTTACAATTATTCGTAAAGAGCGTAAAAAAATCTCTTATCAGCATCAAATTGCACAGCTAAATAACAACGCTAATCAATTGCTTGTAGCCTTTAACCTACAACCCCAACACGACAACCCGTCAGGGCTTGGCAATTTAAGCCAGTCAATAAACAATTTAAATACCCATGTCGCTAATTATTTAAAGCAAACACAAACAAGCATATGCCAAGATAAATTAACACAACTCATCGATAGACATGCCTACATTGAGCATATTGGAAGGCACATAAATCAAACCGGTCAAAAAGAACTCAATTGTGCATTATTGTTTATAGATTTAGATGGGTTTAAGCAAGTAAATGATTCATTTGGTCATAGTTTTGGCGACGAAATATTGGTGCAAGTTGCCACGCGATTAGCTAATGTGTTGCGTCACCATAAGTTGAGTAATATCAATTCTGCAAACCAGTTAGAACAAAATTTATCGCGTTTAGGCGGTGATGAATTCTCTATATTTATTGAATCGTTGGACGAAAGTGACAAAGTAGTCGACATAGCCAAGCAAGTACTTAGTGAGCTTGAAAAAGACTTTGTGCTTGGCAATAAGATTGTAAAAATTAGCGCAAGCATTGGTATTGCTACTTATCCAGAAAGCGCATCTACACCACAAGCACTATTACAACTAGCTGATGTAGCAATGTATCGTGCTAAAAGTGATGGTAAAGGTATTTTTAAAGTTTATTCTCCAGAAATGGGTAATAAAATGCGTCGCTATCATTACTTACTTGAAGAGCTTCGTTTAGCCATTGCATGCAAAGACTTTTATTTGTCTTTTCAGCCAATTGTGCACGTAGAAGATTGCATGATTGACTATTTTGAAGCGCTCACTCGATGGAATCACCCCGTTGAAGGTATGATCTCTCCCGCTGAATTTATTCCTATTGCTGAAGAATCAAATTTAATATTAGAGTTAGGTGATTGGATTATGCTTGAGTCATGCAGACAAATGGCTGCTTGGCACAATGCGGGTATGCGTAAAGTAAAAATATCAGTGAATATTTCCGGTATTCAGTTAAAACATCGTGATATATACGATTGGATCACAAAAATCCTCAAAAGTACGGGGTTACCGGCAACGTCTTTAATGCTTGAAGTAACAGAGTCTACCTTTATTCAGGCAAGCTCTAGAATTATTGATGAGTTGAGCAAGCTAAGAGAAGACGGTGTAACTATTGCTATAGACGATTTTGGTACCGGGTTTAGCTCTTTAAGTACGCTAGCAGATTTACCCATCGATGTTATAAAAATAGATCGCTCGTTTATTGCACAAGCTAACAAAAGCAAAAAATATAACGATATACTCAATACAATTAGTGAGCTTGGGCAAAGATTGGGGCTTAAAATTGTCGCAGAAGGCGTTGAAGAAATCGCCCAGTTTGAGCTTGTGAAAAAATTAGGTGTGAGTTCAGTTCAAGGTTATTTAGTCAGTCGACCTGAGTCGTCAATTAATGTAGGAAATAAAGTGTTACGTAATAATAACGCTAATTTATCTGCATCTGGCTCTAGCGCCTGGGAAATTTCTAAATGAATGTGTTGCTAGGGCGTTTACTGGACAATTTTTTAATTAAGGCATAGCTTTAGTTAAACTAATAATAAAAACGAATGTAAAGGCTTAGATAATATGCATCGAAGCTCCCTAATCAAAGAAAACCTTAATGATACCGTTAGATTGCTTTACGAGAACGCTTATTCAGGTTTACTCGTCTCTTTATTTGCCAGCGCATGTATTGCTTTTAGTTTTAATAAAGGCGGATTGTTAAGCTATAACGACAAGCTAGTTTGGTGGCTTATTATGCTGCTTGCTTTGGGGATCCGTTTTTTAGATATTCGTCTATTTTTAAAAACAAACAAAACGGCTACTCAATTAGACCTACTAAAGTTTTCAACAGGGGTTATTATAACTGCCATTATATGGTGCAGTTATGCCTTGTATTTTCACACTTCTTTTGCCCCCCTAGAAGCCACAAGTATCATAATTATATTATCCGCTCTTGGTGGTGGCTCTGCCAATGTTTTGTCAGCACATAAGCTGACCTGTTTTGCTTACGCTTTTATTCTGTTATTTCCCTACGCTTTAGTGCTAATAATGTCTGAAGACTATTACGAAAATGTACTCGGCTTTTTGGGTATTGGCTATGGCTCAATTACCTTGTTAACTCTAAATAAAGCATCTGCATTTACACAACATGCAATACATTTAAAAAATCAAAACAGCGATTTGCTAGAAAGAATGGAGCTAAGAGTTGACGCGCGTACTAAAGAAATAATGCATTTATCAAACTCTGATTCGCTAACTCAATTATTAAATCGAAATGCATTTTTAAATGATGCAAAAAAGAGAATTAAGCATTATCCAGACCCACCTTTTGCGCTATTTTTTATAGACCTAGATGGGTTTAAGAATATAAATGACGTGATGGGTCACAAGGTAGGCGATAATGTTTTAAGAAGAACAGCGAAACGTATTTCTGACGTGTGTGCTCATAATCAGCAAAAGTGCCGCTGGGGTGGCGATGAGTTTTTAATTTTAAGTGATTTTGTATGCAAAGAAAATACTTACGATTTTGCTAAAGAAATTATTGATGCAATTACGCAGGATCATCCAGAAACAGAGCACGGTGCACGGGTAGGGGCAACCATAGGTATTGCACTTTACCCAGAGCATGGTAAGGATCTGGATGCCTTAATTTTAAATGCCGATATGGCAATGTATCATCAAAAGAGAATGAATCGTGGGCAAATAAGTTTTTTTAGCGAGTCGCTTCGTTCAGAATTAGAAAGAAAGCGCCTACTTAGCGAAGAGCTTTTAACAGCGCTCATCAACAATTGTTTTTCGTTAGTATACCAGCCCATTATTGACTCTAAAACACATGATATTTATGCGATTGAGGCGCTTATACGTTGGCAATTGAAAGGAGAAAACATTCCTCCTGACGAGTTTATACCTATTGCTGAGCAGTATGGGTTAATTTCAAAAATAGGTTTTTGGGTACTCGAAACGGCATGCCAACAAGCACTTACTTTTCAAAAATTAACTCCAGATTTATCAGTCAGTATTAATGTATCTGTAATGCAGCTTAAAGAGATAGAGTTTGCCAGTAAGGTTAAAAGCATTTTGGCGGATTTAAATTTTCCTGCTCATAAGCTTCATTTAGAAGTAACTGAATCTGTATTTGCAAACGATAAGCATACATTTTTGTATGTGGTTAAATCATTACAAGAGTTGGGTGTTAGAATTTCAATAGATGATTTTGGAACCGGTTACTCTTCTTTATCAAGTATGCTTGATGTTGGTGTAGATATTGTAAAAGTAGATAAAAGTTTTGTTCAAGATGAGGATGAAAGAGGCTTAAGCATTGTTAATGCAGTAGTGCAAATGGCAAGTTCGCTTAATTTTAATGTTATTGCTGAAGGGGTTGAAACACCTTTGCAGTGCAAAAAGCTTACTCAACTTGGCGTAACGCATTTGCAAGGGTATTACTTTTCAAGACCGCTGACCTCAAGCGCATTAATTGAATATTTAAACAATAAAAAAGCCTCATAAAGAGGCGTTTTTCAGTTTAACGAACCTGGGTTGTGGTTCGCTAAATTTATGTACAGAGTTAAAATTAATTAATCTTTATAAATCAAATGTTCTTGAAATTGCTAGCACGATGCGCTCATCGGCGTAATCGTAGTCAAGGCTAGTATTTTCAGCTGCTACTTCAATACCAAAACCTTCGTAACTTGTTTGATAAGCAAGACGGTAGTGATTATACGATTTCTTTTGGTTTACATCCCAAGCCCATTTTTCACCGTCAAGTGAATTAGAGATATCAAAACTTGCACGTATTGCATGATTTGGTGCAAGTTCATAAGTATGAGCAATCATTGAAACTACATGGCCCGCACTTGTTCCAAAATAATCCCAGCTGTACCAAAAGTTAAGCTCTGTTTGGCCGTAGTCACTTGCGTAACCAAATTTAGTATAAACCTCTGGGTAATTTCCATCACTGTTATTACCTTGGTATGTATAGTATGCAATACCGTAGTCAACGCTAAACTTGTCGTTTAATTGTACATATCGACCAACATAGCCATCTAGTTCAAAATCAGTATCGTCACCAAAGTCAACGTTTGACGCCCATACACCGGCATACACGCCATTATCAAAAGCATAATCTAAACTTGCTTGTAAGGCAGGGTCGTTATCTGTTTGGCTAACACCATTAAAAGTGTAATCTGATGCTGCTGTAATAGTTGTTGACCAGTCTGCAGCTGCCGTTGTTGATAAAAGTGCTAGTGGCAATGCTACTGCAAGTTGTTTTAGTTTGTTGTTCATTATAAATCCCTAACTTTGTGTCTCAATTTTAGTGTAGTCAATCTTGTTTGCTTTTGGTGAGCTATCAATACTATTAACGGTTTTAAATTTGCTATAGCCAATGAAGCCAGCACATAGGAAAAACAAGGCGATCACCAATGCGCCTACCCACTGTATTTGTAAAAACTCTAGCTTGAACAATAATGTTAATAATGAAAGAGCAAGTATGTTTCCAATCATATACTTCGCTTTACCAAAGCGTCTTACAGTGATGTTTAAATTATCTGTGTATAAACGCACTAACGAATCAAGTGAATTAATTACAAACACAATACCTACAAATACCATCGCAAAGTTTTTAATGCCTTGCGTTGGAATGCCCGCTTCATGATAGTGGTAAAGTACGCTGAACCAAATTGCGATTGGTATTGAAGGGAAAATCAACATAGCGCCAAGTACTTGGTAAGTTTTTAACCCGCCAACAAAACGAGAAGTAAACTGTCCAATCATAATACTCCAAGCAAACCACCAAAATAGGTAAAACTCATGGTAATCGTTAAGCGGTAAAACAAATTCATTTATGTTGGCAAAGTATGTGCCGATAGAGGCTAAGTTATCTGTGAATGCTGACATTTGACTGTCACCCAACACAAAGGCACCTGCCCACATAAACCCAATTAGTGCTATGAATAACCAAGTTGTAGAAATACTTAAAAATCGTACGTACTTAATATCAGTACTTGAATATACCGCAAAACAAATTGCTGCAAATACAATTAAGTAAAACTCAGAAACGACACTTGAACCATCACCAATTTCAGGTAAATACCATGGAAGGTTTGAAAGTAAAAGGTATGCGGTAAAAGCACACGTACCAATAATTACTACATTATTGATAAATTTAACCCAAGGAATTTCGAAAAATTTAACTTTAGGTTCTATTACACAGAAATAAAAACACGTAAGAAAGTAAAATCCCCAGATCAAAAATCCCCAGTAACCAAACTCAATGGCCAGTGGATTTGCAAACGCGTATTCTGGGCTTGCTTTTATGTCTGCATAACCTGCAAACTCAGTTAAAGGAAACATTATAAGGCCAACATCAAGGCCTGAGGTAAAGAGTATTGCTATAAAAGTAAGTGTTTTAACTGGTGTAACACCAACAACACGTACATTACCCCATTTTAATAAAATGATTGTAATTGCAAGTAGGGTAAAAATAATACCAGCATTAAGCCAAATGGTCATTGCTACCCTCCAATAGTGAGTTATTCATAAGCACTCCGTTTTTTATTGTTCAATCTTGCATTATTACAACATAACCAATTTATGTTGTTCGCCACTGCAAGGCTCATAGGGTTAGTCTGACGAGGCTAACCCTATAAGTAGCTGATTAAATTTTTGCTGCACGCTGTGTTTCTCGCCAATTTTGAGTCATAGCAACATCAGCATTTGCTTTTTGTAATGCCACATTTCCTAAAATGATGTCTGCCGCTTTTTCTGCAACCATAATCGTAGGCGCATTAAGGTTTCCGTTAGGAACCGTTGGAAAAATAGAAGAGTCAACAACACGTAAGCCTTCAATACCATGTACTTGGGTATTTGAATTAACTACGGCCATGTCGTCTTCACCCATTTTGCATGAGCAAGAAGGGTGGTAAGCACTCTCTACGGCTTGGCGTACAAAGGCATCTATTTCTTCATCTGTTTGAATATGTTTACCTGGTTGAATTTCTTCATCACGGTAATCATCAAAGGCACTTTGCTCAATAATGTCGCGAGTTAAACGCACACAGGCTCTAAAGCCTTCAATGTCGTCTTTGTGCTGTAAGTAATTAAACAAAATTTGTGGCGGTTGCTCAGGGTTAGCTGATTGAATAGTAACGCTGCCACGGCTTTTTGGTTTGTTATGACCTACGTGAACTTGAAAACCATGACCTGCAAATGCACTACGCCCATCGTATCGCATAGCGGCTGGTAAAAAGTGATACTGAATATCAGGCCATTCAACTCCAGGCTTTGAGCGGATAAATGCACATGACTCAAAGTGGTTAGTAGCGCCTAAACCTTTTCGAGTAAGTAACCATTTAGCGCCAATTAAGCCCTTGGAAATAAGACCCAATTTGCCGTTTAGTGTAATTGGCTGCTTACATTTATATTGAAAGTAAAATTCAAGATGATCTTGTAAGTTTTGACCCACACCCGGTAAGTGGTGACTAACTTCAACGCCTGCTTTTTCAAGGATGTCTTTATCGCCAATACCAGATAGCTGTAATATATGCGGAGAGCCAATAGGGCCAGCACTTAAAACAACCTCTTTTGCTGCATGTGCTGTTTGAACATTACCGTTTACCTTGTACTCAATGCCTGTGGCTTTTTTACCGTCTAGAATAACTTTTTGAGCAAGTGCGCCAGTAATGACTGTTAAATTACTACGTGATTTTACAGGGTCTAAATATTCACGAGAAGCCGAGCTGCGTACACCGTTTTTAACGGTCATGTGCATTGGGCCAAAGCCTTCTTGCTGTGACGCGTTATAATCGTCTGTACTAGCGTAACCGGCTTCTACACCTGCTTTTATAAACGTGGTGTACAACGGGTTTTGCATTTCGTTACCGTTATTAACGCCAAGTGGGCCTTTGCCACCTCGATATGCGTTTTCACCAAGGTAAAAGCTTTCCGCTTTTTGAAAATACGGTAAACACGATTGGTAGTCCCAACCATTAGCACCGTGCTGTTGCCACTCATCAAAATCTTTTGCGTGGCCGCGTACGTACACCATGCCATTAATCGATGACGAGCCACCGAGTACCTTACCGCGAGGGCAATGCATTTTTCGGTTATCTAAATACGGTTCTGGTTGAGTATGAAATTGCCATGCGTACTTGTCAGTATTCATAGGAATAGACAACGCCGTTGGCATTTTAATAAAAATACTTTTATCACTGCCACCGGTTTCTAGTAGTAACACTTTGTTGCTTGAATCTTCAGATAATCGGTTAGCTAAAACACAACCCGCAGATCCCGCACCAACAATAATATAGTCGTAATGATTACTCATAAAAGGGCGCCTTAAAATGGGCTTTCTATGTCGGCCATACCAACATAAATAGACTTGGTTTGCGTGTAATGATCAAGTGTTTCTATGCCATTTTCACGGCCAATACCAGATTGCTTATAACCACCAACAGGCATTTCAGCAGGTGAGTTACCATAGGCATTAATCCAACAAATACCGGCTTCTAATTGATGAATTACGCGGTGTGCGCGTTTAATATCACTAGTAAACACGCCTGCAGCTAGGCCTAGGTGAGTACCATTAGCCCGTGCAATTACATCGTCTTCGTCTTCAAAAACGAGTACGCTCATTACTGGGCCGAATATTTCTTCTTTAACGATAGTCATTTCATCGTTGCAATCAATAAACACGGTAGGTGCAACAAAGTAGCCATTAGGCGCAGATTCAGGTGAAAGCGTTGAACCACCGGTAAGCAGTGTTGCGCCTTCTTCAATCCCTTTATTGATATAACTCATCACTAAGTCTTGATGCTTTTTAGAGATGAGCGCACCAAAGTTAGTGTTTAAATCTTGCGGGTCGCCCGCAATAATATTTTTCTCTGTTCGCGTTTTAAGCTCATCAATAAATTGCTGATATATATTTTTATGAACGTAAATGCGTGTACAGTTAGTGCAAATTTCGCCTTGGGTATAAAAGTTACCTAGCATGGCAGCGCTTACTGCTTGCTCTATATTTGCATCATCAAACACAACAAGCGGCGACTTACCGCCAAGCTCCATGGTTACGTCTTTTAATGTACCTGAAGCACTTGCGACTACCTTTTTACCTGTGCCTACTTCGCCAGTGAACGACACTTTGTCAATCTCACTATGTGCAGTTAGCCATTGGCCTACTTCACCCGCACCTTGTACTACATTAAATACGCCAGCAGGTACGCCCGCTTCTACAAAAATTTCGGCAAGTTTAATAGCGCCTAGTGGCGTTTCTTCAGATGGTTTAAATATAAATGCGTTGCCAGCAGCAAGGGCTGGGCCTGATTTCCAACATGCTATTTGTAGCGGGTAGTTCCACGCACCAATACCGGCACAAATTCCTAATGGCTCTTTACGTGTATAGTAAAAGTCTTCGCCTACCATTTGTTGTTGGCCTATTTGCGCAGGGGCTAGGCCTGCAAAGTATTCAATTACATCGGCGCCGGTTTCTATATCAACACAGTTTGCTTCTTGCATTGGCTTACCGGTATCAAGCACTTCTATTAAGGCAAGCTCATCGTTACGTTCGCGAAGTATTGCCACAGCGTTTAATAAAATACGGCTGCGTTCAATAGGGGCCATTTTTGACCACTGTGCAAAACCTTGCTTTGCACTTTCAATGGCTGCGTTTTGAACAAATTCATCGGCAACTTCAACACTGTAAATAACTTCACCTGTTGCAGGGTTAGTTACATCAAAAGTTTCACCGCTTTGGTTAGCAAGAAAATGGCCATTAATAAAATTTTGATAGACTGGTGTGCTCACGCTAGGCTCCATATTGCTTGATGAGTGAATTTACATAGCTTTTTGCTAGAGTTTCACTGTGTTTAAACTGGTTTTTGTCTGATTTACTCAATACTGCTCTCAACCATAGGCCATCAATCATAGCGGCGCTAAGTTCAGCAGCTTGTTTTGCTTGCTCAATAGGCATTAATTGCTTAAATGAGAATGCTAAATTACTTTGCAAGCGTTTACTGTTTACATTTTGCAGTCGGTGAAGTTCGTCATCGTGCATTGATTGCGCCCAAAAGCTCAACCAAGTTTTGGTTGTATCACTGCGCTGTTGTACAAGCGCAAAGTTAGCTTCAACAATAAACATAAGGCGCTGTGTAGCGCTGGTGTTGTTGCACACTTTTTCAATAAGGTCTTTTTTAAGATTAGAAAGCAAATAACGAACAGTTGCTTCTATTAAACCCTGCTTACCACCAAAGTAATGACTAATAATGCCTGACGATAAACCTGCATTTTTACTAATGCTGTTAATGGTAGTTGCTTGTAATCCACGCATCGCCACTGACTCAATTGTTGCGTCAATTAACTGTTGACGCCTGACAGGTTCCATTCCAACTTTAGGCATAATTTTTATTAATTGAACGTTCAATAAAGATAAGCTTAAGGTAATAGCTCTAACAATTCAAGGGTGAAGTAAATAGTCAGATATTAAAATGTAGATGAATTATTAATAAAACCAACAGGAGAAGTGCTTAAGCAAATAGATGCAATAGATGGTTAATTGCTATTTAAAACAGTGATTTAAATGTTATTTTAGAAATGTTTAAGAGTGTAATTATATCTTTACTCCTTGTTATCAAATAAAAGATGAATAAATTTATTTGAATGGTAATAATTAGAGTACTAATAGTATTTTTTTAATCCAAGTGAGCACAAACACAACAATTACTTAGTGCACTAATAACTTAAGGAAGGTTAGTATTACTAGGGGCACGGTAAGGCAACTAGCTCTGGCTAAATAATATTAACCACGCTAATTTGGAAATTACCTGAGGCTTTTTATCTGGCTTGTGTAGATGTTATTTAGTATAAATAATAGCTATTATTGTTCGCTAATCACGCCTTTGAATAGCAGGGGGTAACGTCTTAGGCGATTTCCAATATAGTCGTCAGCTAGTATTTGTTCACAAATAAAATTAACATCATCACTTGCCTCAAATACCCAGTCAAAGCGTTCAATTGCGAGTAAAAACCCCCGTTTTAAATGGCGTTGGCTTCTGTATTGTTCCAGGTTATCTTGAATGACGGCGAGTTTTGATGGATCTGATTTAAGCGCAGCTATTACCTGATTAATAAAGGCTGTATTGAGCTTGCTGTCGCTGCGCTTTCTTACTTTTCTTGGATACATTATTCCTCGTTGGCGATATTGTGTAATTTTTTTAAGAAATCATCTTTATGTTTATCGTGCTCGTAATCAAGATGATAAGTGTTATGAAAACCAAAGCGTAATAGTACGCCACTACCTTGTAAATAAATTGTGTATCCATCTATATCTGAAAATGCAGTAACACCTTGATAATGCTTACCTTCATCGTTCGCTTCTCCGCGTTTTTGTATTCGCTCGTACACGGCAAGTATTTGTTTATTGTCGAGTTCATTTTTCATATATCACACCTTTAATTTAATATTCAATACGTGTTAGATATGAGGGTCGATCAGCTTAAAACAACAGATAAAATTGATTGATAATACTTGGCGATTTACTGTTTATAAATTATGCTCATGGTTCATTTTTTATTGAGCTTTCACCATGATAGACAAGGCGTTACTGCTTAAAACTCGTGAGTTATCAGACCAACTAATTGCACTTCAAACACCTATTCGAATTCTTGATGCAATAAATTGGGATAAACAGATCAAAGAGGAATTTTTTAGGCAAAAGTGTCAAAAAAACCCTCTAATAGATCGTGCATACTACCAACAGCGCGATTTAGGCTTTGTGCCTAGCGAGTTGCGTCAAGCGTTTTCAACATTACACCGAAACATTATTAACCAGTTAGGTCAGTTAAACCCCATTTCTCAATATATGGGTAAAATGTGTGGCGAATATAAAACGGTATTAAGTATGTTGGAGTACCGAGGTACTCCTGAATTTCATGATTTATCAGTTGAGCTTTTTGGTCATCCTAAAGATTTATTCCATGCGGGTGAGCCCTCACTCTCCGAGCTTGCGAATATGCTAGAGCAACCACTGCAAAATTTATTAATGGCCGACATTTTACCCGATGATCCTAAAAATATAGATGCTAGCGACGCGGTGCGAATTTTATCAGAGCAAGTTAATGCCAGTATGCCAGGTATAAATGTAGAGGTTATGTTGAGCGATGGGATTGTAAGCGACGCAGCAGCAGGTGCTAACAATATAAAGCTAAACCAAGATGTTAAATTTTCACAACGTGAATTAGATATATTAGAAGTACATGAAGGGTGGATTCATGTGGGCACGACTCAAAATGGTTTAGCCCAACCTTATTTAACCTGTTTAAGTAAGGGCACACCAAGCTCAACAGTAACACAAGAGGGCTTAGCAGTATTAACTGAAATTATTACTTTAAAATCTACCCCTAGGCGCTTATCAAAATTAGTTAACCGTATTCAAGCGGTTACCAAGGTGATAGATGGGGCTGAGTTTGTAGACATATATAGAGATTACGTAGCTCAAGGAATATCTAAAGACGATAGTTATACGTTGGCTCAGCGTGTATTTAGAGGCAGCACAGCAACAGGATTACCGTTTACTAAAGACATTGCCTACATAAAAGGCTTTGTTTTAGTGTATAACTTAATACGTGTGGCAATTCAGTTAGGGCGAATCGATCAGTTACCGTTGTTATTAGTCGGTAAGTTGTCTATTGATGATTTTAGATTAATTTCCCAGCTTCATGATTTAGGTGTGATTGAAAGCCCTAAGTTTGTTCCCCCGCATTTTAAAGATTTACGCGGACTAGCAACATGGTTGAGTTTTGGGCGCTTTATTGGTGACTTATCTTTTGAACAACTAGAAAACGACTATAAACCCTTGTTTTTATGATGTAGGTATTTTATCTGCATGCTTAAGTTCGTGAGCATAAAAAAAGCCCGTAAGGGCTTTTTTTTGTTTTCATCAAATTAGCGTGCGTTAGTGCTTTCAAATATTTTATCAGCTGAAGCTGCAACAAAGCCTGTGTAAAGTTCACCATCAGCTTTAGGGTAACGTATTGCAAACTCATAAAAACAGCTAGGAATGCGCATGTCGCCGTCGCTAAAACTGACAGCGTATTCATCTGCTAGTGTTGATGATTGCTCCAGTAGCACCTCTGGCGAGCCTTTTACTTCGCCGCCTGATGTATTAAGCGCAAAGCCTGCATCTTTAAGCGCTTGGTTAACATCGTGAATGTTATCAAACTTGGCAAGCATATTAATATTTACAGTAAAGTGGTTTGCACGGTAGCCCCATGCCGACATCCACGCAGCATATTCGCTTTCTGCTAATAACTGCTTGTAGGTTTCACCGCTTACTTGCCAATGTGTACCTGAATATAAAAAGTTATCAGCCGTTACAGCACTTTCATCAATTTGATTTACCATATCGGTAACAATAGCTTGTAACTCTGGCGAGCACTTTTCTACTAATAACTCAGAGATAAATACTTTAGGTTGCTTAGGATCGCTGTGTTCGTAGTGTTTAGCGTATAGCTTTTTAGCTTCAAAGTGGTATTCGCCGCACTCTGTGTAACCTAACGCTAAAAAGTGTGCTGCTAGTTTTTCAAGGCCTACTTTTTCAATATTGAACGTACGTAGCGCAATATGGTCGTTAATTATGTCGTCTTTTTGGGTTGAACCTAAAAGGTCATGAATTTTATCTGCCGATGGAGTAACGGCTAAATAGTTATCCCATAGGTTTCCAAATAATGTATTTACGTTAGTATGCATGTTAAATCCTTAAAAATGGGTATTATTCTATTACTAAGCCAGGTGCTAAAGTTTGCGGTAAATTCACTTTTTCTGATTCAACCGACGCAACAGGGTAAGCGCAGTAATCTGCAGCATAATAAGCGCTAGCACGGTGATTACCACTTGCACCAATACCACCAAACGGTGCAGCACTAGATGCACCCGTAATAGGGCGGTTCCAATTGACAATGCCAGCACGAATACGCTTTAAAAAGTGGCTGTAATCATCTTCGTTATCGCCAAGTAAGCCTGCTGATAAACCAAAGCTGGTGTTATTAGCCTCTGCTATTGCGCTGTTAAAGTTGTTGTAGCGGTAAACTTTTATAAGCGGGCCAAAGTGTTCTTCATCGGCCATGTTAGCGATATGTGTAACATCAATAATACCTGGGCTTACAAAGCCGGTGCCTGCTTTTAGCTGCTTAAGCTCAACGAGTATTTCGCCGCCGCTTTCAACTAATTCTTTTTGCGCAGTAACCATACCAAGGGCTGCTTTTTCGCTTATCATTGCACCCATAAATGGCTGGTCAGTTGCAAAACTGTCGTCAACAACAATATTTTTAGTCGCGCTAATTAGTTTTTCTAAAATGGCATCGCCATTGGTTGAATTCTCGATAAAGACGCGGCGGGCACAAGTACAGCGCTGGCCAGAAGTAATAAAGCCAGACTGAATAATATCATGCACTGCAGCGTTTACATCGGCTACATCTTTAACTATTAATGGGTTATTACCGCCCATTTCAAGTGCTAATATTTTACCTGGGTGGCCTGCAAACTGTTTATGTAATAAATGGCCGGTGTTTGAGCTGCCGGTAAAAAATAAGCCGTCTATGTTTTGATGTGAAGCAAGTGCTTTACCTGTTTCTACTTCACCTTGCACTAGGTTAATGACACCCGCTGGTAATCCTGCTTTTAACCAAAGTGCTAAAGTAAATTCAGCAACGTGAGGTGTAAGCTCAGACGGTTTAAATACCACGGTGTTACCCGCTAAAATAGCCGGTACGATATGGCCATTAGGTAAATGCCCAGGGAAATTATACGGGCCAAATATAGCTACAACACCGTGTGGTTTATGGCGTATAAAGGCTTTAGCACCCGGCATTGGGTTTTCTGTTGTGCCGGTGCGTTCATTATAGGCTTTGATAGAAATGGCTACTTTACCTGTCATAGCGCCTACTTCTGTTCGTGTTTCCCAAAGAGGCTTGCCGGTTTCGCGCGCTATAATGGCTGCAAATTCTTCGCTGTGCTCTTTTAATTGTGCTACAAAGTTTTCAAGTATGGTAATACGCGACTCAATTGGCGTATCGGCCCACTGTACTTGTGCGGCTCTAGCTGCATTAATTGCAGAATCTACTTGCTCGGCATTTGCGCCATTACCTTGCCATACAACTTCGCCGTTACTTGGGTTAACAGAGTTAAAAGCGGGACCTTGGCCTGTATGCCATTGGTTATTTATAAGGTGTGTGTTCATATTTGTTTTACAGGCGGAAAAAACGCGCTGCATCTCCTTGGGATAGATTAAGGGCATCAGCCACTTCTTGGCTTATTACTAATGTGTGCTTAGCGTGGTTATAGTGGGCGTGCTGGGTAAAGGTTGCTCTAAACCCACTTACACCTTGATTGCAAACGGCTAAAGTATCTGAGCTGTGCTGGCTAATATGTTCCAGCTCGCCAATTGTAATAGGGCATACTTGAGACTCACGAACACTGCGAATATTACCAAGCTTAGCTTCTACCGTTGGCCCTGCATCAAACAAATCAACGTAGCCACGATGCTCAAAACCTTCTTTTTCGAGCAGTTTGAGCGCCGGTTTAGTTTTATCATGCACGTTGCCAATCACTGCTTGGGCTTTTTTACTGAGTAAGTTGACGTAAATAGGGTATTTAGGCATTAATTCACTAATAAACACTTTATCGCCAAGTCCCACTAAGTGATCAGCCTGAGGAAACTCAATACTAAAAAAGTGCTCTTGCAACCACTGCCAGAAGGGTGAATGGCCTTCTTCGTCGCTTACGCCGCGCATTTCAGCAATCACGGTATCGGCAAAACGTTCGCTATGCTGCGCCATAAATAAAAAGCGTGAACGTGATAAAAATCGACCGGTTAAACCTTTGCGGCTGTTTTCGCGCAAAAACAAAGTACATATTTCAGAGCATCCGGTGTAATCGTTACACATGCTTAAAATATCTACGGTGTTATAAACATTAAGTGTAGGCGAGTGGTGTACTGTTTTACCTAAATGGTAATGGTACAGCGGCACCGATAAGCCAACCGCGGCTTCTATGGCGGTAGTACCAATGACTTCACCTGTTTCGCTATCTTCTAAAACAAATAGGTAGCTTTCATCTAACGGCTGATTGATATTTTTAGCAAAGCTTTTTTCGGCGCGGTCTATTTTTTCTTTTAATTGCTCATCGTCCACCGGAAGTGAGGTAAACCCATGGCCTGACTCGATTGCAATTTGCTTAAGTGCGGCAAAATCTGCAGTGGTAATAGGACGTAATACTTGCATTTATTACTTGCTCCAACAGCGCGCCCTAGGGCGCGCTTAATTAAATTAGCCGTTTACTACGTCGCTTACTGCTTTTTCAAAGCGTGCTAGGCCTTCTTTAATATCTTCAAATGGAATAACTAAAGAAGGGGTAAAACGAATAACATTCATGCCTGCAACAAGGTTCATTAAACCATTGTTAGCACTGGCAACTAAAAAGTCACGTGCGCGGCCTTCATATTTATCGTTTAATACCGCACCAATTAGTAAACCTTTACCACGTACTTCGCTAAATACGTTGTATTTTTCGTTTATTGCGTTTAAGCCATCACGGAATAACTGTTCGCGCTCTTTAACGCCGTTTAGTACATCAGGTGTATTTACGGTATCAAAGGCAGCTTCTGCTACTGCACAGGCAAGTGGGTTGCCACCGTACGTAGAGCCGTGCGTACCTATTTTTAAATGCTCTGCAATAGCAGTGCGTGTGATCATAGCACCTATAGGAAAACCACCACCTAACGCTTTAGCGGTTGTTAAAATATCGGGTACTACCCCTAAGCCTTCGTAAGCGTATAAATCGCCAGTGCGGCCAACGCCTGTTTGTACTTCATCAAAAATTAGTAGTGCATTGTGTTTAGTACATAATTCGCGTACTTTTTTAGCAAATTCGTCGGTAGGTGAAATAATGCCGCCTTCACCTTGAAGTGGCTCCATCATCACGGCACATGTTTTATCACTGATAAGTGCTTCAAATGCTGCAATGTCGTTGTAATCACAATGCATAATGTCACCAGGCTTAGGGCCAAAGCCATCAGAGTAAGCAGCTTGTCCGCCCACCGTTACAGTAAAAAATGTACGGCCGTGAAACCCTTTGTTAAAGGCGATTATTTGTGATTTTTCTGCGCCGAACTTATCAAGTGCGAAGCGACGAGCAAGCTTCAGAGCCGCTTCGTTAGCTTCTGCGCCTGAGTTTGCAAAATACACTTTATCAGCAAATGTAGCTTCAACCATTTTTTGTGCTAAACGCAGGGCAGGCTCGTTAGTCATTACATTTGATAAGTGCCAAATTTTCTCACCTTGCTCTTTAAGTGCATTAACAAGCGCTGGGTGACAGTGGCCTAAACAATTAACGGCGATACCACCTGCAAAATCAATAAACTCATTGTCATTTTGATCCCATACACGTGAGCCTTCGCCTCGCACTGGAATAACAGCAGAAGGGTTGTAGTTTGGCACCATTACATCATTAAATAAGTCTCTTGTTACTTGCATTATCTACACCTAAAAATTGTGAAAGTTGAATAAAGATTAGCAAAATAAAAACGTTAGCGTTTTCTCAGCTAGATAATTTTTGTTATTAGTGGTTATTATCGAAGGTTATAGGTTAAATTTGCAGTGCTATTTTGTGAAAATTGATTACAATAAAAGTCAAAATAACGAAATCAATAAGCAATATGATAACTCCACAAGATGAAAAGCTACTTTCTGTTCTTAAAACCAACGCCAGAGCGAGTATTTCTGACTTAGCTAGAATCCTTAATTTATCGCGTTCTACAGTGCAAAGTAGAATGCTTAAATTAGAAGAAACGGGTGTTATTAAAGGCTATAGCGTTGATTACGGCGATGCTTTTTTAAGTAAAATGGTATCGGCGCATGTGTCAATAAAGGTGATTCAAAAGCTTACTACTAAGACGAATATTGAGCTAAAGCAAATTGATGCTATATCACAGCTTTATGCTATTAGTGGTGAGTTTGACTTAATTGCAGTTGTACAAGCACAAAACTTAGAAAAACTCAGCCACTTACTCGATGATATTGGTAATTTAGATGGTGTGGAACGCACAACTTCTTCGGTTATTTTAGAAACCAAGTTTAAACGTTGATGTACTTCCTATGTGAATTTATGTTTTTGCACTATGGGAGAGCGCGTTTAACAACCACTTTTTTTGCTTTATCAAGTTTTATAAAGTAGGCATTACCACCAATTCCTTTAAACTCTTCGTCGGTGAATACAATTGTATTATCGTCATAAAAAGTGATGGCTTCTTTTTGCGTAACGATGCCTAAATCTATTTTAGACACATCACCAGAGAAAAACTGATCACCTTTAAAGTTCTCAAATAACCAAATACTTGTAGAGTCGAGTAGTACGAGTTTTTTACGATCTGGGCTTAACGCTGCAGAGGTTATCCAGCACAGTTTTTCCATTGTTGTACAGGTTTTAAAAGATCCTATTAATTGGGCTTTAAAGTTAGCAGCGTGGTCGCCTACTTTGTATAAATTTGTAATGCCATCAAAAGGTTCTGTGCGGTTTTTAGTGAATAAATAAAGGTGGCGACCCAGAGCTACAAACGCTTCTAGATCAAAATTACGATTACTTGGTTTTATTGGATTGCCATCCATTTCAGGGTACGTAAACTTTATTATTTCGGCATTTGTTGTATCGGTTTTGATATCAATTGGATTCTCTATTTTATAAATAGTCAGCCAACGCCTATCATTTTTATTGTTACCAAAATCACCTAAAAAGAAATGACCAAATTTATTTTGAGTCATGTCTTCCCAATCAATGTTTTTAGCATTAGATACTAAAATCTCTTGCGCAATCGACCCATCTTTATTTAAGCGGTAAAGCTTTGGATCGTCACCCCCATCGTTAATTGCCCACAAGCGATCGCGCTTATCAAATTCAATGCCTGATATTTCTTTGAGTTTAGGGTCGAATGAAATTTCCTTTTTACTGTATAAGGTGTAGATTGAGGAAATAATAAACACTGCGACAACAAAAAAAATTAATGCCGTAGTTAATAAAATGCTTTTTTTCAACATGAAATTTACGATATTTCAGAGCGTTAACTTGATGTGTATTATCACTGATGTGAATACGTAACAAAAGTAGTTTATTGGGTAAGCTCTCTTTTTACTTCAAACCAAGTCATCAGTGTAATAAAGGTAAGTATTAAATAGTTAAATCGCTCCAATTGGTTTGAAAATTGCTGTGTACTAAATATGCCATTCTTAATATCTATATTTTATGTTTTACGCACTAATAAAGTGCGATAAGTAAGATTGCCTGCACTGTAATAAAGCGTAAACAAAAGTTTGCTTTACTACGGTTAGCTTAAAGTTTGACTGAATACATTCCCACATCGCCAGCTTAAAAATAGGCCCTGTGGCAATAATTAAATACCTTTTACTGTTTAGTTGGAGCCTACTATGTTGCATAAACGATTTTTTAAAACAAAAGATGAAGCGGAAATCACCTTTGAATTTGCTCACCCAGATGCGCAAGAAGTCTGCTTAATTGGCGAGTTTAACAGTTGGCAGCCCGTGCCAATGAAGCTTAATAAAAAACAAGGCGTGTTTAAATGCAAACAACGCCTTCCTCTTGATCAACAATACCACTTTCGTTATTTAATAAATGGCGAATTTTGGGATAACGATCATAAAGCAGACGCTTATGAGGCTAACAGTTTTGGAACTGAAAATAGTATTGTTAACACCCAACGTATTAATTAAGGCCTGTAAATGAACGAACTTTCGCAGTTGTTTTACTTACACGGTATTGGTTATGAGTTTACTAAATACACAGGCGAGCAGATATTTTTCAGTGAAGATACACGTAAGCGTGCCCTGCAATGTTGTGGTGTTGATACAAACGATCATAACAAAATAGCTCAATTAAATTATAAGCTCGATGTAGAGCCTTGGATGCAGCTCTTACCCAATGTAAGTTTAATTGAGCAAACAGACTGTTATTTAAAAGTGAAAATAGATGACAGACAACTTAGCCAAACTGCATCAGTAAGTGTTGAACAACTGGGAATAGAGTGTGAATTTACTAACCTTGATGATTTAATAATTACAGGCGAATACCACTTTAATGGCGTCCGTTATATTGAAATTACACTGCCTTTACCTTCAATACCAACAGGGTATTACCACGCAGACATTACAGTAGGCGAACAGCACGCAAGTACTGAGATCTGGTCTGTGCCCGAGCGTGTTTTTCAAGTTGAAGATACAAAAAAAACGGGGGTGTCGGTTCAGTTATATACGCTTAAAAATAATGAAAGATTGGGAATTGGCGACTTTTCAGATTTACTCACGCTAGTTGACTTGTGCTGTGAGCACAATATGGATTACATATTGCTCAATCCTCTGCATTTGTTGTTTTGCGACATGCCTGAGCGTGCAAGCCCATACAGCCCTAATAGTCGAGCGTTACTAAACCCTTTATACATTTCTGTTGATTTGTGCGAAGACAGTAAAAACAATGCTGAATTAGCAAAAATTATGCAAAGTGATGAGGCGACTTCTCTTTTAAATAAAAGCGGACAGTTTATTAATTACGAGGATGTTAGTTGCGTTAAATATAAATTATTTAAAGCACTGTACAACCATTTTGAATTAACAGCCAGTAAACTTCGTCGTGATGCATTCAATACTTTTTGCGATAAACATCAGCCCACCTTACAAATAATAGATTCACAAACCCCTCTTTTTGATTATTACCTACAATGGCAAGCGCATTTTCAACTTGGTTTATGTCAAGAGCGGTCCAAGAAAGGGGGGATGGCAATAGGTCTGATTAATGATTTAGCTGTTGGGTGCGCTGGCGATGGTGTTGAGTTCAAATCACAACGGTCATTATTCGCCGATAATGCCAGTGTGGGTGCACCGCCTGATCCTTGGGCTGAGGGCGGGCAAAATTGGGGGTTACCGGCTTTAAATCCGCAAAGTTTAGCACACAATAATTACTCATTTTACCGTTCGTTAATTCGTGAAAATATGCAGAATGTAGGCGGGCTAAGAATCGACCATGTTATGGCTATTCGCCGCTTGTGGTGGTGTTTTGAAAATAATGGTCAGCGAGATGGTTGCTATATTTATTACCCCTTTGAACATTTGCTGGCTATTTTGAAAATAGAGTCGCATATTAATCAAAGCATAGTTATAGGTGAAGATTTAGGCATTGTTCCACCAGAAGTAAAACATGCATTATCAAGTAGTGGTATTTTTTCAAACAGTTTGTTTTATTTTGAAAAGCAAAACGATGGTGATTTTTTACCATTACACGAATTACCCTCTCAGTGTTTGTTGATGATTGCAAATCACGATGTACCGCCCTTTACAGGCTGGTGGCAGCACGATGACATAGTTATAAAACAACAATATCACTTAATTGACGACCAACAATCAACGCAAATTACCAACCAGAGAATCGATGAAAAGACGCGATTGCTTCGTTTTATTAATGCTACAGCTAATCTTACATTAACGATACACAGCGATGCTAAGTCGGTTTATCGTGCGCTTAGCCAGTGTTTAGCTGGCTCAGATTCTCGATTGTTTGCACTACAAATAGATGATTTAGATGAACAGCAATATCCTGTGAATATTCCTGGTACAGACAAAGAATATCCAAATTGGCGACGTGTATTAACACATACATGTGAAGAAATTTTTGCTAACAACGCCACGCTTTTAGCTGCAATCGATTCAATAAGGAAGGGTTAAATGAGCAGTACAGCTTCAAATAGTTCGGCATTACCTAAATCTCAATACGCTGACTACGATGCCCAAGTTAATGCACTTAACATAGGGCGATTTAAAGACCCATTTAGCTTTTTAGGTGCACATAAAGTAAGTGAATCTAATATAGAAGTGCGTGTATATTTACCTGGTGCCCAACATGTTTCTTTGTCAATTGACAATCAACTAGTCGAAACGCAAAGATATAAGCACAGTGATTTATTTATAGCCCGTGTAAGTCATTTGCCTACCTCGCCTTATTTATGTACAGCCAAATATAGCGGTACTTCGACTACGTTTTTTGATGAATTTAGTTTTAACAGTGAGCTTGATACAGATGCCATGTACTTATTTAACGAGGGCAGTTTAGAGCATGCATACTTGCACTTTGGCGCGCACTTTACCAACCAGCAAGATGTAGATGGCGTTCGTTTTTGTTTGTGGGCACCTAATGCAGCCAGCGTTTCAATTATTGGTGAGTTTAATTTTTGGCAAGCGAATCGACATTTCATGCGTTTTCACCCTGCCAGTGGTGTGTGGGAGTTATTCATTCCCGAGCTTAAAGCAGACATGTGCTACAAATTTGCCATTACAGCGCAAAGTGGTGAGGTAATAGAAAAAGCAGACCCTTACGCTTTTAAAATGCAACAGGCTCCAGGTACCGCGAGTGTTCTTCAATACAAACCAGAGGCAATAGCGTTAAGTGAAAAAGCAATAAGCAATAGGCAAAAGCGCAATCATATAGACGCACCAATCAGTATTTATGAGGTGCACTTAGCGTCGTGGCAGCGAGGTGAAGGTAATCGTTATTTAAGTTATACCGAACTTGCCGACAAACTCGTAAGCTACGCGCTTGAAATGAACTTTACCCACTTACAGCTTATGCCCATAAGTGAATATCCGTTTGACGGTTCATGGGGCTATCAGCCTGTTGGGCTGTTTGCTCCAACCAGTCGTTTTGGCGATTACAACAGCTTTAAATATTTTGTAGAGCAATGCCATAAATATAATGTAGGGATTTTACTTGATTGGGTTCCTGGGCATTTCCCAAGTGATCCCCATGGTTTACACCGATTTGATGGTACGCACTTGTACGAACATGCCGATATGCGCCAAGGCTTTCATCCAGATTGGAATACTTATATTTATAATTATGACCGTCCAGAAGTTAAGAGCTTTTTGATTTCTAATGCAATGTATTGGCTTCATCAATTTGGCTTAGATGGTTTAAGAGTAGATGCCGTTGCGTCAATGTTGTACTTAGATTACAGCCGTAAAGAAGGTGAGTGGATACCTAATTGCTATGGCGGTCGCGAAAACCTCGGTGCAATTGAATGCCTCAAACAGGTTAATTTACGCAGTTATAAAAACAACCCTGGCATTATGATGGTGGCAGAAGAGTCGACTGCTTGGCCAGGTGTTACGCAGAGTGTTGAGCATAATGGCCTAGGCTTTGGCTATAAATGGAATATGGGGTGGATGAACGATAGCTTGTTGTATATGCAACGCGATCCACTTTATAAGCAACATCACCATCACGAAATCACGTTTTCGATGGTATATGCATTTAGTGAAAACTTTATTTTACCGCTGAGTCACGATGAAGTTGTTCATGGGAAAGGCGCGCTAATTGAAAAAATGCCGGGCGATGATTGGCAAAAATTCGCAAATTTACGTGCTTATTATGCATTTATGTGGGCACACCCAGGTAAAAAGTTATTATTTATGGGGGGGGAAATAGCCCAACGTGCTGAGTGGGGGCATGATCATTCTATTGATTGGCATTTACTACAACATGAAAGTCATAAAGGTATAAAGCAGACAGTAAAAACGTTAAATGAGGTTTATAAAAATCAACCCGCGCTGTATGAACTTGACTCAAGTGCCGCAGGATTTGATTGGATTGACAACAATAATAACGAGCAAAGCATTTTAAGCTTTGTACGTTACGCTAAAAATGCCCATGACTTTGTAGTTGTGATTGCCAACTTTACGCCTATGTCATATCAAGAATATACCTTAGGCGTTCCGAGCAAAGGCGTTTATAAAGTAATAATAAACACGGATGAAAGCGAATTTTTTGGTTCCGGTATTAAAGTATCACAAAACCAATCAAATACTGTTGTCACTAACGACAATCCTCAACATGGTTTTAACCAAAGCATCACTATTGCTATGGGTGGCTTAACAACAATTTATTTGCAAAAGGTACAAGATGAGTAATCAATTCGAAGTAACTCACGGCCTTGTTGAGCCTCTTGGCTCGAGCTTGCATTTAAATGGTGTTAATTTTTCATTGTACGCGCCAAAAGCGACACAAGCGTATGTGTGTTTATTTGATAAAAGTGGCCACTCTGAAATACTAAAAGTGGCTATGAATATAAATGAAGGTGGTATTTGGAGTATCCATATTGCACCTCTCACCACTGGGGCACTTTATGGGTTCAGGGTTGAGGGTGAATATAACCCTGATAATGGCCTGCTATTTAATGAACATAAATTATTAATTGACCCTTACGCTAAAGATTTATTTGGTGAGTTTACATGGAGTGAACGCCATTATGGACAAATGCCAATAGGCACCAAAAGTACCGTTAACAATGCCATTGATATACCAAAATCAAAAGTGTCATCAATTGATTTTTATGAACATAAAAAACCGAATCACAGATGGTCTAAAACAGTCATTTATGAGTGTCATGTAAAAGGGACTACGTGTCGTCATCCTAAAATACCTAAGACGCTGCAAGGCAAATTTTTAGGATTGAGTCACCCGCATTTTATTGACCATTTAAAAAGTTTTGGAGTCACAGCAATAGAGCTACTCCCTGTGCATGCCTTTATTAGCGAGCAATTTTTAACAGGCAAAGGCCTACAAAATTATTGGGGATACAACACGCTTAACTTTTTCACTCCTCACAAAGACTATTTGGTAAACGACGATATTAACGAGTTTAAACAGATGGTTAAGGAGCTTCATGCTGCAGATATTGAAGTTATTTTAGATGTTGTTTACAACCATACAGCTGAAGCGGGTAATGATGGTCCCATATTGTCGTTGCGCGGGTTAGACAACCTTGCTTATTACCGTACAGTAGAAGCTCAACCCAATGTATATATAAACGATACGGGGTGTGGTAACACCATTAATATAGATCACCCAAAAACCTTGCAGCTCGTACTCGATAGCCTGCGATATTGGGTTGAAGTAATGGGTGTCGATGGTTTTAGATTTGATTTAGCAACAATACTGGGCCGCTCAAAGGCTGGGTTTAGTTCAGCGCATACGTTTTTACAAACTATTGCTCAAGACCCTGTTTTAAATAAGGTAAAGTTAATTAGTGAGCCATGGGATATTGGCCCTGGTGGGTATCAACTCGGGGCTTTTCCTCCACCTTGGCGAGAGTGGAATGACCAATACCGAGATGTAATTCGTCGTTTTTGGAAAGGCGATGAAGGGATTATAGCCAACGTGGCTAAACGCTTACATGGCTCGTTTGATATATTTGAGCATAGCCATCGAGGCCCATTAAATAGTATTAATTTTATAACCAGCCATGATGGATTTACGCTTGCAGATTTAGTGAGTTACGAGCATAAACACAATGAAGCTAATGGCGAGAATAACAGAGATGGCCACAGTGCTAATTACTCATTTAATTGCGGGGCAGAAGGCTTTAGCACTGATGAGAAAATAGCCGCATTAAGATTACAACAACAAAAAAATTTTTTACTCACATTAATCCTTTCTAAAGGCGTGCCTATGATTGCTGCTGGCAGTGAAATAGGGCATTCGCAAGGAGGCAATAACAATGCATATTGTCAAAATAATCGCACGAGTTGGCTTGCATGGAAAGACTCACAGCTGAATCATTCTTTAACGCGTTTTATAGACGATGCCCTTAAAATTAGACGTGCACATAGTGCGTTTAAACACAGTGTGTTTTTAGACGATATAGACGAGCGCTTTACAGTGAAATGGTTTACCGAAACAGGTGACACTATGACAGATTCGCATTGGCATGAGAATTCGCGTCAATTTTTAATGTATAGCTTACTAGATAAGCAAAATAAACACGCATTACTTATTGTATTCAATGCTAATAAAAAATCAGTCAGTTGTCAGTTGCCTCCATCACCTATTAATGCGCAGTGGCAAATGGTTTTATCAAGTGTAAATAATGCATCTTTAACAACTCACCAAGATGCACCCGTTGAAATTTCTGCACAAAGTAGTTGGGTTTTTAGTGCTAACTTAGAGGACGTAGCTAATGGCTAAGCAAGTTGAACAAGTATGTGTTGTAAAGGGGTGGCAAGAAGGCCCAGTAATAGACGAAAGCACCTTAAAAGATGATTTAACGCGCCATTTTTATTACACCCTAGGGCGAGACAAAGTCGGTGAGTCGCAGCTGTATTTGTACCATGCATTAGCATTGACGATCCGCGATCGTTTAGTGGCACGGTGTCGAGAAACGAATAAAAAAATCAAACAGCAAAAAAGCAGAAAAACCAGTTACCTTTCACTTGAGTTTTTAATGGGGCGTGCTCTGGGCAATGCGGTATTAAATCTTGATTTAGAGGATCAAGTGTCATCGGCACTACAAGAATATTGTACTGAAATTGAAACAGTTGAAGACGCAGAGCATGATGCAGGCCTTGGTAATGGTGGCTTAGGGCGCTTAGCTGCGTGTTTTTTAGATAGTTGTGCAAGTTTAGCTTTACCCGTTGTGGGTTACGGCATTAGATACGAATACGGAATGTTCAACCAATCAATTAATGATGGTAATCAAATAGAGCAACCCGATAATTGGCTTCGTGAGGGTCACCCTTGGGAGCTAAGTGCTCCCGAGCACTCTAAGCGCATCAAGTTCGGTGGTTATGTAAATAGTTATACTGATAAACAAGGTAGGGAACACCGCCAGTGGGTTAGTAGCCATGACGTGTTAGCAGTGCCTTACGATGTGCCCATTCCTGGTTATAAAAACAATATTGTAAACACGCTACGCTTATGGAAATCAGAAGCGACCGACGAATTTAACCTAACTGAATTTAACGCGGGTAGTTATTCAGAAGCCGTTGCACAAAAAAACTTAGCCGAACAAATCACTATGGTACTTTACCCTAACGACAGCAGTGAAAATGGTAAAGAGCTACGACTACGCCAACAATACTTTTTATCATCAGCGAGTATTCAAGATATAGTTGAACAGTGGGTGAGTGATCATGGTGAAAGCTTTACTGATTTTGCCGATTACCATGTTTTTCAATTAAACGATACTCATCCAAGTATTGCAGTGGCAGAGCTTATGCGAGTGTTAGTTGATGATTACGAGCTCGACTGGGATGATGCATGGCAAATAACCACAAAAACAATGGCCTACACAAATCATACATTATTGCCAGAAGCGTTAGAGAAATGGTCAGTTTCATTATTTTCAAAATTGTTACCCCGTATTTTAGAAATAGTATTTGAGATAAACGCACGTTTTCTAGCCGAAGTTGCACAGCATTGGCCTGGTGATGTTGATAAACAGCGAGAGCTATCGCTAATAGAGGAAGGTGGCGAACCGCAAATTCGCATGGCTTATTTAGCCATTGTAGGCAGCTATTCAGTTAATGGTGTTGCTGCACTGCATACAGAGCTATTAAAAGCGGGTTTATTTAAAGAGTTTTATACACTTTGGCCTAACAAGTTTAATAACAAAACCAATGGGGTTACACCTCGCCGTTGGCTTGCCCATTGTAACCCTACATTGAGTGAATTGATTAGTGAGAAAATAGGCACCGATTGGGTACGTGACTTTGCTCAAATAAACCAGCTACGTCGTTTTTATGATGACACATCATTTCAAGCACAGTGGCAAAAAGCCAAAGTAACAAACAAGCAACGTTTAGTTGATTTAGTGAAAGAGCGCTGTGGTGTAGAGTTTGATGTATCCATGATGTTTGATGTACAAGTTAAACGGATTCATGAATACAAGCGTCAGTTACTAAATATACTCCATGTTATCCATTTATATGACCGCATTCGCCGTGGTGATACACAAGGATTAGTGCCACGTTGTGTTTTACTCGGTGGTAAGGCTGCACCGGGTTACTACATGGCTAAAAAAATAATTAAGCTAATCAATAATGTGGCAGATGTGATCAATAAAGATCCCCTCGCGTCGTCGTATTTACGCGTGGCTTTTTTACCTAATTACAATGTGACAGCCATGGAAGTTATTTGTCCAGCTACTGATTTGTCTGAGCAAGTTTCAACCGCCGGTAAAGAAGCTTCAGGCACCGGTAATATGAAGTTCATGATGAATGGTGCATTAACTATTGGCACGTTAGATGGCGCCAATATCGAAATTAGA
This sequence comes from Pseudoalteromonas sp. ECSMB14103, assembly GCF_000813065.1. NCBI lineage: Bacteria > Pseudomonadati > Pseudomonadota > Gammaproteobacteria > Alteromonadales > Pseudoalteromonadaceae > Pseudoalteromonas > Pseudoalteromonas sp. ECSMB14103. Next base: position 336,138 of record NZ_JWGY01000003.1, on the reverse strand, counting down.
GATGCCGTTGGTGCCGATAATTTCTTCTTATTTGGTGCAGAGGCACATCAGATTGATGATATTAAATCTCGTTATAACCCCGCACATTTAATTGAACAAAATAGCGACTTAGCCAATGTTATGCACTTGCTAGAAAGCGGGCACTTTAATTTATTTGAACCTTGCCTATTTGACGATGTAATTAATGCAATTAAGAGCCCACACGATCCGTGGCTTGTTGCACACGATTTCGAAAGCTACGTATCTGCACAAAAGCAAGTAGATAAAGCCTATGCTGATCAAGCTTATTGGACGCAAATGAGTATTTTAAATACCGCTGCCAGTGGCATATTTTCAAGTGATAGGACCATAAGCCAATACAGTGACGACATTTGGCATTTAACCCCACTCAATACTAGTGACACTGACTCAACGACAACTACCAGTAAAGCCACTAAAAGTTAGATAAATGGAGAGAATAGTATGCCTAATTATGCAAATCGCTACATAAGTAGCCTAACTAGAGAAACGTATGCGTTAATACTGGCTGGTGGTCGTGGTTCTCGCCTGCACGAATTGACCGACTGGCGTGCAAAGCCAGCCGTTTACTTTGGTGGTAAACACAGAATTATTGATTTTCCTTTGTCTAACTGTATCAACTCGGGTGTTAGGCGTGTGGGTATAGCAACACAATATAAATCTCACTCACTTATTCGCCACGTAAATCGAGCTTGGGGGCACTTTAAAAAGGAATTAGGTGAATCGGTTGAAATATTACCTGCATCACAACGCCATGGTGATGAATGGTATTGCGGCACCGCCGATGCTGTTTTTCAAAATATGGATATTATTCGTCATGAGTTACCTAAATATGTAATGATTTTATCAGGCGACCACGTTTATCGTATGGATTACGGTGCATTGCTTGCTGAACATGTTCAAAAAGGGGCCGATATGACCGTGTGTTGTATCGAAGTACCTGTTGAAGAAGCTGCAGATACCTTTGGTGTAATGACAGTAGATGAAGAAAGCCGTGTTTGTCGTTTTGATGAAAAGCCAGCAATGCCAAGCTCAGTGCCAGGCAAGCCGGGTACATGCTTAGCATCAATGGGTAACTATATATTTAATACTGAGTTCTTATTTGAGCAACTTAAGAAAGATGCTGAAAATGAAGGCTCAGGACGTGATTTTGGGCATGACATAATCCCCGCTATTATTGAAGAGCATAACGTTTTTGCATTCCCATTTAGAGACCCTCAACAGGAAGGTCAGCCATATTGGCGCGATGTAGGAACACTCGACTCATTTTGGGAGGCTAACATGGAGCTTGTTATGCCTGAGCCTCAACTTGACCTGTACGACCCAGCGTGGCCAATTTGGACATACCAAGAGCAATTACCCCCAGCTAAATTTATATTTGATGATGACGACAGGCGAGGAATGGCCCTTGACTCTACAGTTTCTGGAGGGTGTATTATTTCAGGTTCGGCAGTAAGAAAATCATTGTTATTTTCTAACGTGCATGTGCGCTCGTTTTGTGAAATTGAACAATCGGTTATTTTACCGGGCGCTATTATTAACCGCGGATGTAAAATTAAACGTGCAATAATAGACAGAAGTTGTGAAATACCTGCAGGGCTTGAAATAGGGTTTGACCGTAAAACAGATGAAGAAAATGGTTTTAGGGTATCAAAAAAAGGCATTGTACTTGTTACCCGCGACATGCTTAGTGAACTTGCTAAAAAGTTAGAGCGTCAAACACAAGAAAATAAGAAACTAGCTTAATACAGAGTTAGGCAAAACAAGCTTGCCCTAAAGCGGGTAAGCTTATTAAAACAAAGGAAGTAGTAAATTAATGCATGTATTAATGGTTGCAGCAGAGAACGATGCGTTACCTGGCGCTAAAGTAGGCGGTGTAGCAGATGTAGTCCGTGATGCCCCGAAGGCTCTTGCGAAGCATGGCGTATCGGTTGATGTAGTGATCCCAGATTATGGGTTTGAGCCATTAAATAGGCATTGTATAGGTGAAGTAACCGTGGCGTTTAATGCTCAATCTCATGTAATGACTTTGTTTAAAGTGGATCAAACAAAAAATAATATAACTCAAATTGTAATAAGCCACCCAATGTTTAGTGAATCGGGTAGCGTTTATTGTAATGATGCACCGGGTAGGCCATTTGCAACCGATGCAACAAAGTTTGCGCTATTTAATGCGGCTGTTTGCGAAGCATTATTACAAGGACTACTTAAACGTCCTAGTACGCTGCATTTACATGACTGGCATAGTGCATGCGTTGCTGTTTTACTTAAGTTTGAGCCGCGTTATTGTGCTTTACACGATATACATTTAGCGTACACAGTGCACAATTTAGCACTACAAGGAATAAGGCCTTTTAAGCACGATGAGTCGAGCTTAGAAGCTTGGTTTCCATCATTAAGTTACAACGGGCAACACTTGTGCGACCCAAGGTATTCAAATTGTTTTAACCCAATGCGAAGCGCCATTAATTTAGCAGACAAAATTCATTTAGTATCGCCTACCTACAGCCAAGAAGTGCTTAAACCCAGTAATTACAATGATGGCTTTTTTGGTGGTGAGGGGCTTGAACAAGACCTACAAAATGCAGCCAATCAAGGTAAAGTGGTCGGCATTTTGAATGGCTGTGAATACCCTGCATTGGAAGTAGCAAATGCAGTTATGGACGAGTTGTACAACGAGGCAGAAAAAAGCTTATTTGCTTGGATGAGCAACAGCGAACAGCTTGAAAGCGTTCACTACATTGCGCACCAACGATTAAAGCAATTTAAAGCGACACCAAATAATGGGCCAATTGTGACAAGCGTAGGTAGACTCACAGAACAAAAAGTATTGTTATTATGTCAGCCATTAAATGGTGAACTTGCGATAGACGCAGTATGTAATAGTATTAATGAACAGGGTGGGCGTTTAATCATATTAGGCTCTGGCGATAAAGCGCTAGAAGCATTGTTTACAAAAGCTATGGCACGTAACGAAAATTTACTATTTTTAAAAGGTTATGCGCAAAGAGTAGGTGATTTAATGTATCAATTAGGTGATTTATTTTTAATGCCTAGTTCGTTTGAGCCTTGCGGAATAAGCCAAATGCTGGCAATGCGCGCAGGCCAACCTTGTTTGGTACATAGTGTTGGTGGATTAAAAGATACGGTAATACACAATCAAAATGGGTTTAGTTTTAATGGCGCAACATTACGTGAGCAAACACATACTTTGCTTTCATGTTTAACCGAAACGCTAGCATTTTATAAACAACATCCAAAAAAATGGCAGCAAATAAAATCTAATGCTAAAGCAGTACGCTTTTCGTGGTCTCAGGTTGCAAGTGATTACATTTCAACCTTGTACCGATAAAGTTTGTTTAATTTCACTTAAGCGAAGTGACATTTTAGATTATTTACGCTATTAATAACTTGGTATTAATGGAATTAAATAAAGTAGGTAAAGTGTCTGTATTTGTTGCAAGGCAAGCAATTTTCAATCGGCGTCAAAAAGTAGTTGCTTACGAGCTACTTTTTAGGGACAGTCCTAAAAACTTTTTTCCTGATATAGCCGAAGGGCAGGCAACTGCACGGCTTATTATGGAAAATCAACTTAATTTGGGCACACGCCATATCACCTCTGGTAAAAAAGCGCTCATCAACATTGGGCCTGAATCTTTAGAGCTTGACCTGTGTGCCTTTTTACCGTGCCAAGACGTTGTAATAGAGCTTCTTGAAAGCATAGAGCCCACTGATACAAATTACGAGTTATGCCGAGAGCTCTTTCATAGTAACTTTAATTTAGCCCTTGATGACTTTGTATACAAACCACAATGGGATCGCTTTTTAAAGCTGGTTAAACTCATAAAATTTGATATAACCATAACCCCATTAAACGACATTCACCCTATTATAAAAAAGCTCAAAGATCACAAACAAATTAAGTTACTCGCAGAAAAAATAGAAACACAGGAAGAATACGAAGTTGCCGCTGGCATGGGCTTTGATTACTTTCAAGGTTATTTTTTTGCAAAACCCACCATGATGAAGCACAACGACATTGATTATAACTACGGGTTAGTCGTTGCAATATATGCTGAAATAATGGGCCCCAATCCAGATTTAACCAAAATAGCAGCGTTGTTTGAATTGGATGCCGCACTGGCTTATAAATTACTACGTTTAATTAACAGCGGCGTATTTCCCATACAAAGTAAAATAGCCTCCTTGAAGCAAGCGCTGGTTTATTTGGGCCAGGAGCGGTTAAAAAAGTTTGTTAGTTTAATTGTGACCGCTCACACCGCTGGTAAAAAGCCTGCAGAGCTAATGCAAGTGTGCGTCGTACGTGCGCGCTTTTGTGAATTGATTGCTAAAAAAGTGGCCAAGCATCAGTCAGGAGAGGCGTTTTTAACCGGCTTGTTTTCGCTTCTTGACGCTATATTAGATCAACCAATGAGCTTGCTTGTTGAAAAATTACCTTTTCAGGATGAGATAAAAGCAGCCTTGCTCGAAGAAAAAAACACACTGTATTACATTTTAAAAGTTGTTAAAGCATACGAAACCGGCAGCTGGTGGGCACTCGAACAAGCTGTTATATTTTTAAACATACAAAGTGATATACTACCAGAGCTTTACCAGAAGTCGGTTGACTGGGCCGACAGCTATAAAAATAATATTTAACGGAAAATAGCTTTAATGCGTAATTATAATATGGACTTTATTCGCGGCATTGCCGTGCTTGGCTTAGTGTTTATGAATGGCTATGCCTTTGGTTTTATGGAATTCGGTTATGTGCCTTTAACCATCCCCCCTGTAAGTGACACCATTATTGAATATTTGAATATACTGTTTATAGAAGGCCGATTTAGAACGCTGTTTAGCTTACTTTTTGGCGCAGGTTTATATATTCAATGGCAGCTTTTTAAATCATCTGTGCAAATAAAAAGTAGATTATATTGGCTCATAATTTTTGGTCTTATACATGGCTTTTTACTTTGGGCTGGTGATATTTTGTTTGTTTATGGGGTGTCTGGCTGGTTTATTATTAAATATCTAGACACCGACAACCCTAAGCTATTGCAAAGAGGGCTTGAGTTTACGGGGCTCTCGGCGGTTGTTACGTTTTTAGTGTTGTTCACTATTCCTGACGATCAGAGCTTTCGTGACTCTGCCAAGTTTATTGAGTTATTTAGTCCTCATTACAGTGATTACTTTAATGAAAATCTTTTTATAAATATCCTTATGCTAATCACAGTGCCGCTAATGACGATGTGGATGTGCGTTGGCATCATGCTAATTGGCATTTACGCGTATAAAGAGGGAATATTTAACAAAGGTCTATCAAATCAGCAGTTGTGGGTGTGTGGCTTAGGTGTACTTATATTTTGTAGTATACGAGTAAGTACATCAACGCTTACTGGTGGTTTGGGTATGAGTTTACAAGAAATTTCTAACATGTTTGCTGCTCTGTGTATGGCTGGGCTTTATATTCATGTAATTGTTAAGTTTTGTAATAATAGCCCACAGTTTGGCAAACTAATACAGCAGGCGGGTCGCATGGCATTCACACTGTATATAAGCCAAACAGTTATGCAATTGCTTATTTATAGAGTGTTATTTCCAGAGTGGATACTTAGCTTTAATAGAATAGATTACTGGTTAGTTGCTGCCAGCTTAGTTGCTGTGCAGTTATTATTTACGTTATTTTATAGTCGTTATTTTAAACAAGGGCCGCTTGAAGTGCTGTGGCGCAAATTAACCGACATTAAATCGGCGGCATAACTCGCATTTTTAGGTGGTTTGGGTATACACTAGCGACCCTAAAAAATTAATACCATTAAGTGATATGACCGAATTAAAACGTTTAAATAAATTTATTAGTGAAACAGGTTTTTGTTCACGCCGTGAAGCCGATAAATATATTGAGCAAGGTCGTGTGTCAGTTAATGGTAATGCGCCAGAAATGGGAGTGAAGGTTGCAGCAACCGATGTAGTATTGGTCGATGGCAAACCATTAAAAACACCACCTAAACGCGTTTATATTGCCTACAATAAACCGGTGGGTATAACGTGTACAACCGAGCGTAAAATCCAAAGCAATATTGTTAAAGCGGTTAATTACCCCGATCGTATATTTCCAATTGGGCGCCTAGATAGACCTTCTGAAGGGTTAATATTTTTAACTAACGAAGGCGACATTGTAAATAAAATTTTGCGTGCGGGTAATAACCACGAAAAAGAATACGTTGTCACCGTAGACAAGCCTCTTAATCGCCAATTTGTATCTAAAATGGCCAACGGCATTCCTATTTTAGATACTGTTACTAAAAAGTGTAAGGTTACACAAACAGCCCCTAAAGAATTTAAGATCATTTTAACTCAGGGGTTAAATCGCCAAATTCGCCGAATGTGTGAGTATTTAGGTTACGAGGTGGTTACTTTAAAGCGTACTCGTATTATGAATGTAACATTAAAAGGGTTAAAAGTGGGTCAATGGCGTCATTTATCCGATGTTGAAATGGCGCAAATAAACGACTCAATTGCTGACTCAGGCAAAACACAAGAGCACTCGTTAGATACTAACAAGCAAGTTGATAAAAATGCGGCTATATCACCTAAGCGCGACTTTCAAGGTGAAAACCCTCGTCGTAATAAGCAAAAAGAGCGAGGCGATGAGCAAAAAAATAATCGCACTAATGCACCTTATCAAAAGCGCTCTACAACCTATGTTGGTAAACCAAAAACGGCAAAAGCAAATAGTGCATCTAGCAATAAAGCAGGCGCACGCACTAAGCTAAGTTTAAAAAAATAAGCTAAGCAATTATCACTGTATTTATTTAAGTTATAAAAAATGCCACAGTTTACGCTGTGGCATTTTTATTTAGTTAAACACTTAATATGTCTTTATTTACGTGGTTGGTATTCAATTCTAAAAATCATAGTATATAAAACAGGCACTACTATTAATGTAAGTATGGTCGCAAAGCCTAAACCAAACATAATTGTGACCGCCATAGATTGAAAGAACACATCAAACAGCAAAGGGATCATACCGAGTATTGTAGTGATTGCAGCCATTGCAACAGGGCGCACACGGCTCACCCCAGAATCAAAAACCGCTTGGTAAGGTGAGCTGCCCGCTTTTAGCTCAAGGTTTATTTGGTCGACTAATACAATGCCATTTTTAATGAGCATACCACTTAAGCTTAATAACCCAAGTAGGCCCATAAAACTAAACGGCGCGTTCATTGCTAATAAACCGGCACTGACACCAATAATTGCCAATGGAACTGTAGCCCAAATTACAAGAGGCTGTTTTAATGAGTTAAACAGTAAAACCGTAATAGCAAACATAGCTAAGTAGCCAAGCGGCAAAGACCCAAATATAGCTTTTTGAGCTTTGCTAGAAGATTCATATTCGCCGCCCCATTCTAATGAGTACCCATGAGGTAGCTCTATAGATTCAACAGGGCCACGTACTCGGGCAAACAATTTAGCGGCTGTTTCATCTCCTAGCACATTTTGGTCGGCCATTACCGTTATTGTTCGCTTTCTATCGCGACGCATTATTAGGCTGTCTTCCCATTCAACGATAAACTCATCTACCACTTGAGTTACTGGTACAAATACACCTAAAACAGGGCTGTATATTTGTAAATCATGAACGCTATCTACATTAAGACGCTCATTAGCAGGGGAGCGCGCAATAATTGGCAGTAATTGAGTACCATCACGGTATACACCCACCTGTTTACCCGACAAGCTTGTAAGCAGCACATCATCCAGATCTGATTTACTTATGCCTAAGCGTCGTGCCTTTTGCTCGTTAAACTGTGGACGAATCATTTTGGTTCGCGCACGCCAATCATTACGAATATTAAATGCGCCGTCATCTTGAGCCATAAGCTTTTCGGCTTCAGCTGCGAGTTTTCTAAGAATGACAGGGTCAGGGCCTGTAAAGCGGGCTTCTATTTTTGCATCAGTAGAAGGCCCAATCTCCATAGGCTTTATTTTTAGTTGAGCTGATAACGGTGTATTTTGAGAATAATCACGGACCTTTTGCATAACAACCGCAACTGCTTCGCGGTCTTTTACTCTTATAATAAGTTGTCCATACGACGAGTAAGACTTTTGAGGCGCATAAGTAAGCATAAAGCGCGGCGCACCTTGCCCGGTTGTACTTGTTACTTCTTCTACAAGTTCTTCTTTTTGCAAATAGTTTTCAAGCTTCTTTATGCCATCTAGTGTGGCACGAATATCCGAACCTTGTTGTTGCCAGTAATCTACGTAAAACATAGGTGTGTTTGAGGCAGGGAAAAACGACTGCTTAACCGAACCAAACCCCACTACGGCACTGCACAGTAATACAACCATGAGGATCATTGTTGACTTACGATAGTGCATTGCTAAATCTAATAGCGCTTTATAGCCTGTAAAAATAAACCCTTGGTATGGGTCGCTATCTGAATCGTCTTCGGTGTTTTTATTTTTTTTAAATTCATTTTCTGAAAACATAAGGTTTGCAAAAAATGGAGTTAAAGTAATAGCGGTTATCCAGCTAAGTAACAGCGATATAAACAACACCCAAAACAAGCTGCCCGCAAACTCACCGGTTGCGTCAGAGCTTAAACCAATTGGCGCAAACGCAGTAATACCAATAATAGTTGCACCTAACAATGGCCATTTAGTTTGCTCCACAATGTTAACTGCGGCTTTAAGTTTGGTTTGGCCACGTTTTAGGTTTATTAAAATTCCTTCGGTAACCACTATGGCGTTATCTACCAGCATACCAAGGGCTATAATAAGCGCACCTAACGATATACGTTGTAAGTCTATGGCAAACAACTTCATAAAAATAAAGGTGCCTAAAACCGTTAGTAATAAAATACCGCCTATTAAAATACCGCTTTTAAGGCCCATAAAAATAAGGAGTACCACAATTACTATCGCAATGGCTTCTAGCAGGCTAACAATAAAACCATCTACCGAGGTTTCTACTTCTTTTGGTTGGTTGTATACAGCATTCACGTCAATACCATGCGGGCGCTGGTACTCAAGTTCAGCTAAGTGAGCATCAATACGTTTACCTACATCAACCACATTAACGCCATTCATAAACGATACGCCAATTAATAGCGCTTGCTCAGAGTTGTATCTAATTACATTAGTGGGTACTTCAGCGTACTCTCTAAATACTTCGGCAACATCACCCAAATAAATAAGCTCGCTCGCACCCGGTTTAGAAATCAGCAGAGTTTCAAGCTCTTTAACATCTTTAAATTCGCCAGTGGGATGAAAGCGAATCGACTCATCGCCCACTCTAATTTTACCTGCGTTAGACACCGTGTTTTGAGATTGTAACAATGCAAATATATGGCTGGGTGCAATACCAAGTTGGGCTAATTTACGGGTAGATATTTCTACCATTACTTGCGGCTGTTGCTCACCTGCAATCGTTACCTTGCTTACCCCTTTAACTAATACCAGTTCACGTTTTAAATAGTCGGTGTAGTCTTTTAGTTCATCGTAAGAATAGCCATCACCTACAACAGAATACAAAACACCATATACATCGCCAAAGTCATCTAAAATTGTACTTGGGTAAACACCACTGGGTAAAGACGGAGAAAGATCGTTTATTTTACGACGCATTTCATCCCAAATTTGGCGAAGTTGCTCTTTTCGATAAGTGCTCTTCATTTCCACGGCAATTTGCGACTTCCCGTTGGATGAAATAGAAGTCACGTGGTCAACATAGGGTAACTGTTGAATTGCATTTTCGAGTGGAAAAGTAACTTCTTCCTCGACTTGCTGCGGTGATGCGCCAGGGTACATGGTAATAACCATGGCCTGTTTAAGTGTAAATTCAGGGTCTTCTAACTGGCCTAAATCAAAATACGATACGCTACCACCAATTAAAAGCAGCAGGGCAAACATCCAACTAATTACTTTTTTCTTTATAGAAAATTGTGCAAAGCTCATAATTATAAGCCTCGCTCTTTATTCCATGGACGAACTTTCATGCCTTCTTCAATCGAATGAACACCCGCAGACACCACAATTTGGCCCTCTTTAATACCGCTAAGTACCTCTATGCCATCATGGTGTAATTGGCCAACTTCAACAGCTTGCTTATGGACTTGGCCGGTATTTTCATCATAAAGCCAAACATAGGCATTATTTTTAATTGCTTCTTGAGGATCAGAAAAAACCGATTCAATAGGGAGTATTGTGTAAGCAACCTGCGAACGTGTTACTTTACTTAAATCAATTAAAACGCGGCCAGTCATACCTGCTAGTAAGTTAAAGTCATCAGGCACGGGTAACGAAAACACCACTTTATAAGTGAGTGTTGCTGGGTCGGCTTGAGTGTCCCATTCTTTAATATCGAGCGAGTATTCTTTATCTTCAAAGCCATCAAATTTAACAGTAGGGTGGTAATCCGTGCCTTTTTTGAATCGTGCCACTATTTTTTCAGGAACCTGAATTTCTACGTCCATTAAATCGCGCGTTTCTAGGCGCAAAATGTTTTGCTTAGCTTGAATATTTTCAAAATTCTTTACAAACACTTTGGCAACAGTGCCCGCAAAAGGGGCTCGCAATTCACTGTACTCTAGGTTGGTTTCAGCAATTTTAAATGCCGACTCAGCAATTTGCATATTGGCGGTTGCTTGGTCGAGCTCAGATTGGCTGGTAATTTTTTTCTCGAATAATTGTTCAATTCGTCTCAGTTGCGATTTTGCCAGTTCGTAACGTGCTTTACGTTCATCAAACTGGAGTTGAAAATCTTCAGGGTCTAATTTGGCTAGTAAATCGCCTTTTTCAACGTGTTCACCAGCAAGAACCGGAAACTCTATAAGTTCTCCGTTTACCCTAAATGCAAGGTAAGATCCTTGGTTTGCAACCACCTCAGCAGGGAAACTACGAATATTGATTTGAGAGTCATGGCCAATATTGAACAGCTTAACAGGGCGAATGGGCTCTTCTTTAACTTGTTGTTCTGGCTCAGAACAGGCAATTAAGCTAAGTAGGGTCGTTGTTAGTAAACATAGACGAAAGAGTTTCATGTCTTCTCCGTTGCAATATTGGCAAAATAATTAAGTGCAGGATACGCTGCAAACATATAAAATAAAATTCATTAAATTTTAGAGACTCAATAAGTTTTACTTATAATGTTTTGAGGCGGTATATGAAGCTGAATCAATTAGTAATATTAGATGCCATAGTGCAAAGCGCAAGTTTGAGTGGCGCTGCGCAAAAGCTTCATAAAACACAGCCCGCGCTAACGTTGGCTATAAAAAACTTAGAAGCGCAAATAGGCTTTGAGCTGCTAGATAGAACTAAGTACCGGTTACAGCTTACTGAAAAAGGACGTATTTTTCATCGTGAAGCACAACAGTTACTGCATGCAAATGACGAGCTTGCCAAACTCGCAGAAGAGCTTTCGTTAGGAAATGAACCCCAATATCAAATTTGTTACGAACAGCTCTGCCATAAACAAAGTTATAACAAGATCATAAGTAATACTTTTAGGCAGTTTACGAGTACAGAGTTTTGTATTACCAGTGGCAAACGGTTTGTATCGTTAGAACAAGTTAATAGTGGGCAAGCAGAGTTAGGTATTGGCCCCTGGTTTGATTTATTTCATGCTACAGGTGACTTAGAAAGTGTGCCCATAGGTAAGCTCGATATTGGTATAGTAAGTGCTAAAGGGCTATTACCCCAACAGTTAACATACACACAATTACAAACCTATCCGTGTTTAGCTATGTTTGAAAGCGATTTAAGTATAGACAGCGATAGGCTATCTTACTCTAAGGGTTCTGCAATGATGAAAATAGACGATGTAGCAACTTTAAAATCGTTTTTACTTTCAGGGGCCGGATGGGCAATGATGAGCCTAGAGCATTGCAAACCTGAAATAAAAGCAGGCTTATTACAAGAAATCCATATTACAGACCGCGAACATAAATTTAGCGCACAAATAAGAGCGTTTAGGCAGCATGCTATTCATCATGGCCCTGTGGCACGCACTGTATGGGAGCAATTTAAACAACTAAGTAAGGCCTACGCTGATAAAAATGGATATTGAAAAAGAAACCCTTATTTATACCGTAATAGCCGGTATCCCAGCAGGAAAAGTAGCAAGCTATGGTCAAGTCGCTACGTTGGCTGGATTTCCGCAAAACTCACGCTTAGTTGGGCGTTTATTAAAAATAATGCCAAGTGATTCTGTTATTCCATGGCATCGTGTTGTAAACAGCCAAGGTAAAATAGCGTTCCCTGTAGGCAGTAACAAGTACCAAGAACAGCGTCAAAAATTATTATCAGAAGGTGTACTTTTTAAAAACGACAAAGTAAATATGCGTGAGTGTAGATGGCAGTAAAATTAACACTTTAGGCTAATTGCCAGTGTAGATCCGATAAATAAGTGCCATTCGGCACAGTAAAATACCTTCTAGATATTTTTGCAAAGTACTCAGTATTAACAGATGAATACCTAGCGCCCCTGCAACATCCTTTGATATTGCATCGTCTCGTAAGCTTAGTTTGACTGCTTTGATTTTAAAATTAACGGGGTAAAATATGTCTTTCTAGATTGGGTATATCTAGGCATTTTAGCCTCCTCAAAGTGATGAGGAGGTGTCCACTAAATAGGGTGAGGAGCAGCGCCCGTTTGAGTAACTTGTTATACGCATTATACCGTTAAAATAAAAGCGATTATAAATGCCACAAAAAATGAGACTAGTGTTGCTTTTATATTCACATGATCAACTTTGTATCTAACCGCACTTAAGAAAGTTGGAGCCATATCAATAGGAATCTTTTCTTTCTCAATAATATCGCTTGTCTGAATATCATAAGCAGAACAGATTGACATGACCGATTCAGGTGATGCGACTCCTGATTTTTCGATACGTTGAACGGTTCTTAAACTGATCCCTGCAACATCCGCGAGTTGCGATTGACTCCATGCTTTAGATTCTCTTAACTGCTTCAACTTTTTTACGTTTAATTGCATTTCCATAATTACTTCCTCAAAGATAAAATTTCAAATTATTATCGTAAGAAAGCCCCTATATTGATACGTCATATATGTGACATTCATTGACAGATTAGCGCCACCAGTGCGTATAACGCCGCGCTCTGCGGAAATTTAGGAGCGCCAGCGAGTAAATTTTCCGTAGCAGCGCCTTGTTATGCATCCTCAAAGCTCACTCCGAACTTCTTGACCCTTCTTTTGTTAATTTCGCTTTCTGAGGCAATTCTTCGTAGTGCCTCTGTAGCTCTATTGGCAATCTCTTTTTGTTGATCACTAGCATTCCCAAACTGGCCAAAATTCAAACATGTAGTCACAAAGGATGAAAGGTGCCGACCAACCTCGGTTTTAAATAAATGGTAGTAATCATCAATAGGTGTGTTTGCTAGCACAACTTCGTCGCGTTGATTCCATCCACTTTGGCCAGCAATCCTATCTAAGACTTGTTTCGCTGTCTCGGTAGTAACAGACTGTTTATAAGTATCGTTAAATTTGTCTATAATCTCTTGATCTCTAATATCACCAAAGAAATTATTCTCCTCCATGTTAAAGAGCTCAGTTTCGTCTTTTCTACTTTCTATGTAGATATCAATAATTTCTGTTGCTTTATCCTCTTCACCTAATTCCCGAAACAATGAAACAGTGCCATTTAGATTCGTGGGTGTAATATATTTACAGTTTTCCTTAAAGCTTTCATACAATCCATTAATAACCTCATCGCCGTTATCATTGAAAGTATCATGATAGAGTCGCCAAGCTTCCGAGAAAGAGCCCTCAGATTTAGATGCGACTATTTCCTGATTTTTATTAGATGCTTTTTCTTTGAAATCTTCTTCGACGAAATATCCTGTTTTGACAGTTTCTGCCAACAATAAATCTAACTCGTCATTAAGCTGATAACCATATGCTTGTAGAGTAGTTTGCCACTTCTTATCTTGTTCACTGACTTCTTCATCCCCTATACCAAGAAGTGTATAGCCCTTACTAGTTATAAACTCTAAGGTTGGTATATCCTCATTCGAATTTGAACAGAAATAACTCCATGCATAAAGCACTAGGGAGTGTATGACTTGATCTGATATTTCTGGTTCAAAATCTTCTGTTAGAGGTAAAGACAAAGTAACCAATCTCTCGATTTTCTTAAGTATACGAATATTTCGAATACCTAGGCTTGTAGTCAATTCTCTTAGCCTAGAATGAGCGGGCGTTTCGTCAGAGTATGCTATTGACGCGCACTCTTCTGGATCTGGTGCAAAACCAAGCTCGATATCAATTACCTTTTCACGGTATTTCTCATAATCTTCGAGACCATCTTCTCCGTCATTGAGAAGCAACACTACCTTACATTTCTTTTGCTCTTTTAGTAGTGATACCAAGCCTAATACATCCTTTATTTCTAGTCCTTTCCCTTTTCTTTCTAAGTCGTCTATACAAATAAGAGTGCTATTTAGTGACAAAAATGAGATTGTCTCTATTGCAGGACTGAATGATTTAACTATTGGCGCACCCTTTAATAAGTTAAACGATTGCCTTCCAAATGATTCGATTAGGCTCGAAGTATTATTTTTGAAAGTATCAATACTAGCCTCAGTACCGATAATTTCTTTCTTAATAACATTTTCGAAAATTGAATACTTAAAAGCTTCTAGGGAGTTGATACCAAAAAGGGATACGTAGGAGTATCGTTCAAGGTTTATTTTATCTTCAGAGTTGGCATCTTTAAGAAACTTCTTCCAGCTAAAGGTCTTTCCAACTCCCCACTCGCCTTTGATAGCCATAACCTCAGGTTCACTTGAGGATAAGAACTGAAAGATTTTTTCTTTGATCACTTCTACCGACATTCATATTCCTTCAAAAATGCATAACATGTTTGTAGCGAGCTAATCGCGCGTATTTCTACCACAGCATCGCTTGTTTGTCTTAATTATTCATTTGTAACAAACTTCTTAAGTATTTGCTAGTACTAACAAAATACAGTCGTTCTGGTTTTTAATTCAAGACAAAAACGAGCGATTGGGTCGTTTTACTGACTATGCAAGCAATATACTTTGACGAAAATGAAAAGTAACTATTAACGACAGCTCTAAGCAGCCATTAATAAACGTAGGTGCTGATCGAAATATAATGACAAATACAACCAGCTATTACGAATAAGTGCCAAATTGCGTGACTGAATTGAGTTGTTTTAGCGCTGTAAAATAATGTGCCTGCGCTATAAAAAATTCCGCCAGCGAGTAGCCAATACAAAGCTTTTACATCAATGCTTGAATACAACGGATAGATAATGGCTAATGCAAACCACCCCATGAGTAGGTAGGTGGCTAAGGATATTTTTTTGTTACCATTTTTAACAAGTATTTTGTATGCAACACCTGCAATCGCAACGGTCCATATAAAGCTGAGTGTACCCCATGACCAGGCCCCCGATAGTGAGAGCAATAAAAAAGGAGTGTATGTGCCTGCAATGAGCAAATAAATGGCGCAGTGGTCACACTTTTTATACAAGGCACGCAACTTAGGTTGCACGCTCGCGTGGTATAGTGTTGAAGATAAAAATAGTATAAATAAGCTACTACCGTATATTGCGGTACTTATATTGGCTTTAGTGCTGGTTGCTTGGTTAAATAAATCCCACATAACAAAAACAGCAAAAAAAATACCGAGTGCGTGGCTTATAACATTGAGCTGTTCTTCTTTACGAGAATAAGGGGCGTCGAGTGACATTACTGCTCCTACCACTATTTAATTTGCGTTTAGTGTACAAGTGTACGCTGAAATTTTCAATCACTGTATAAGTTAAAGCTTTTTCTTGATTTTAAACAAAAATAATTCACTATGGGTTGGCCTATTTTCAACTAAACTCAAGTTAATAACCATGAAAGCAAATTTAAAAGCCGCATTACTAACAGCCATTATTTACCCAGGGGCAGGGCACTTTTCGTTAAAAAAACATTTAATAGGTGCAATATTTGCTGGTGTGTTTTCGGTATTATTAATTTTAACGATGAAAGATATATTTGCCGTTGCACAATGTACAGCCAATGAAATTGTGGCAGGAAAAATACCGATGACCATCACCTCTATATTAGGTGCTGCAAAAGAGCCGTCACTGGCATGTGCAAAACTTGCAGAGTACAAATATTTGCCACTTATGATAATTATTTGGGTGCTGAGTATGGTTGATGCCTATCGTTTAGGTAAAAAGTAAACCCAGGCCTACACATTTTTTTGATATTCACTTTTTTGTTATTTCAAAACCATTATTTAAAGTTGTGTGTTTTTTTGTAATGACTTTGTAATTCACCGTGCCATTTTGTATTTAAATTTTTTAGCTAGCATAAAAAAATTAAGCATACCCCTATTTATTTTTTAACTAAAAAATGGCTAAAAAATAAAATTACGTGGTTAAATTAACCTTTCCTGAATTTCAATAAATTAACCAGCTCATTAAAACTTTATTAATATCAGCGATTTAAACTTTATTTTCATCTTGGCACAACCCTTGAGTATATAACTACGTCTAAACAATACACAAACAAGGAATACCATTATGAAACATTCAATTAAAATCGCTATGGCTAGTTTATTAGTATTAGGTTCTTCGCAAGTAAACGCGACAGAAGTGGACCTAGATGTAACTGATATTTTAACAAACAGTGTAACTACCTACATTAAGCAAACCACCATTGAGCTTGAAAAATCTATAAAAGAAACACTTTATTTTGATACAAAATTAACACTGGAAACGTTAATTGAGCCTGTTGATTTAGTGAGTAATGAAGCGGCAGAAAGTAAAGACCCTGCAGTTAATAACGCAAAATAAGCAACTTAAAGGAATAAGGCGATGAGTACCGAACTTGGATTATTTGCACTTATGTTGGCACCCGTAGTGAGTATTATAACTGCGTATGTATCTGTACAAGCATTAAAGAGTATGGGTGGGTGGCTTAATATTTAACCAATTAAGTATAATGCAATTAATTCGGTTTACTTAAAGCTGATCGACTTAGTAAAAACGCACGTAAATAAAGGAAGTGTTATTGATAGAAGTAGACTTTATGAAACGTGCGATTTTCCCATTACCCATTTTTATTTTACCTGAAGGTTATACGCGTTTGCGTATTTTTGAACCTCGTTATTTAAACATGGTTAAAACCGCATTGAAAAATAACACGGGGTTTGTGCTATGTACGTTTGAGCATGACACACCTTTTAACATTAGTGCCCAAGGATGCTTGGTTGATATAATCGACTTTGACCAAGACGATAATGACGTGCTGCTTATTGATGTTTTTGCGTCTAAAAGTGTTCAAATAAATGATGTTTACCAAGACGAAGAAGAACTTCGCCATGGTTTAATATCTGATTGCAAAACGCCTTACTGGTATAGCGATAAAAACAAACAAGTTGGTGAGCATTTTTTATTGCATGACGCATTGCGTAATGTTTTTTATGGTAACCCTGAACTTAGCCTACTTTACAAAACAACTAACTTTAATAATTTAGCTTGGATAGCCGCTCGTTGGCTTGAGTTGTTACCTATTTCGATCGAGAAAAAACAACAACTTGCGTTCGAAACTAACTTTGATAACTTACTTAATTTCCTCCATACTGTAATTAATAACGAATTTGCCTAAATAATGTGATCTCATAGCATTTATTGCACGTATTACCTTTATCAAAACAATAATGGGATTAATTACTATGGTAAGTCAACAACAGTCAACTCGTTGTGAACCTAATACAGGTAAGTATACTGCCATGCCAGAAACGCCTAGTTCTGAACTCATGCAAGCATTACTATCGGTTGCACAAGACCGTGATAAAAAAGCATTTGCCTATTTATTTGAATACTTTTCACCAAAAATTAAACGCTTTGGAATAAAGCAATTTGGTGTAGAAGCACAAGCCATGGAGCTTGTACAAGAAACATTAACGTCTGTATGGCGCAAAGCACACTTATACAACAGCGATAAGGGTGCTGCTACTACGTGGGTTTATACAGTTATGCGTAATGCGTCATTTGATATGCTTCGTAAAATGAAGAGCAATAAAGAAGAAAACATCAGCGAAGACATTTGGCCTTTAATTAATGATTCTGAAGACACAAATCACGAATACACTGACCATTTAGAAGACAAACAAATTAAACGCTACCTTGATAAATTGCCCATTGCTCAACGTGAGGTTGTTCGTGGTGTTTATTTTCAAGATATGTCGCAAGAGCAATTAGCTCAACAACTTAATATTCCAGTAGGCACGGTAAAATCACGATTACGTTTAGCCTTGCAGAAATTACGTAATGAAATGGGAGATCAGCATGATTAAACATCACCCGAGTGAAACACTACTTACAGAGTATTGTTCAGCGTCGTTAAGTGCCTCTTTGAGCCTTGCAGTTTCGATACATGTGGATATGTGTCCTGTTTGCCAAGAAAAAGTATCAAAAATAGAAGCAAGCAATGCAGATGCTTTGTTTAGTGAAGACGCCGAAGCTTTTGAGCAACCAGTTAATAATCAATCTCAGTTGCTTGAAGAGTTTGATATGAATGTGCTTGACTTAATTACTGCAGACGATTCTGTAGACGAAGTGTATGAAGTAGAGCCAGTTAAAGTAAGTGTAAATGATCACAATTACCAACTCCCTCGTGCTCTGACTCGTATTTCGCACAGCAAGTTTACTCAAGTTGGCAAATTAGCCCGTTCACGTGTAGCACTAGATGATGGTGCATTACGTTCAAGTTTACTGCACATAGATGCGGGCGGTGAAATTCCTGAACATACGCACACAGGTTTTGAAATAACCCTATTACTTGACGGTGAGTTTTGTGATGAAGACGGACACTACGTGCCAGGTGACTTTATTTGGCAAGATGGTCGTCATCAACACACGCCAATAACAAAAGATGGGTGTTTATGCTTTACAGTTGTGAGCAGTGCGCTACATTTTAATAAAGGGCTAAGTAAATTACTAAATCCAATTGGTAATTTAATCTACTAAGAGATTACATGCAAAAAACTACAATAAAAATAGGTATAAGCGCCTGCTTAGCAGGCGAGAAAGTTAGATTTGATACAGGTCACAAAAGGTCAAACTTTTGTATGGACGAACTTGCAAAGCATGTTGAATACACACGCTTTTGTCCTGAGGTTGCGGTTGGCTTACCAATACCTCGACCTACAATTCGCCAAGTTCGAGTTGGCGACACAATTAAAGTTTGCCGTCCTGATGGCTCTGGTGATGTTGGGCCGCAGTTAACTGAATACGGTATAAAGGTTGCTACTGAGCAAGCTAAAGAGTTGAGTGGTTTTGTATTTTGTGCAAAAAGTCCAAGTTGTGGCATGGAGCGTATAAAAATATACAACGAGGCTGGGACGGGTAACACCTCAGAGGGCGTTGGTTTTTTTGCAGAACAAATTATGAAGCACAACCCACTTTTGCCTTGCGAGGAAAATGGTAGGTTAAACGACATACACCTGCGTGAAAATTTTGTAATGCGCGTGTACGTTCTAAACAGTTGGCAGCAGCTTGTAAAAGAACCATTAAGTGTTCATCACTTAACGCAATTTCATGCAAAGCATAAGTATTTATTAATGGCACACAATTACCAAGCTTATCGAGAGCTTGGCAAGTTACTTGGAACCTACGCTGGTGATGATATAAACGCATTGGCCGATGAATACATTTTAGGTTTAATGACAGGGCTTAAAAAACCAGCATCTCGTCGTAATAACTGTAACACCTTAATGCATTTACAAGGTTACTTTAAAAAAGACCTCGCTAAGGTTGAAAAGCAAGAACTACGTGAAGCAATAGACGAGTATCGTTCTGGTTTAGTGCCGCTTTATGTGCCTCTTACTTTACTTAAGCACCATCTAAAAGTTCACCCTAAAGAGTACCTAGAAAAGCAGGTGTTTTTTAATCCCTATCCTCATGATTTAAAACTACGATTTGGTATTTAATGAATACATTATTTTGGTTTAGGCGCGATTTGCGCCTTTTTTCGAATGAAGCGTTAATAGAAGCGCTAAATAATGGCGCTAAACACGCCATTTTTTTTGTTTGCGAAAAGCAGTGGCAACAGCACCAAGCAGCGCCAATACAAATTGATCTACTAAAGCGACGTGTAACTTATTTGCAAGAGCAACTTGCCAACTTCGGCATCACGCTTAATGTAATAAACGCTCCTAACTTTAGTGATTGTGAATCTGAACTACTTTCGTTTTGTGAAACTCATGATTTTCAGCATATTATTGCTAATACAGAATATGAGCTTAACGAAGTAAATCGAGACAAAGCAATTTTAGCGCAATGTGACAAACGTTCCATTACTTTTACATTATACGAAGGAGATTTAATTGCGCCTGTTGGTAGCATTAAAAACCAAAGTAATGAAATGTATAAAGTATTCACACCATTTAAACGCGCATGGTTAAAACAGTATCAAGATACTCACTTTAGCTTGGCGCAATGGCCACTAGAACAAAACCCTATAAAAATTGAAAAAAGCCAGCACCTTGAAAGCGATGGTAGTTCGGATAAATGGCCTGTTGATGATGAAACACTTTTGAGTGTTGTTGATAATTTTATTTGCGATAAGTTAACAAGCTACGACGATCAGCGTGATATCCCCAGTATTAAAGGTACATCGGGTTTGAGCCCGTATTTAGCGCTGGGCATTATTAGCCCAAAGCAGTTGCTAATTAATATACAGCAACGTTACCCCGACATTCTGACTACATCAAAAAGTAAAACATTCACGTGGGTTAACGAGCTTATTTGGCGAGAGTTTTACAGGCATCTTATTGCAGAGTACCCGAAGCTCTCTCGTGGTGAAAACTTTAACGAGAAATACAATCCTGTTGAATGGCGAAAAAGTGAAAAAGAATTTAACGCGTGGTGCGAAGGACGTACGGGTTACCCACTCGTAGACGCAGCTATGTTACAGCTCAAGCAAACTGGATGGATGCATAACCGTTTAAGAATGGTAGTGGCCAGCTTTTTAACTAAACACCTATTAATTGACTGGCGTGAAGGTGAGCGATTTTTTATGCAGCACCTTATTGATGGCGATTTAGCTTCTAATAATGGTGGCTGGCAGTGGGCTGCAAGCACAGGGTGTGATGCACAACCGTATTTTAGGATTTTCAACCCTATTACTCAAAGTGAGCGCTTTGATCCAACAGGTAAGTTTATACGTAAGTATTTGCCTGAGCTTGAAAATGTGCCAGATAAACACATTCATTTTCCGCATACTTACTTAGCTGCAACAGGCAAGGGAAGTGAATGTTACTGGCCAGCAATTGTTGACCACAAAGCTGCACGTGAACGTGCGCTCGCTGCATTTAAGGTATGATATGGATAACCAGTTACCAGTAGATAATTTTGTTGATATTTACCAGCAACTTAATAGCTCTAATTTGGACTTATTAAGTGACATTTATGCCGACAATATTCAATTTATTGATCCGATGCACGAAATTAACGGCATTGAAAGTTTGCGTGACTATTTTGCAAATTTATATAGCAATGTTAAGCATTGTCAATTTGATATAACGGATTCGTTTGGTATCAACAACAATGCATTTGTTTATTGGACAATGCATTATTCACATCCCAAACTGGCTTCTGGTAAAACCATATCTGTGCAGGGGCACAGTAAACTAACTTTTGATAATGATAAAATTGTTAAGCATCGTGATTATTTCAACGTTGGCGAACTACTTTACAAGCATATTCCAATTCTAGGTAGTGTAGTTAGTTACATTGATAAGAGGGCGGGCTAATTATGGTTACCTTAATTACAGGCGCAACGTCAGGCATTGGCGAACAACTAGCTATTAAATATGCACAAATGGGCGACACCGTTATTGCATGTGGACGTAATACAGAAAAACTAGCTGAGCTTTCAAAACATAACAACATAGAAAGTTGTAAGTTTGATGCAACAAGCCTAAAAGATATTAAAGAAGCAACCATTGGATACCCACACTTTGACCGAGTAATTCTTAATGCGGGCAATTGTGAATACATAGACGACGCAAAAAACTTTGATAGCGCTCTGTTTGAGCGCGTAATTAATGCAAATTTACTGTCGGTTGGCTACTGCTTAGAAGCATTACTCCCTAAAGTTAAAAGTGGCGGTCAATTAGTTATTGTTAGCTCAAGCGTTACATACTTACCGTTACCACGCTCCGAGGCTTATGGGGCGTCTAAAGCGGGCGTAAGTTATTTAGCTAAAAGCCTAGCCGTTGATTTGATGAATGTGGATGTCACGTTAGTTCACCCAGGGTTTGTAAAAACCCCTCTGACCGAAAAAAATGATTTTCCCATGCCTATGGCAGTGACCGCTGAAGAAGCGGCAGATTATATGATCAAAGGAATAAACAAACGACGTAAAGAGGTACACTTTCCGTATCGCTTTACGCTTATATTAAAAGCATTGCGGGTATTGCCTTTACCGCTTTGGCTTAAAATAGCAAAAGGATTAACCCGTTGAAAAAAATAGCAATAATAGGAACTGGTGTATCAGGTTTAACATGTGGGCATTTGCTTCACAAACACTACGATGTCACTTTATTTGAAAAAAACGATTACATTGGCGGGCACACTGCGACTGTTGACGTAGATGTTAAGGGCGTTAATTACGCCGTGGATACCGGATTTATTGTTTTTAATAACCGAACCTACCCTTATTTTGAAAAGTTACTTGCGCGTATTGGTATAAAAAAGCAAGAAACCCAAATGAGTTTCAGTGTTCATAATGAGGCAACAGGCTTTGAGTACAATGGCCATACCTTCACCAGTTTATTTGCACAAAGAAGAAATATTTTTAGGCCTAAATTTTGGCGCTTGTTATCTGACATAGTTAAATTTAACAAACTATGTAAAGCAATACACGAAAAAGGCGAATATCAGCAATCGCAAACACTCGGTCAGCTACTTAATGAAAATCAGTTTAACGACTTTTTTAAATATCATTATATTTTACCTATGGGCGCAGCTATTTGGTCTACTAGTATTAAAGAAATGGAAAACGTAGGCGTAGAGTTTTTTGTAAAGTTTTTCTTTAATCATGGCCTTTTAGATATCACAAATAGGCCGCAATGGTATGTTGTACCTGGTGGTTCACGTGAATACATAAACCCATTAATTAAAGGGTTTGCTGACAGAATAAAACTTAACACTGATATTAAATCGGTAACACGTGCAAATGACGATGTAACCATTGAGCTTGCCAGTGGTGAGCAGCACGTTTTTGATAAAGTTATTTTTGCGTGCCACTCAGACCAAGCACTCAAACTACTTGGTGATGCAACAAGCCAAGAAAAATCAGTACTTGGCGCAATTCCTTACACTGAAAATTCAGTAGTACTTCATACAGATACAAATTTACTACCTGACAGAAAAGCCGCTTGGGCTAGTTGGAATTATTTATTAAATAATAATACCGATAAAGCAGCTGTTGTTACCTACCAGATGAATATATTGCAAGGTATTCAATCAGACACGCAGTTTTGCGTTACGTTAAACCACCTTGAAGGGATAGATAAAAGCAAAATATTGCGTGAATTCACTTATCATCACCCTGTTTTCAACAAAGAGTCTATTGCTGCGCAAGGGCTTAAACAAACGATCGATGGTCAAAATAATAGTTATTTTTGTGGTGCCTATTGGTACAACGGCTTTCATGAAGATGGTGTACGCAGTGGTGTAGATGTGGCAAGGCAGCTAGGGGTTGAATTTGACTAGTGCTGTTTATTTAGGCGATGTTAAGCATCGCCGTTTTGCTGTTAAGACTCATCATTTTAGTAATCCACTTTATATGATGTGGGTTGATCTCAACAACCCAGAGCAATTGAACAATAAGCATAAATGGTTAGGTACGTCTGGTTCAAAAGCATTAAAGTTTAACGAATCAGACTACTTTGTTAATAAGCCCCACAATAATGATGCGTCAATCATTGAACGTGCAAATCATCAGTTATTATCGCTTGGTGTAACTGAGACTTTTAACCATGTATACATGCTTGGACAGCTCCGTTGCTTTGGTATTTATTTTAGCCCAGTAAACTTCTTCTTTTATGGTCATAGCGACAGTGAATTTAAGTACATGGTGGCTGAAGTTAGTAATACACCATGGAACGAGCGACACTACTACTTGATACCACTAGAAAAAAAAGTGAACTTTAAAAAAGTATTTTCCGTATCACCTTTTATGAACCTTGATATGAACTATCATTGGACAATTAGGTTAACGCAAGATAAAACATTGATTCATATTGAAAATAAACGGGATGGAGAATTGCTATTTGATGCTACTCTTCGATTAACCCGCAAAGAACTGACTGAAAAAGAAATGAGTCAGTTGTTAAAACGATTCCCAGCAATGACGTGGACAATATTTAAAGGTATTTATTACCAAGCGTTGAAGCTGTTTATAAAAAGAGTGCCTTTTTTAGGTCATTCTTAAAAGTCACAAATTACATACAAGCAGTAATAAAAATAATATAGGTGTTCTAATGGAAAAAGTGTCTAGCTTAAATTGCGAACAAAACACAGGCTGGTTTACAGGGCTTTATAAAAAATTAGTATTTAAAGCTTTTTCTTCAATAGAAACAGGGCAAATCACCGTTATCGATGAAGATCTGCAGCTTGTTTTTGGAGATGCATCATCCGACTTAAAAGTAACGGTAACAATTCACGACAAAGCGATGTACAAGGCGTTTGCATTATCTGGAAGTGTTGGTGCAGGCGAGTCTTACATTTTAGGTCAATGGAGTTGTGACAATCTAACCCGACTAATTGAGTTATTTGCTATAAATGAAAAACAGTTAGACGAGTTTGAGAAAAAATTCGCGTTTTTCAGCAACATTGCCCACAGACTAACTCATTTAAAAAATAAAAATTCTGAGTCAGGCTCTAAAAAAAATATAGTTGCTCACTATGATCTAGGTAACGATTTATACGAATCGTTTTTGAGTAAAGAAATGCTTTACTCGTGTGCTGTTTATCCATCAAAAGATGCCAGTCTAGAGGACGCGCAGCAGTACAAATTAAAGCGCATATGTGAACAAGTAGAATTGCAACCTGGCGATTCCGTTATAGAAATTGGCACTGGATGGGGCGCATTTGCCATTTACGCAGCAACACATTACGACTGCCACGTGACGACTACTACAATATCTGACGAGCAACATGACTTTGTTGCAGAAAAAATTAAAGAGTTAGGCTTAGAGAACAAAATTACGCTTCTTAAGCTTGATTACAGACTACTCACGGGCAAATACGACAAACTCGTTTCGATTGAAATGATTGAAGCGGTTGGCCACGAATATTTACCTAGCTTTTTTACCCAGTGTGGTTCGCTACTCAAAGACGATGGCGCAATGTTGATACAAGCAATCACCATAAGCGATCAGCGATACAAGCACTACCTTAAAAATTCAGATTTTATCCAACAGTATATTTTCCCTGGTGGGTGTTTACCCTCATTAAACGAAATGAGTGAGCAAATCAAAAATAACACAGATATGGTTATCCATACTGTTAGTGATATTGGAACGCATTACGCACGAACCTTAGCTGACTGGCGTGAACGCTTTATCAAAAGTTGGCCAGATCTAGACCGCACGAAATTTGATGACCGCTTTTATAGGTTATGGTTATTTTATTTTGCGTACTGTGAAGGCGCATTTAGAACGCGTGCAACCAGTACTGTACATTTAATGGCGCGTAAACCTCGCTTTAGTAGCAATGTAGATGAAATTGCACTCGCTTATTAATTTTGTCTTGTTTCAAGCAGTCTGGTTTTTATCATTACTGCTTGAAGGACAATCACTTTTATTTAGCGCTGGAATCATTGTCTTAATGTTTTATTTGTCAAAGCAAAAAAAACAAGATGCATTATTGCTATTAAAAGCACTTCCTATTGCTTTGCTACTTGAATACATAGCGGTGGAGCTTGGTCTACTTTCATTTAAAGTTGATCCTTTTCCAATTTGGCTGGTACTTCTATGGGCCGCGTTGCTTCTTTCATTAAATACATCGATGCATTTTTTAAGTCGATTAAGACTTTGGCAGGTATTTGTTGTTTGCCTTATTTTTGCGCCAGCTAGCTACTGGGCGGGTGCGCGTTTTAACGTAATTAATTTAGGCTTACCGCTATGGCAGTTTTGGGTAGCCTACGGTGTTATTTGGTCGGCAGCCTTTACGTTTATTGTATTTATAAACCAAAAAATTAAGTCGATTATTTTAGCAAGTCAAAATTAGTTTACCCTTTTATTTGTTATTAAAAGAAGGACTTTAATCGTGAAATCAATCATAACCATAACTGTTTTATGTCTTTTATTGTCTACTTCTGCCTTTGCTAATGTTGAATTTAGCAAAGTGGGCGAGGGTAGAATGGAATACTTGTTTTGGGATGTTTATGACGCCACCTTGTATACCCCTTCTGGCGATTATGCTTTGGGTGAACACCCCGTCAAATTTAAGCTGACCTATTTACGTGATTTTGACGCCAAAGATATAGTTAAAGCAACCAATGAGCAGTGGGAGCACATAGGTAAAAAAAATCTAGTCGGCAAGTACGATGAGGTGCTTTTGTCTATTTGGCCAAACATAGGTAAAGGTGATTCGTTAACGCTAATAACTGATAAAGAAGGAAAAAGTACTTTTTTGCATAACGATAGCGAGGTTGGCGTAATTGGTGATGTTGCGTTTTCAAGTGATTTTTTAGCTATTTGGTTAGGTAAAAATACGTCAGAGCCAGCTTTAAGAAAAAAACTATTAGGAAATTAAAATGATTATTAATAACGCGTTAAAAACGATTTTTGTGTGTGTATTTGCACTTTTTTTGGTTAGTTGCTCAGCGCCTAATGTAGAACACTACAGTAAAACAACTCCCAATTTTGACTTTAAAACCTTCTTTAGCGGCAAATTAAAAGCTTACGGTGTAGTGCAAGACTTTAAAGGTGAGTTAACCCGTAAGTTAGTCGTTGATATGAACGCTACGTGGGAGGGCAACCAGGGCGTCATAGAAGAAGACTTTGTATATGATGATGGTGAAACACAAAAACGCATCTGGAAAATAACCCTTAATGACGATAACACTCTTACAGGGACTGCCGCTGACGTTCTTGGCGTTGCACAAGGCAAGAGTGATGGCAGTGTATTTCATTGGAACTACAACGTAGAACTCCCTTATGACGGAAGCACTTTAGAAGTTAATTTTGATGATTGGATGTACTTGGTAACACAATCGCGCTTGATTAACCGCACATCTATTGTTAAGTTTGGTGTCGAGGTCGGGGAAGTGACCTTAGTTATCGAAAAAATATAGTTTTTATATGCTGATTAACATGCACCAAAATTGTACAAAAATTAAGTCTTTGTTAACACAAGATGCTGTATTTTAGCGGAAATTAATATAATTTTATGTGTTTTATAAGATTTTAACTAAAAATTGCAATTTGCTGTTGCTAACTTTTAAAAAATACATAAAGATAGGTTTTGCGAAGGCAAAATAATAACGAATAGGAATCTAACAATGAATAAAGCTCAATTAGTTGAAAAAATTGCTACTGACGCGGAAATTTCTAAAGCCGCTGCTACACGTGCTCTTGACGCATTTACTGGCGCTGTAACTTCTGCACTTAAAGAAGGTGATTCAGTAGCATTAGTTGGTTTTGGTACTTTCTCAGTTAAAGAACGTGCTGCACGCACAGGCCGTAACCCTCAAACGGGTGCTGAGATCCAAATCGCAGCGGCAACTATCCCAAGCTTTAAAGCAGGTAAAGGTCTTAAAGACCAAGTAAACCTATAATTGGTTTTACAAATTAATTGAAAAAAGGGCTAATAAGCCCTTTTTTTTTGTATTGAAAAAGCCGTAATGTAACGGCTCAGTATTTGAAAAGTTATGCTTTTAAGGCTTTATCGCCTCTACCAATTCCAACTGCACCTGAACGTACAACTTCTATGATATCTGTTTCATGGCGTAGCGTATCTAAAAATGATTCTATTTTGTCTGTGCTGCTCACAAGTTGTAAGCTGTAACTCTGACGGCCCATATCTAAAATATCACCTTTAAACACATCTACTACCCGGGTAACTGCAGCACGCGTTGTTTCGTCTTGTGCAAATACTTTTACAAGGAGTAGTTCTCGTTCAATGTGGCTCATTTCTGTTAAATCAATAATTTTTAATACATCAACGAGCTTGTTCACTTGCTTGGTAATTTGTTCAACAATTCGGTCATCACCCATTGTTGTTATGGTAATGCGCGATAAAGACTGATCGTCAGTAGTACCTACCGTTAGGCTGTCAATGTTATATGCTCGTTGTGAAAATAGTCCAACAATACGAGATAGTGCACCGGGTTCGTTTTCTAATAATATTGATAAAATACGACGCATTATGCTTTAACTCCTTTACGTAACCACATTTCGTCAATGCCACCTAATTTAATTTGCATTGGGTACACATGTTCTTTTTCGTCGACAAGTATGTCTAAAAATACTAGACGATCCGTTATGCTCATTGCTTTATCAATCGCGGGTTGAAGCTCGTCAAGTGTGTTTACCTGAATGCCTACGTGGCCATAGCTTTCAACTAATTTTATAAAGTCAGGCAGTGAGTCCATGTAAGATGATGAATGACGACCGCCGTACACCATATCTTGCCATTGGCGTACCATTCCTAATGAGCGGTTGTTAAGAGAGACGACTTTAACGGCTAAGTTGTACTGCAAGCACGTAGAAAGCTCTTGAATGTTCATTTGAATAGAACCATCGCCAGTTACGCACACCGACTCTTTATCAGGAAATGCGAGCTTAACGCCCATGGCAGCCGGTAAACCAAAGCCCATAGTGCCTAATCCGCCTGAATTTATCCATTGGCGAGGGTATTTAAATGGGTAATACTGTGCTGCAAACATTTGATGCTGTCCTACATCAGAACTGATGTAGGCTTCGCCGTCTGTTGCTTTATAAAGCGCTTCAATGACAGCTTGAGGTTTAATTTTTTCTGAAGGGCTTTGTTTGTAACCCAAACATTTTTGTTCACGCCAGCTAATAATTTGTCGCCACCAATCTTCTTGTGCACTGCGATCTATTTGAATTGTGCTTTTGTCTATTCCATCTTGTAGTTGTTTAAGTACAGTGTCTAAACAACCTACAACAGGTATATGCGCCTTAATGGTTTTAGAAATAGAGGTGGGGTCTACATCTACATGGACAATCGTTGCATTAGGGCAAAACTTTTTAACGTTATTTGTAACCCGATCATCAAAGCGAGCACCTAATGCTAATATAACGTCGGCATTTGCCATAGCTTTGTTGGCCTCTAGCGTCCCGTGCATCCCGAGCATACCGATAAAATTAGGGTGAACCCCTGAAATACCACCCAGACCCATTAAAGTGTTGGTAATAGGTGCATTCAATGATTCTACTAAGCGTGTTAATTGCTCTGAGGTGTTTGAGATGATAATGCCACCACCAGAATATATAACTAGTTTTTTAGCTTCTAATATAGCAGCCACTGCTTTTCTAATTTGTTTTGAATGGCCTTTAGTATTTGGGCTATAAGTGCGGAGTTCAGTCGTTGCAGGGAAGTCGTATTCAAATTTGACAGCAGGGTTAAGCATATCTTTTGGTAGCTCAACAACAACAGGCCCAGGGCGACCAGTGCTTGCGATATAAAAAGCTTTTGCCAATATTGCAGGTATTTCTTGTGCACTTCTGCAGTTAAAGCTGTGTTTTACAATTGGTCGAGAGCAACCCACTATGTCTGTTTCTTGGAAGGCGTCGTCACCAATTAGACTAGTAGGTACCTGCCCAGATAATACAACCATCGGAATTGAGTCCATGTATGCAGTTGCAATACCGGTTATACAATTTGTAGCACCAGGGCCTGAAGTAGCAAGAACAACACCGACCTCACCAGTAGCACGTGCATAACCGTCAGCCATGTGTGTTGCTGCTTGTTCATGCCTAACTAAGATGTGCTCAATATCATTTTGTTGAAAAAGTGCATCGTATAAATCTAATACTGAGCCACCTGGGTAGCCAAATATATATTTTACCTTTAATTCTTTTAATGCCTGAACGACTAGTTCAGAGCCATTATACTCTTGTTTGCTCATCCTCATTCCTCTGCGCTTTTTTTGTGCATAAAAAAACCCCCGCGTGGTGCGGGGGTTTTTAAAAAGCAGTATTACCTTTTAATACATCCCCGCTGGGCTTATTACTAAGACCAGTACGAGAACGACTAGAAGGTTAAATTGTGTTTTCATAGTTATTTACTCTACTCAGCAAAACACTGCTTTGGTGTGAAATTTTATATGGGTTTATTTTTAAGTGTTTTAAGTGTTTATGTCAACCTTGAATGTTGTTTTTTGCATTTTAAATTCGTTTTTTATTGTTTTTTAGTGGTTTGTTGCTTTTTGTGCGTTTAATTTGAAGTTTTTAGGGAGATAATATGCAGCGCGCTTATTTTTGCTTTGTTTGCTGTTGTTTTAGTATTAAGCAATTATAGATTGCTAACGTATACTTAAAGCTGGTTTATAACATGTTTAAATAGTTGTTATTAGGTATGATGTGCTTAACAAATTGTTTGAGGAATATACAGTGAACAAAATAGCGTTACTTACACTTATTACTACGTTGTTTAGCTCTATAACTGTAGCTAAAACATCTACTCCGCACGATATAGGTGTAACCAACAAAGAACGTATTTTGTATTGGCTTAATAAAAAAGAAGACTTAACTTCCGATGAGTTAGAAGCGTCTTACAATGAATACATCAATAACAAATCACCTGTGCAAGTAGCGTTAAAAAATGGGTTTAGTCAGCTACCTCGTTTATCGACATATAACTCAATGCAAAAGGGGCTCTTACCTAGTGAACAATCTAGTTTTTCAGCGGGGTTAACCCCAGATGATCGAGTCAATACAGTTAAAGTATTAACTATTTTAGTTGATTTTCCTGATTTAAAGCACGACGAAAACCAGTTAACTCCCCAAGACACTGATATGTTTTATACCGATTACTCCCCCGATCATTACCAGCAGATGCTGTTTAACACTAACGGCTATGAAGGCCCTGACGGACAGGTTCTTTTATCGGCGGCCGATTATTATAAAGCGGCTTCTGGCAATAGCCTTAATTTTGAAGGGCAAGTTTTCGGGTGGGTAACTGCAAATAATAACGCTAAATTTTATGGTGAACGTTTAGGCTCTACCCGAGATAAAAATGCGCCGAGCCTTGTAAAAGAAGCTGTTGAAAAAGCGGTTGCACAATTTAATATTAATTTGGCTGATTATGACTTAACTGATCTTGATGACATAGACGGTGATGGTATTACCGACGAACCAAATGGGATAATCGATCATGTTATGATTTTTCATTCTAGTATTGGTGAGGAGTCGGGCGGGGGTTATTTATCAACAGATGCAATTTGGTCACATCGTTATTATGTTTTAGACGAAAATAGCCAACCAACTGAAGTTGTTGGGAGTGATATAAAGCTATTTGGTTACACAATAAACCCTATTGATGCCGCCATTGGTGTTGTTGTTCATGAGTTTGGGCACGATTTAGGTTTAAAAGATGAATACGATTTACAGTCTAATACGGTAGGTGAGCCTGTCGCCTCATGGTCGGTTATGTCGTCAGGTACATGGGCGGGTTCACCACGCGGGTCTGAGCCAGTAATGTTTAGCCCATATGCGCTAGAATATCTTCAAACACGCTACCAAGGTAATTGGGTAAACCAGCTTAGCCTTGATATGGATGAGGTTGTTACGAACCCAGTGCAAGTGATTAATAACGCAGCAAGTACGTCTAAATCACAAAGCCAAGTAAAGGTCACATTGCCACCAAGGCTTGAAAAATTTAAAACGCCAGTAGAAGGCGTTTTTCAATATTATTCAAATACCGGCGATAATCTTAATACTCGTTTAGTGAACACCATTAATTTACCAAGCACGACAGAGTCGCTTATGCTGAGCTTTGTTGCTTTTTATAGCATTGAGCAAGATTATGACTTAGTTCAAATAAAGGTTAATGGTGTGCCAATCGCGGGTAACTATACGCAACCTACTAACCCTTTCTATGGCAATATTGGTCCTTATATTACAGGTGATTCATTTTTAAATCCTGATGCACAACTTCCTAACGGATACTTAACGCATCAATTTGATTTATCTGCTTATGCAGGGCAAACAATAGAGTTACAAGTACAATACTTAACAGACGCTAATACGCATTATTATGGTTTTGTTATTGACGATATGCGCATTGAGCAAAATGGTTCATTAATTTGGCAAAATAACGCAGAAACTCAAAGTAATACGACCTTATCTGGGTTTGCAAAAGTAGGGAGTTATGTATTTGCTATGCCATCTTACTACTACCTGCAGTTGCGTGACTATTCGGGTATAGATAGTGGATTACAAAAAGAAGGTTACTCGCCGGGATTATTACTGTGGTACAGCGATGAGTCGCACACTGATAACAATACAACTGAGCACCCCGGTAGTGGTTTTGCATTGGTTGTTGACGCAGATCAGCGTGCTATCAATAAAGGAGGCACGCAATCACCAGCAAATACCGCTATTCAAATAAGAGATGCCGCATTTAGCCTTTATGCTCAACGAGCAGGGCTCGGAGATGACGATTTATCTGCTATCAGCTCTTTTAGTGACGAGGTGGACTATGGCTTTGCAGAACAAGCTGAATCGGGTGTTAAATTACCACAAGTTGGCTTTGGTTTTACGCTCACAAACCAAGAAAACGATAATCAAAGCATAGAAATATTATTAAATTACGAGCCATCAAATGGCATTAGTTACTCACTCTCAGATTTCACAGCAGATTTTACAGTTGATGGATTGACGCTTTCGCCATCCGATACGTTTACTTGGGATTTTGGTGACGGCAGAACAAGTTCTGAGTTATCCCCTTCGCACGTTTTTGAGAGTTACGGACGCTATGATGTTAAATTTACTGCAAGCAACGGTGAAGAAGAGCAGGTAGCAACAACAACAGTCATTATTGTCGCACCCCTGAGTATTACTGAAATTGATTACGAAATAACACAAGGGCTACTAACGGCAAAAGCTGAAGTTGCAGGAGGGTTAGCACCATACAGTTATTTGTGGAATTTAGGCGACGGCAGTTCGCTAGCATCACAGAGCATTTCATATGACTATTTACACTCGGGTGATTATTTATTGTCGCTAACAGTGACTGACGACCAAGGAATGTCGGTATCTCAAAACGTAAATGTAAACGTAAATGTTCCACTTGCAGTTAATACCGTTTTTTCAACAAATAATTTAACGGTCCAATTTAACGCTGATGTGTTAGGTGGGTTTAAAAATTATACATATAGCTGGGATTTTGGTGACGGCAGTGAGCTTTCTCAAGTTCAAAACCCAAGTCATACGTATCAAAATGCTGGCAGTTATTCTGTTACTTTAACTATAACCGACACAATTACGGGAGAGGTTATTAGTGATGACTTATCCGTAACGGTAGCACAATCTCAAACTAATAGCGGTTCAAGCTCTAGTGGAGGGTCGCTTGGTGGGTTATTAATTTTTATGTTGTTAATTTCAATTAGATTTAAACGCCCTTAAATGGCATAAAAAAGCCAGCAAAAATGCTGGCTTTTTTGAACGTTTTATTAAATTACAGGCGATCGATCACTGACTGTGTGAAATCAGTTGTTCCGTGGCTGCCACCTAAATCACGTGTAGTACGGTCACCTGATTTAATTACATCAGCAACAGCGCTACGAATTCGCTCCGCTGTGTCACCCATGTTTAAGTGCTCTAGCATTTGAATAGACGCTAAAATTACTGAGGTAGGGTTTGCTAGGTTTTTACCCGCGATATCTGGTGCGCTACCGTGCACAGCTTCAAAAATTGCAGCATCTTCACCAATGTTTGCACCTGGTGCCATACCTAAACCGCCTACTAAGCCAGCACATAGGTCTGATAAAATATCACCAAATAGGTTAGTCGTTACAACAACGTCAAACTCTTCTGGTGTCATTACAAGTTTCATACACGTTGCATCAACAATCATCTCTGTTGATTCAATTTGTGGGTAACGCTCAGCTACTTCACGAGCAACTTTTAAAAATAAGCCAGAAGTAGATTTTAAAATGTTCGCTTTGTGAACCGCTGTTACTTTTTTACGGCCTTCTCGTACCGCAAGCTCATAAGCAAATGTTACGATTTTTTCAGCGCCTTCACGCGTTATTACAGACTTTGCTTCTGCTTCATTACCGTCTTCGCTCACTACTTGGCCAGCGCCTGAGTACATACCTTGTGTATTTTCGCGAATAGTGATGATATCAATATCATCGTAACGTGCTTTAGTGCCTACAAATGATTTTACTGGACGTACGTTAGCGTATAAGCCAAATTGCTTGCGCAGTGTTACGTTAATAGACGTAAAACCTTCACCTACAGGGGTAGTTAACGGGCCCTTAAGTGTGATTTTGTTTTTAGCAATTGTATCAATTGTCTCTTGTGGAAGTAACTCACCTGTTTTTTCTAGAGCGGCTAGGCCAGCATCAACAAATTCATAATCAAAATCGCATCCTGCGGCTTTTAGTATTTCAAGTGCTGAGTCGATGATGCTAGGACCGATGCCGTCGCCTTTGATCACTGTGATGGTTTGTTTGGCCATTATCTTTTCCTTTAAAGAGTTTGATGTGCACATAAATTACTACTCTGAGAGAGTAGCTGCTTGTTAGGTCATTTATGTGAATGGTTGAAAATTTTAAGGGCGCATTTATACCAATTTAACGCTTATTTTGCCAGTTTATAGAATAAATAATGGGTATAACTTGTATTTATAATGGTAATAACCGAACTAAATATTGTTATATATTTGAAGATTTCCTAATTGGTCGTAAAAAGTGCGCTCTTCATTCCAGCCATTTAAGCTTAGTTGTTCACTAAGAATTTGCTGTTGCCATGGGGTTAATTTTAGTTCTGGTTTGAAAACCTGTTGCGCAATAACTTTTAAGGCGACCCATAGCTTATGTTTATTTGTTAGCTGTTTTTTTGCTGTTTGCTCTGCCTGTAACAACGTGTTTGCCCAAGGGTTATCGCTCAGTAATTGTGAAAACAATGCTTCGATGTGTTCATTTTTAATACTTGCTACACCAAAAAATGCACTAAATGGTGAACTTAGCGTTTTGTTAGGCACTTCATCGATAGCTATTTTTCGTGTTAAGTGAGTACTGCATTGGGTTAACATAAAATGAGTATATGCATACAGAGGTAAAGTTATGTGCTCAAATTGATACTGCTTATTAGGTGCTACCAATAAAGCCATTATTTTTACTAAGCTGTCTAATCGATTTACTATAAACCTTTGTAGTGGGTGAGGTGTTGAATTCACCAATTGTTCAAATACAACGCGCTGAATAATCGCAGGTGCGTTATTGTATCCAACCATCGACAAGCTATGGCGGAGATCTTTAGCTGCTTGATGTTCTTTATTATAAGGTTTTACGGCTTCACATACTCGCGCAATAATCTCAGGGTGATGACCCATTATTTTATTCAAACCTTTAAAACTATATTCTTGGTTAACTTTAATTTGACTAATTAACTCAATTAGTTGCCTTGGTTTATCTAAACTGCTTGGCTCGTTAATAGTAATATGTTCACTGTTCCATACACTGTATATAAGCTTTATATCTGCACACTTCCACTGTTTTGGGGTGTCTTTTAGTGAGGCTTTTATTCTATACCAAGCTAATTTCTGTTTATTTTCTGAGTTAACTAAAATGTGTCGGTTTTGTTTGTCGGTCGCTAAATAAACCATACTTTGATCTTGATATATAACTCGGCTACCAGCTAAAAAGGGTCCCACGTCGGCCACGTAAGACTTAACCAAGTGTTGTGCAAACAGATTTGGCGTGCGCAAATATAAGTCGGCCAAAGCTTGATAAAAACTTATGTGCTTTTTAGCAGGGGTATGAGTTATATTCATTGCTATTATATTAGCTAATGCAACAAGCGTAATTCCACCATCGTAAAGCATTGTTTTAGGCGTGTTTACAAGGGCTTGCTTATATTTATTTAGTTTAGCGAGTATATGTGTAATAGGGGCTGCGCTATTGCCGCAGCTCAACATTATTTTTGCTGCAAATTGGTGGCGAAGCTGCCAAATTTTTTTATCATTGGCACTAAATTTAGACTGTTCAGCTAGCTTATTTAACTGCGAACAAACACATATATGCTCCACAAGCGCAGCGCTAATATAAAGTTCGGTAAGTTTTTTATCGTAATTTTGGCTAGCGCATAAGCCGGCGGTAATTACACATTGGCTTATAACTAAATTAGTCGAATAGCTGTATTGAGGATTAAATAACGTTAATTTAGACAACAGTGCATTAGGGCAGTGTTCGTATAAGATTCTATATTGTTCAGCTAATTTACAAGCCATAGGGTATAAGGCTTGCCATTGCTCTTTGTTATTATAGCCGGTTAAAAAACGCTGCGTATTTTCGTGCAGTTGCTTTAAACGATTCGCAAGAGGCTCATCCATTATGCCTTCACCTAACTTCTTCCTGATATTTACTGTACGCACTAGGTCCCCATAAAATGAGCTGGCCATTTTTAAATAATAAACCTGTGCATTCATCCATTGTCGTTATCCCGTCTGACGTAATATGCTGAGTACGATAAAAAATAATCTGTAATACTTGTTCGTTATCCCGCTTAGCAAATGTCAGGTCTGGGCTACCAAGATAATCAAGTACGGTATTGAGTGTAGTTTGAGAATCTAGCGAAAGTTTTTCAATGTAGCGCTTGTTAAATGACTCTCGATCTTGCCAAATCATAGCTTGAGGGTCGTCTTTGTAAAAAGCAATCACCAAAGTTGCAATGAGCGCATATAGCCCCAATCCTAAAATTAAATACCGTATAAACTTTTTCAACACTATTTACCTTAAATACTACCACGGGTATTAGTATACGTTTTGCTATAAATACACGCTATTTACTTGCGACTAATTAAGCCTGAGCTGCTTTAAACTAAACCCTAAATTTATATCTGTTCTTAAACTAACCAATTGTTTGGAGATAACGTACATATCCATATTGGTTTCAAGCTTTTTGCGTAGTCCTGAATTAAGTAATTCATCGCTCAATGCTTCATTTATAGAGGTGTAATTATTAACAAGCTGTTGAGCTGATTTTATACCAACGCCTTTAACACCAGGAATATCATTAGTTTTATCGCCTGCAAGCGCCCAAAAATCGACGAGTTTATTTTTATCTACCCCAAAGCGTTCATGTATTCCAGGTTCATCTAAGTGCTGCCTTTTAAAGTAATCGTAAATATGTATTTCACTGTTTAAATACGGTAAAAATCCCTTGTCAGTGGATACGATAGTACTCGTGATTTTATTATCAGCCGCTTTGCAAGCAAGGGTAGCAATAATATCGTCAGCTTCATCATTTATTGGTTCAAAAACAACAATACCGGTTTCCTCTATTGCTGATTTAAAATGATGCAACGCACTTTTTAGCGTTTCAGGCATTGGGGCTCTTGAGTGTTTGTAATGTTCATAAAAGTGATAACGCCAACTTTTATCCCCATCAAATACCGCAATAGCATGTGTTGCATCCGTTATGCGAAGCATTTTTTTGCATGCTTGAGCTACACGCTCGCTGCAAGTAAGCACCAATTGCTTTTCGTTGCTATGTTTTTGATTTGCGTCAACTGCGTAAATGCGCCTAATTAAATTAAGCGCATCAATTAATAATAAATGGGGTTTCAAACTATACGACTCATGCTTTTATTTTGTAACACGGAATATACTTACTACCAGGAAGTTTCATACGACCTTGATCAACAAAAGCCTGTAAAAGTACATCCATATCTTGCATTAAGGCAGGCTCGCCGCTGAGGGTATAAGGTCCATGTTGTTTAATAGCGCGTACACCCTCATCTTTAACATTACCCGCAACAATACCAGAAAATGCACGTCGTAAGTTTGCTGCAAGCTGTTGTTTTGGTTGATCCAAATGTAGGTCTAAGCTTGCCATATTTTCATGTGTGGGTGCAAAAGGCTGCTGAAAATCGTGATCAATTTTAAGCGTCCAATTAAAGTAATACGCATCGCCTTCACTTTTTCTATACTCGCGTACATTGGCCATTTTAGATTTTAGCTTTTGACCTACTAAACTCGGATCATCAATAATCACTTCAAATTTGTCTAATGCTTCTTTGCCGAGTGTCATTTCAATAAATTCACAGAGTTTTTCAAAGTAATCTTTACTTTGTTTTGGTCCTGTTAAAATAACGGGCAAACACTGCTTTTCGTTATCAGGATGCAATAAAATCCCTAGTAAGTACAATAGTTCTTCGGCAGTGCCCGCACCACCTGGAAAGATAATAATTGCATGAGCTGTGCGTATAAATGCTTCCAACCGTTTTTCTATATCTGGCAAAATAACGAGTTCGTTTACTATTGGGTTAGGGGGTTCAGCTGCAATAATGCTGGGTTCTGTTAACCCTAAATAACGATTGTTTTTAATACGTTGTTTAGCATGGCCAATGGTGGCACCTTTCATTGGACCTTTCATTGCCCCAGGTCCACAACCAGTACAAATATTCAATCCACGCAAGCCAAGTTCATAACCCACTTGTTTGGTGTACTTGTACTCAGTTTCGTTTATTGAATGTCCACCCCAACAAACCACCATATTAGGCTCGCTGTTTACACGAAGTGCATGCGCATTTCTGAGCATATCAAACACCATATGAGTTATGGCTTTTTGTTCTTGCAGGTCTTTTTCGTACTTTTGACAAATAAATAAAATATCGCGAATAACTGAAAATATATGTTCGTGTATACCGGTGATTATTTCACCATCTACAAAGGCTGTTTTTGGAGGGTTTTCAAGCTCAATTTTTATACCTCGCTCTCGGCTAAGCAAACGAATATCAAAATCTTTATACTTGTCGTATATTTGAGAACTTTCGTCTGTGTGGCTGCCTACATTGAGTACCGCCAACACGCAATTCCTAAATAATTTATAACGTTCACTGGTAGAAGATTGTTCTAATAAATCAACCTCCAACTGAGATAGTAAATCTAATACACCAGTTGGGTTTAACTGTATTAACATGGGCGTACTCCTTGCTATTTATGTAAATTACTACTGAGTCATACATTTACAATATTTATAATCGAATGACATTATTTACTTATACAAAGGCGGTCTCTACCTGAATTTTTGGCTTCATACAGAGCGTCGTCGGCTCTATCAAAAGCTTTAATTGGCGTATCACCTTTTTTTAATTGCGTAGCGCCTACGGAGATAGTTATTTCAATTTGCTTGTCTTTAAATTTAAACGGGATACTTTTTATAACCTTTCTGAGTTTTTCAAGCGGTGCAACTGCATTATCAACAGTGGTTTCGCTCATTAATAGCACAAATTCTTCACCGCCATATCGTGCTATAAAATCAGATTTTCGTATCGACTTTTGTAATGCTTTTGCAATAACTTGCAACGTTATATCGCCAGCTGTGTGGCCAAATCTATCGTTAATTGACTTAAAGTGGTCAACATCGATAACGACCAGCGTAACATTTGATTGCTGAACATTAAATAAATGCATTTCGTGATTGTAACGTTCGTCAAAAGCGGCTCTATTAGGTAATTTTGTTAACCCGTCCAGCAGGCTTTTAAAACGTTGATCGTTTAAGCGTTTTTTGTATTTTGTAAGCTTTGTTTCAAGCGTGCCAATACGGCCATTAATCTCATTAAAACTAGATACAAGTATTTCTCTGTCTTCGCGTTCTAGTTTTTCTTTTGCCATAAAGTCTTGAGTTAACGACTTTAACTCATTATCAACAAGCTCTTTTAATGATGAAATAGAAGTCGCAGATTGTGTTTTTTCGTTTAAGCTTTCTATTTTACTTTTAATACTTTTATTTAGGTTTTCAAACTCAGTCCCCATTGAGGTTGAGTGCTTACTTGTAGCGACTATTGATTTGTGTAGTTCTTCAATTGTTTGGTTAAGCGACGATAAAAAGCTTTGAGCTGACTCTCGTTCTTTATTTATATTTTTAACAACAACAGTAATTATATTTATGGCCGTATCGAGCAAAGACCCTAAATTATCGCTTTCAGATATAATGCTCTTAATACGTTTAATTTCTACAGTTGCTTCATCTTCAAGAACTAAGTCGTTAGCGAGTTCAAGCAGCTTTTGCGCTAGTGCAGGCGTGGCCTCACAGCTAATATTGCTATCAGCACGTAGCTTTGTGTTTAATGCCTGATGATAAAAGCTTATTAATTTTTCTAGTAGCGGAATAAAGTCATGAGTGGAGTGGACGTTATTCATTTCGTGATCAAGTAAGTTTCTTAACGAGCGGCGTGTACCCTCTGGCAAGCCTTTGGTTTTTTGTAGTTGTCTGCCAGCAGATAAAACACTTTCTTGCAGGTCACGTTGCTGCGATAGTTGTATGGCTTCTTGCTTTTTTAACAGCTCTATTGTTTCGTCGATTAAAGGGGATAAATCGTCAAAACCAACGCCTTTATTTAATGCGCTTCTAAAGTTAGCAAGTCTGTTATCAAGTTCCGTATCTAGACCCTTACAGGCTAAAGATAATTTAGATGAGAAAATAGAAAGGGTGTCTACTTGATGTTTTCGCGCGTCTTCAAGTGCCATGCGCGCACCAATTGCTTGTTTAAGTTTTTTCTCTGTAGCAGTAGATTTTTCTGACACCTAGGCAAGCCACCATGATTTGTAATTTTATTATTCTAAGTCTACAACAAATTTATATTAAGTGTAGTTATCTCGGTAAAAACTCTATAATTTTATTAACCTAGTGCGTACAAACTCGTATACATGAGTGTTTATCGCTTTTAATTCACATTTAAATGTTCGCTTGTTAACCTTGAATACAATTAAGGTCTTAATTAGGTTTCTATGAAAAAGTTATTAGTTTTATCAATTTGTGCTGCGTTATCTGCATCTGCATTTGCAGATGTTAACTACTCATTGAGTATTGAACAGCCCCAACACCATCTTGGTGATGTGCGCGTTCAATTCCCTAAATCAGCACAAGCCCATCTTGATATTAAATTACCTTCTTGGCGCACCGGTCGTTATGAAATACTAAATCTTGCCAATGGCGTACGTTACTTTAACCCAACAGATAAAGAGGGTAATCCTTTAAAGTGGGAAAAAATTGATCACAGCACATGGCGTGTTCACATTGATACACCAACAGAAGTAAGTGTAGGGTATCAGGTCTATGCAAACGAGCTTGGTAAACGTGCTCGCCATATTGATGATAGCCACGCTTTTATAGACGCTTCTGGCTTTTTTATGTTTAGCGAATCATTTCGACAAGAGCCTGTAACGGTTAATTTAGATGTTCCGAAACAGTGGCGTTCAGTATCTGGAATGGATAATTTAGATTCCACTCATTCGTTCAAGGCAGCTAATTACGATGTGCTTGTGGACTCGCCTATCGAAACAGGTATTAACCAACTTCACTCATTTAACGTTGATGGACGTGAGTACGAATTAGTTATTTGGGGAGAGGGTAACTACGACGTTGAATTAATGCTGCGTGATCTTAAAAAGCTAGTAACAACCGGTAATGTAATTTGGGATAGTTACCCATATGAGCGGTATGTATTTATGGTGCATGCTACTTCTGGCGCTGGTGGTGCAACCGAGCATTTAAATTCGACCATAATTCAAAGGCCGCGTGATCGATTTGGCTCTCGTGAAGATTATTTAGGTTTCATAAGCACAGCAGCTCATGAGTTTATTCATACTTGGAATGTAAAAGCATATCGTCCAAATGGATTGGTACCTTACGATTACACCAATATGAATTACTCAAAATTACTTTGGATTGCAGAAGGCTCAACAAGCTACTTTGAGGATCATTTATTAGTGCGTTCAGGCATTGAAACGACAGATGAGTTCTTTAAAGGCCTAACAAAAACCATAAATCGACACTTACAAACACCAGGCAGAGAAGTTCAAAGTGCCAGTGAAACGAGTTTTGATAAATGGATTAACCAAGGTGGGGATCACGGACGCAACTACAGTACCAACATATATTCAGAAGGCTCATTGTTGTCAATGGTACTTGATATTGACTTACTAGAAAAAACAGCGGGAAAAGTAAGTTACCGTGATGTGCATAAAGCACTATATAACAATCATAAGCTACCAGCGGGCTTCGATGAAAAAGACGTACTAAGCATTTTACAAAACCTGACAGGTCTCGATTATTCAAATTGGTGGGAAGAGCATGTTGACTCACCTGCAAATATTAATTTTGACGAGTTGCTTAATAAAGTAGGTTTGACTTTAGAGCGACCAAAAGTTGCTAAGGCTATTGCCAGCATAGACGCAGTGGCTAAAAATACCGGCCAGCTTTTAACATTAACGCATGTTCAACGCGGTGGTAGCGCGTGGAAAGCAGGCTTAACAACTAACGATAAAATTGTAGCTATTAATAAGCTCCATGTTAATAAAGATTTAAAGTCTAGCCTTGAGACGTTTAAACCTGGTGATAAAGTAGTTATTGACTTTATTCGTCGTGATGCATTACAAAGCCTCACATTAGTATTAACTGAAAAGTTTGATAAACCTAAAAAGGTAACTGCTAATTTACAAGCAAGTGAGAAACAAAAAGCCCTTTTCAAAGCTTGGATGGGTGTTGAGCACCCCAATGATACTAAATAGCATTTAAAAATAGTAATAAAGGAGCTAAGGCTCCTTTTTTATTGCTCCAACAATTAATAATAAACCTAAGCTTATTTTTTAAATATATGTGTATGGAAATTCAACAATTAACTTCTATTATAAAATAAGGAAATTTTAAAGGAGATAGACTCAGCATGACTGCCAACTCAATTGTAAATCAATTATCTAAACAGTTTGTAACTAACGATTCATTGCACCAATTATTTGAAAGTGTTAATTCAATCTCAGTGCAAGGTTATGATGAGCAAAGACGAGTTGTGTATTGGAACAAAGGGAGTGAACTCCTTTATGGCTATAAACAAGAGGAAGCACTTGGAAAGAAGCTAGAAGAACTGATAGTACCAGCCCCTATGAGAGACATGGTAATTGAGGCTCATACAAAGTGGATCAATGAAGGCGTAGCAATCCCTGCTGCAGAAATATTACTTAAACATAAAAATGGAACTGACATATACGTTTATTCAAGCCACGCAATGTTTGAAAATGAATTTAAAAACAAGCAAATGTATTGTATAGACATTAATTTGTCGGATGTCAAAAAAGCCCAAGCCATTGCCACATTTAAAGAACAAATGCTAAAAACCATTTTTGAAGCAATCCCAGACTTGCTTTTTTTAATGGACTATAATGGAATAATTATCGATTACCATGCTAATAATCAAGATGCCCTCTATGTCTCCCCTGACCAATTTGTTGGTAATAATATGCTTGATATTTTACCGAAGAGTGTTGCTAAAAAGTTTGAAATTTACATAGAAAAAGCAATTGAACAAGATGAAATTGTAACGTTTAAATATGAGCTGTCCGTTCCTCAAGGGCAGGTGTATTTTGAAGCAAGAATTAACAAAGTTTTAAAATACGACCAAATAATGATAATTACTCGAGATATAACAGAACAACACCAATCAGAGCAACTCATTCGTAAACAAGCTTATTTCGATAGCCTTACACAATTACCAAACCGTTTACTCGCTCTTGACCGTTTATCACAGCTAACAGTTGAGGCGACTCGTAATGATGAAAAAGCAGCGGTATTTTTCTTAGATTTAGATGATTTTAAAAAAATTAACGATTCACTAGGTCATGAAGCAGGCGATAAAGTTTTAATTGAAACAGCCAATCGTTTACAAAGGGCATTAAGAAAAGCTGACACAATTGGTCGCTTAGGTGGCGACGAGTTCATTATTTTGTCAAAAGGAATTTCCACTCAACAAAATGCCGTGGGTATTGCCGAAAAACTCCTGCAGAATTTTCGAGAACCTTTCACAATTGAGGGGCGAGAGTTAATGTTAACAATTAGCATTGGGGTAGC
Organism: Pseudoalteromonas sp. ECSMB14103; assembly: GCF_000813065.1. Lineage (NCBI taxonomy): Bacteria > Pseudomonadati > Pseudomonadota > Gammaproteobacteria > Alteromonadales > Pseudoalteromonadaceae > Pseudoalteromonas > Pseudoalteromonas sp. ECSMB14103. The sequence continues at coordinate 292,010 of NZ_JWGY01000003.1, read as the reverse complement.
AATCTTTCCAGATAATGGCAAATCTGTGTCTGACTTATTAAGAAACGCCGATACGGCAATGTATCAAGCCAAAGCTCTGGGTCGAAATACATACTCGTTTTTTACTAATCAAATGAATACTGTAATCCAACGACGCTTAACAATAGAAGAGCAAATGCGAGGTGCTTTGCAGCGCAATGAATTCATTCTTTATTACCAACCGCAATTTGATGTTAAAAAGAACGAAATTATAGGGGCAGAAGCATTACTCAGGTGGCTAAACCCTGTACTAGGCAGTGTGGCACCAGATGAGTTTATCCCTATTGCAGAAAAAACAGGCGTGATCATATCTATTGGTGAGTTTGTTATTGAAGAGTCACTTAGTTTACTCAATCGATGGAAGAACGTAGAACAGCTCAACAGAAATTTTTCAATTGCAGTAAATTTATCTCCTAGCCAATTTAAAGACCTGAGCCTGTTCAACTTTATCAAAACATCGTTATCAAATGCGAACATTGAACCTCAAAGTCTTGAACTTGAAATTACAGAAGGTGTTTTAATGAGTGGAGAGTCCAGCATTACAGACACATTAAACGATATAACAAATTTAGGTGTTATATTGTCAATGGATGATTTTGGCACAGGTTATTCCTCGTTAAGTTATTTAAGGAAGTACCCGTTTAATGTACTAAAAATAGACCGTGGTTTTATAAATGGGATTACAAAAAATAATGAGGATTACAGTTTAGTAGAAGCAACAATTGCCATGTCACATGGTTTAGGGTTAAAAGTTGTCGCTGAAGGCGTAGAAACAAAAGAACAACTCACAATATTAAAAGAACTTGGTTGCGATCTAGCTCAAGGATATTATTTTAGTAAACCAATACCTGAGCAGGACCTCATTGATTTTTCGATACGTTTTTATAGTTAACTTGCAGTAAACCTTGTAACGGGTGCGATGTAACTACCGTGTTTAAATAACATTTTTTAAATGGTTTTCTAATTCAAACATAAATCGATTTAAGACTTCGTTTAATTTATTACTTCCATATACAGCAGCATGAAGGCGTATTTGTTGGGTTTTTACTGTGCCATGGCTCTTAAATCGGTCGAGTTATATCAGTACTTCACATTCAGCGTCTGCTATCTATTGAGGTGATAATTTAATAGACAATAAGAATTAACAAGTTTAGTTCATGCTCTAGTATTAGCTGGTAGGTGCTCTAAAATAAAATCAACTAGTTTAATCTTAAATTGTGTATTTATTGATTATAATATCTCTTTATTTTGCTTTTATATTTTTATGTGCATTTAATTACCTTTAAGTGGTATGTTTTAATAATTTACTAAAGGAATTAATTATGAAATTAGAGTCATTAGCACTGCACCATGGTTACGAGTCTGAAGAAACCACGAAATCAGCAGCAGTACCTATTTACAATACCTCATCCTACACGTTTGATAACACGCAACACGGTGCAGATTTATTCGACTTAAAAGTACCAGGTAATATTTACACCCGCATAATGAACCCTACTAATGCCGTGCTTGAACAGCGTATTGCTGCAATGGAAGGGGGCATTGGTGCGCTAGCGGTAGCCTCGGGCATGGCAGCTATTACCTATGCGATTCAATGCTTATGTGAAGTAGGCACTAATATTGTCAGCACCAGCCAAGTATATGGCGGTACGTATAATTTATTTGCCCATACATTACCCCGCCAAGGTATTGAAGCGCGTATGATTAAGGCTGATGACTTTAGCGCATTCGAAGATGCCATTGATGACAACACCCGTGCTGTTTTTTGTGAATCTATCGGTAACCCTGCAGGTAATATTGTCGATATTGAGCGTTTAGCTAAGATTGCTCATAGCAAAGGTGTGCCGCTAATTGTTGATAATACTGTGGCGACCCCGTATTTATGCCGTCCATTTGAGTTAGGTGCCGATATAGTGGTTCATTCACTGACAAAGTATATAAACGGACACGGTACAGCTATTGGCGGTATGATTGTTGATTCAGGTAAATTTGATTGGAAAGCCAATGCCACACGTTTTGCAATGATGAATGAGCCCGATCCGTCGTATCATAATGTTGTGTATACCGACGCTTTTGCAGAAGCAGCCTTTATTGGACGTTGTAGAGTAGTGCCACTGAGAAATACTGGTGCAGCGCTTGCCCCTAAAAACGCATCTGACATTTTAATCGGCCTTGAAACCTTAGGCTTAAGAATGGATCGCCACTGCGAAAACGCGCAGCAACTGGCTGAATACTTAGAAAATCACCCTAAAGTTCTTTGGGTTAACTACGCGGGTTTAACATCAAGCCCTTATAACGCAATGAGTAAAAAAATTACCAGTGGTAAGGCCTCAGGCATTTTAAGTTTTGGTATCGCGGGCGGACTTGATGCAGGCACGCGTTTTATTGATGCGCTAAATATGATCCTGCGTTTAGTTAATATTGGCGATGCTAAATCGCTGGCTTGTCATCCAGCATCAACCACGCACCGTCAATTAAACGATGAAGAGCTTGCAAGCGCAGGTGTGAGCCGCGATTTAATTCGCCTATCAGTCGGTATTGAAAACATTGCTGACATAATTGCGGATGTAAGCCAAGCGCTCGATAAAGCATAGTTACCTCACTACCTTTCATAAAAAGCTTAAAACATAAAAAGCGTTAGTTGAAAATACACTCTCGTTTTTTATGTTTTTCTAAAATCGATTAATAAGTATACCTCTTTATTTTATCTACCTTTTTTATAAAACCTTCCTAAGACTTTTATATTTCTACCGTTTGTTTTTTATTCATATGACAATTTTGTATTGACACTAAGATTACTTACTACTACATTTGTAACAGTACAACTACAAATGTAGTAATAGGAGCGACAATGAAACTTAGTGATTTTGAAATGGATATTATGCAGCTGCTCTGGCAGGAAGAACCCTGTACTGCGAGTCAACTACATAAAGTACTTTTATCAGATAAACAAAAAGATAAAAAAGTAGCTTATACAACGGTTAAAACCATTGTTGATAGGCTAGAGCAAAAAGGTGCTATAGAGCGCTGTGGGCTTGAAGGGCGAGCTATCGTATTTAGAACAATCGTGACTCAAGACACGTTATCGGAGCAAGCTATGCCTAGTTTTATGCAACGATTTTTTAAAGGTAATTCTCGTAGTTTAATTGCCCACTTTATCAAAGAAGAAAAGCTAAATGATGAAGATATAGAATACTTACAAACGCTTTTAAAAAATAAGAAGTTAGATTAAAGGAGAGGGTAATGACGGATTATTTACTAACTTGCACGCTTATTAGCTTATGTATTTTACTTACAGTAAAAGGATTAAAAAATGCCCCTGCACGATTAAACTTTTACATTTTAATGATTGCCTTGGCATGTTGGTTTGTCCCTTGGCAGTACTTTTCCCAGCTACCGTTATTTGAAGGGACAAATCGTTACACATTCAACGTGGCGCAATTAATTCCCGATGTTAAAGCATTAATACCAAACGCTGAACAAGTAGCAACTAAGGACGAATTACAAAGCGATATGGGTATATGGGACTTATTGCCATCACTTAGTAATGTTTTTATGGTTTTAGTTTTAGCCGGTTTTGGATTGTTTTTATTACGCATGGGCTTATATGTAAAGCTTATAAAAAATCTATACATTAACTCAAAGCCAAGTCCTGAACTTAAACACATCAACAATCAGTATCCAATTAGGCTAACAACCCATACAGAGCCAGCTTTTGCTACCGGATTAATAAAGCCTGTTATTTGGTTAGAGTCGACGATGATAAATCGTGAAGAATTAGATTCAGTCATTCAGCACGAGGCAACCCATTTACAACAAGGTGATATTTATTGGACGTGGCTTATTTGTTTTATAGAAAGCGTTTTATGGTGGAATCCTATCTGCTTAAAGTTAACTGGTTTAGCGCGAGAACAACTTGAACTGAGCTGTGACGAATTGTGTATGGAAAAGCTAAAAGATAAATACCAATTAGATTTAGCCAGTTTATTACTAAAAAAGCAAAACGTTATAAATAAAAACAACTTTTTTACCCCCCCACTTTTGAATATTGCTCATTCTAAGAGCTTTAATATTCAGAGGATCAAAATGTTAAACAAGGAAAAAACAATGAAAAGTAAATATTTGGTTATGGTCGCGGCGGCAATGTCTTTTAGTGCTTTAGCTGCAGCGCAAATTGTAGATGGTAATACGAGTAGTAAACAGCAAAGTAGTAAAACTTCTCAGGTACCTGTAAAAAGTGAAGCTTATAATCAACAACTTGCACAACTTCTTAAAAGTGCAGCAGGGGCAAAAAGTGATAACTCTGAACTGTTAACCCAAGCTGCGCAAGGCATTCAACAATGGCACTTAAATAGAGATAAACTTGCTGGTTTTGAAGAAGCTGAAATCAAACTACAAAGCTTTAGGCTGCTAAATCACGTTTACTCTAAACTTGAGCAATATGAAGATATATTAAGTGCTTACGAAAAATGGTATGAGCCTGGTAGTAACCCGCCTTACTTTTTAAAAAATTCACTAGCAACCGCGTATATACAACTAGGGCGTTATGAGCTTGCAGTTGTAGAGCTTGAAGATTTATCAAAACAGCTTGGAGGGAAACTACATGTTGGCTCTTCTGATAACTTAGCACTGGCATATATTTACCTTGCTGATTACGATAAGGCATTAAAAACTCTAGAGCAGGTTGATGCAAAAGATGATGTATACGGAAATATCCTTAAATACTATGTTTATGATAAACAAAATAACCGCAAAAAGATGAACGAAATCAGTAGTAAAATCCCAGAAGTATTTGCAGTTACCCCTGCGTTATTACCGCAAACTGGCATACCAGGTTCTCAGCTTTTAAGGATGTTATAAGCGTTGAGTAATTAAACTTGGAGCCTTTGAGGCTCCTTTTTCATTCTGTTTAAATTTTTTTACAAAGGCGCTTGTATAAACCTTATTAAAGATACAGCTTTTAATTTGTTGTGCTTTACGCCTCAAAAAAGCTTTTTTAACCTTGGTTTTAGTAGCGCAGCTTGCAATATCGCTCTGTATGTCGGTATTTTGCGAAACAGGGTATGGCATAAGCGAAAAACCATTTACGTGGGTTTCCCAAATATGTTGTAAGTCGCAATCTACAGGGCGGCCAAATTGAGCTGTGGCTTTAAGTAATTGTTTAGCCCCTTCATAGCTTATTGCTGTAGCGCAGCAGCCAGTCATTAGCTTTTTATGTATGACTAATCGCTGGTGGTTATTTAGGTTTTGCTGATAGGCAATAGGGCGAGTGCGGTTTTCATAGGCTGCGAGTTTAATAAGTTGCCAGGGCTGGTTTAACTGCTCAATATTTTTAATCGCATTATGAATGCTGTCATCAATATAAAAATCATCCTCTAGCACAATCGCGTATTTTAATTTCTCATCAACTATTTTTTGCCATGCTTTACGGTGGCTTAAATAGCAGCCAATTTGGCCATTGCTTAGCGGATAGTGATACTGTTGTTTATTCAATTGCGGGCTGTAATGTAGGTACTTTTGTAGTGTACTCAATTGTGCGCCATCTACGGCATCAATACGTTCAAATGGCAAGCTAACACGTGCCAGTTGCGTTTGAGTATTTGCGAGTCGCTGCGTTGAGCGCGCTAAGTTTATTACAAATAATGCTGCCATGATGTTCACCCCCTAGCGTTTTCAGCAATACTAAAGAGGGGCTGTTACACGCAAGTGGCAAATTTATGGATTTTTTAAGTCAGCTCGCGGCTGTGCTAAAATGGCGTTTTTTTCTTCTTGAGAGAGAATGATCCAATCAAATATTTCTTCATTAGTTCGACCGCACCCAGTGCAATAACCGCTGCGACGTTCACATATGCCTAAACAGTCGCTTTTTAATTTAGATGTGTTTTTATTCGTTTTTCGCATTATTAAAATCCTAACGGTGGAGCAATTTCAAAGCGAGTAGAAAACCCATTACCTTCTTGATTTGTAGACAGTGTAATAACCGGATTTTTAGTATCAAGTACAAAGGTGCTGTAAATTGAACTGGCTGTTTCTTTTTGGCTTTCAAACCAACCTGTTTTTGATAGGCATTGGCGTAACTGTTCAGCAAGTGTTTGATGCGAATTTACTGCATGCGTTTGCGCTTTAACAGGTGTTTGGCATTGGTAACTTACTTGCTCAGACTTATTTAAAGTAATTGTACAGGCAGATCCAATGATATGAGTATTAGTGCGCCATTGGTTTGAAAACGGGTTATTCACTTTATCTGTTTTGATTGAATTAAAACCAAACTCATAACCATTTATTAGTTTATTTATGCTGCTACATTCATCGGATGTGACTGTGGTTTTTACAGACTGATTCGTTGTAGTAGCTTTGGTTGTAGTCTGATTAGTTTTGCTTGTACAGCCCGCTAAAATAAACACGATAATAAGAAGGATAATATAGTTTTTCATAGTTCACAGTAACCGATAAATTGAGCCATGCACTATAACACACATCATTTATTCAACTAAAAGGGAAAATAAAAAGGCCCATAAAATATGAGCCTCTTTTTAACTTACTTTAGCACGCGTTATTTATGGCGACCTTGCAGGCATTTTACAACGTCTTCTAGGGCTAAGCCTTGGCGTTGTAGTAATACAGTAAGATGATAAATTAAATCAGCCGATTCGTTAGTAAGCTCATCGTTATCGTGCTTCATTGCGGCAAGCGCTACTTCTACGCCTTCTTCGCCCACTTTTTGACAGCTACGGCTTAAGTCTTTAGCAAATAATGAAGCGGTGTAGCTTTTTGCTGGGTCGTCGTTTTTACGCTCAACAATCACATCTTCTAATTGCGCTAAAAAGCTTAGGCTAGGTTTTGCATCATCACCAAAGCAGCTTTGTGTGCCTAAGTGACATGTTGGGCCTTCTGGATTAGCCAGTACTAAAATTGAGTCGTAGTCACAATCGGTATGCACCGATACTACGTTTAAGTAGTTTTCTGATGACTCACCTTTGGTCCATAAACGTGACTTTGAACGCGAGTAAAAGGTTACTTTGTTACTTTCAAGCGTTACCTTTAGTGCTTCGCTGTTCATGAAGCCTTGCATTAAAATAACACCAGAGCGAGCATCTTGAACAATCGCAGGGATCATTTCGCTTTTAGCAAAATCTACTTGAGTTTGGTTTTGTTGTGTTACTTGCATAGTCTTGCTGCCACTTGGTTATCAGTTAAAAATTGTTTTAATTCGCCAATGTTAATCACATTTTTGTGAAAAACGCTTGCTGCTAATGCGCCATCGACTTCGCTTTGTTTAAATACATCAACAAAGTCTTGCATACTGCCTGCACCGCCTGATGCGATTAAAGGAATATTACACAATGCGCGCATTTTACTTAGCTGTTCATTGTCGTAACCGTTACGTACGCCATCTTGGTTCATACAGTTTAAAACAATTTCGCCTGCGCCTAAGTCTTGTACGCGTTTAACCCATTCCTCGGTTTTGTAACGTGTACGGCTTGATGCATTAGGATCGCCGGTTAATTGATACACTAAATACTCGCCGGTCACTTCATCGTAAAAGCTATCAATACCTACAACAACACATTGCTTACCAAATTCATCGTGTAGCTCTTTTATAAGCTCAGGGCGGGCAATAGCAGGGCTGTTAATACTTATTTTGTCAGCGCCACGCTCTAGTACACGTGCTGCATCGGCTACCGATTTAATACCGCCAGCCACACAAAATGGAATATCGATGTGGCGGGCAATGCTCTCTACCCAATTTACATCAAGTAGGCGTTTTTCAACACTTGCGCTGATTTCATAAAAAACCAGTTCATCGGCGCCGGCATCGCTGTATGCTTTTGCCATTGTTAAAATATCGCCCACTATTTCGTGGCCTTTAAATTTAACGCCTTTAACTACCTGGCCGTCTTTTACATCTAAACACGGGATTATGCGTTTTGATAACATGCCAACGCCTCCTCAACACTAAATGCGCCATCAAGTAGTGACTTACCTAAAATAACGCCACCTACACCAAGCTCTTTAAGCTTTTTAATGTCATCAAGTGAACTTACGCCACCCGAAGCTTGCACTTTAATGCTGCTGTTATGGCGAGTTAAATCTTCGTAAAGCTCAAACGATGGGCCAGTCATGGTGCCATCTTTACTGATGTCCGTACATAAAAAGTCAATAACGCCCAAGCTTACATAAAAATCTACAAGCTCAAGTAAACCAAACTCAGATTCACTTAACCAACCATGGGTTGCAGGAGCCCAGCCCGTGGCTGTTTTATTTACATCAAGGGCAATAACAAAGTGCTCTGCGCCAAATTGTTCTATCCAGGCTTTTACTTGCTCGCGTTTTTCTACCGCCATTGAACCAATAACAACTTGGTTAGCACCGGCTTTTAGCCAATCGCTTACATCCTGCTCTGAGCGAATACCGCCGCCCACTTGATACGGTACGTTAAGCGCTTTAGTTGCAGCTTGAATATGTTGCCACTGTTTTTTACTTGGATCGCGTGCGCCTTCTAAATCTACAAGGTGCAATTTACCTGCGCCGCTATCGGCGTATTCTTTTAAACGTGCGCCAAGCTCAAAAGGGTAAAACTGAGCGGTGTCGTACTTACCTTGGTATAAACGAACAATTTGATTTTGTAATACGTCTAATGCTGGAATAATCACAAATAATCTCTTTATTGTTGGTTAATGGGCCGTTTATAACTGCCAATCAACAAAATTTTGTAATAAACGTGTGCCTACTTTTGCACTGCGCTCTGGGTGAAATTGCATGCCAGCGTAGTTGTCTTTTGCAACTATGGCTGAAAAGGTTTGGCCGTATTCGCCGCTTACAAGTGTTGCATCGTTTACGGTGTGCGCAAAGCTATGTACAAAGTACACTTGCTCGTCTTGTGTTAAGCCTTTGGTGAGTGCATGCTCTTTATTTACGCTTAAGTTATTCCAACCCATATGCGGCGATGTTAAATTGCCAACATCAAGGGCTTTTACTTGGCCTGGTATTTTACCTAAGCATTGTACGTTACCTTCTTCGGTGCTTTCGCACAGTAACTGCATACCTAAGCAAATTCCCATAAGTGGGCGCTGGTATTCGTTTATAGCTTGTTGCCAGCCGTTATCTACAAGGCGTTTCATGGCAACAGATGCATGTCCAACGCCTGGTAATATTGCACGCTCAAAACCAGCTAATTGCTCTGGTGAGGTAATGACTGTTGGCGTTTGACCTAAGCGTTCAAAGGCAAAGCGTACTGAATTTATATTGGCACACCCGGTATTAATTATGGCAATCATAAACATCCCTTAGAGCTGGCTGTTTGTTGGGTCGTGTCTTGTGCTATTGCCATACGAAGGGCACGTGAAAACGCTTTAAATAAGCCTTCTACTTGGTGATGACAGTTACCGTCGCTGACCGATAAAATAAGGCTAATAGCGGCATTATCGCTTAAGCTTTTGAAAAAGTGCTCCACCATTTGTACGTCTAAATCGCCTGCTTTTTCGCGGCTAAAATTAGCGTTTAATACAAACGAAGCGCGCCCCGATAAGTCAATTTGTGCTTCAGCTTTACATTCATCCATAGGTAGCGCAAAACCATAGCGCGCTATTTGCGATTTAGTGCCAAGCGCTTGTTTAAGCGCAACACCTAGGGCAATACCTATGTCTTCAACAAGGTGGTGCTCGTCTATGTGTAAATCGCCTTTCGCTTTAATATTTAGACCAATGTTGGCGTGGGTGCGAATTTGATCAAGCATATGATCAAAAAAGCCAAGGCCTGTTTCGATACTACCGTTTTTAGTTTGATCTAGGTTTATGGCTACATCAATTTGGGTTTCTTTGGTGTTACGCGTAACACGGCCTTCGCGATTGGCAGTTGTAAGCTTTGTAACAATGGCAGGCCAGCTGCCATCATACAAAATGCCTTCACAACATAAATTTTGAGCAAGGCCAATATCGGTTTGGCGATCGCCAATTACATATGAACGTGCTAAATCAACTTTGCCAGAGCGCATAAGCTCAGTTAATAAACCTGTTTTAGGTTTACGGCAATCACAGTTTTGCTCGTCAAAGTGTGGACAAATCAATACTTCATCAAAGCTAATGCCTTGGCTTTGCATTATGTCCATCATTTTATCTTGGGCTATGTCAAAGTCAGCAGTCGGGAAGCTGTCTGTGCCTAAGCCATCTTGATTCGATACCATCACTAAACGGTACCCTGCGGCTTGTAACTGTAATAAAGCCGGGATAACACCAGGTAAAAACGCTAATTTTTCTAGGCTGTCTACCTGTTTGTCGGTGATTGGCTCTTCAATTATGGTGCCGTCACGGTCAATAAATAAATAGGGGTTACTCATGATACTTCTTGTCCTGATAAAAGAGGTGAGGTTGCTGGCTTATCAAGGCCATCTAACCAAATTTTTACTTGCTCAAGTTCTTGCTCATTACCAATGGAGATACGTAGCCAATCGTCTTCACCGTATAGGGTAAACGCGCGCATCACTAAACCTTGTTCAAGTGCTACTTTAAAGTAGTTTTTGTCGGCTAATTTTAAGGTAACAAAGTTACCTTCACCAGTGAGAATTTTTAATGCAGCAGGAGATGCGTTTAACCACTGTACAAGTTTAGCTTTTAAACTATTTAAAATAGTTACTTGTCGGCGCATTGATGTAATGGCATCAGGTGCTATGGCTTGTGCTGCAATACTTGCTACCACACCCGATACCGGATACGGCGCAATCACTTTGCGAATAGGTGCAAGTACACTTTCTTGTGCAAGTGTAAAACCGGTTCTTAGCCCTGCAAGTGCAAACGCTTTAGATAAAGTGCGCAGTACCACTACATTACTATATTCGTTAATCAGCGCTGTAGCACTTTGCTCAGGGCAAAACTCAATATAGGCTTCATCAACAATAACTAAGGCCTTACCGGCAAGCGCTGTTGCCAGTGCTTTTACTTTTTCAAGGGGGGTTATGCTACCTGTTGGGTTATTTGGATTACAAATAAACACCAGTTTTGAGCTGCCCACTGCCTCAACTATTTCATCAACACTGCCATCAAGTAATAGCGCTTGGGTTAAGCCATTGATTGCAACGTTATGCGTATCAGCGGTTACTTTGTACATACCGTAGGTTGGCAAAAATAACGCAATGCTGTCTTTTGCAGGTTCGCAGTAGGTACGTACTAAAAGCTCAATGCCTTCATCGGCGCCGCGCGTCATTAATACGTTTTCGCTTTCAAGCTCTGCATACGCAGCATAGCGGTCAATAACCAATTGTGGTTGTGGATCTGGGTAGCGATTTAAATCTTCAATACTCAGTTCAATATTTTTAGCGTACGGGCTTTCATTGGCATTTAACCACGTTGACCCTGTTAGCTTTTCACTTTTAGCAGAGCTGTAGGCAGCAAGGGCTGCAATATTTTGTGGTAATAAGCTAGTCGCTTGTGCGCTCTCATTGCTCATTTTTAATTGCCTCTAAACGAATTGAAACCGCATTTGCGTGTGCATCAAGGCCTTCTGCATCTGCTAGTGGTAAAATAGCTTTTGACAGCTGTGTTAGGCCACTTTTACTTATAGTTTGTACTGTGTAAGTGCGGAAAAAATCAAGCAAGTTTAAGCTTGAATAGGTTGCACTGTAACCGTAGGTAGGTAACACGTGGTTAGTACCCGATGCGTAATCGCCCGCTGATTCTGGCGTGTAGTCGCCAACAAATACCGAGCCTGCATTTTTTACTTTATCTAAGTAAGGTGTTGAATCTGCTAATTGCAAAATTAAGTGCTCAGGGCCATATTGCGCTGATACGTCAAATGCTTGCTCAACAGAGTCCACTAAAATAAGTGATGAATTAGCCAGAGCTTGCTCGGCTGTCTCTTTGCGGCTTAATTTAACAAGCTGACGTGTAAGAGCCTGCTGCGTTTGCTCAATGATACTTTCGCTGTTACATAATAAAATAACTTGCGAGTCTGCGCCGTGCTCAGCTTGCGAGAGTAAATCTGCCGCTATAAATTCTGGGTTTGCACGCTCATCTGCAATAACTAGTACTTCAGAAGGGCCTGCTGGCATATCGATTGCCATACCAGGAATTGTTTGCGCAACAAGCTGTTTTGCCATCGTTACAAAGCTATTACCCGGGCCAAAAATTTTGTTCACTTTAGGCACTGATTCAGTGCCGTAGGCCATTGCGGCAATTGCACCTGCACCACCACTTTCAATTAAAGTTGTAATGCCACATAACTTAGCTGCATATAATATCGCAGGGTTAATGCTTTCATCACCTTGCACAGGAGTTGCAAGAACGACGGTTTTAGCACCACTTAATTGTGCAAGTACACCTTGCATAATAACCGATGATGGCAGTGGAGCACTGCCACCAGGTACATAAATACCCACAGCTTCGATGGCCTGATATTTCAGTTCACATTCAACGCCAGGTTGGGTTGATAACTTAATATCTTTAGGCAATTGCGCTTCGTGAAAACGTTTAACGTTTGCATAAGCGGTGTCAATTGCGTATTTAAGCTCTGCGCTTAGTGCTTGCTCTGATGCGTTTATTTCATCAAGCGGTACACGTAAACGAGGGTTAGCTCTATTATCAAACTTTTTAGCCATATCAAGTAAGGCTTTATCGCCTTGCTCTTTCACATTGCTCATAATTGTTTGGCATATAGCTTCAACCTTTGCGCTGGCAGAAACCGCAGGGCGCATTAGCGCCGCTGCTTGTACTTGTGAAGATTCCTCATTCCAACGAAGCATGGTACTTACTCCATCATTTTTTCAATTGGCATTACTAAAATAGAGTTAGCGCCTAGGGCTTTAAGCTGCTCCATTGTTTCCCAAAATAATGTTTCGCTGCTTACCATGTGAAGCGCTACGTACTCTTCATTACCAGCAAGTGCAAGTAGAGTAGGTTGGCCAGAGCCTGGTAAAATTTCGCAAATTTCATCAAGTTTAGTTTTTGGCGCGTGTAGCATAATGTATTTGCTTTCTTTAGCTTGTTTAACACCGCGAAGGCGTGGCATAAGCTTATTGATTAGCGCTAGTTTGTCTTCATCTTGCAGGTCTTTATTTTGAATTAAACATGCGTTTGATTCTAAAATTGTATCACCTTGAATCAAGCCGTTCGCTTCTAGCGTTGCACCGGTAGAAACTAAATCACAAATTGCATCAGAAAGACCGGCACGTGGGGCTACTTCTACTGAGCCTGTAAGCATTACAGTGCTTGCATTAATGCCTTCGCGCTTTAACCACTGCGTTAATATTTCTGGGTAGGTTGTTGCAATACGTTTGCCTTCAAACCAGCTTTTATCACGTGGGCCAAGCTCTTGTGGCCATGCAAGTGCAAGGCGGCAGTAACCAAAGTCTAGTTTTGCTAGTTTGCTAACTTCGCTTGGTACACCTTGGCGTTCACGTTCTGCTTGTACTTCTACTAGTACGTTTTCGCCAACAATACCTAAATCACAAACACCGTCCATTACTAAGCCCGGAATATCGTCATCGCGCACACGAAGTACGTCAATTGGCATATTAGTTGAGTGTGCAATTAAGCGTTGCTCACGTAGGTTTAATTTAACACCTAGTTGCTTTAGTAAATCTTGACAATCTTTAGACAGGCGTCCGCCTTTTTGGATGGCGATACGTAGACGATTTGTGTTATTCATTATTCATTTTCCTTTAATTTAAAAACTAAAAACCCCGAGGGGAACCTCAGGGCGAAAATGAATCAATGTGTTTTGAATCGCCAGAGGTTCCTTTTAGGAATAACCTCTCAGCGAAAGACCTGACAGGTTATTCCGGTGAATGGTGGTGATGATGTACTGTTGTCAGGTTTAAGCGCATTTTATTTCCTTTGTGCTGCTCGTTACTAACGTAACGCTCAACAAATATCTGTTTTAATAAATTTCGCGATTATAAAAACATATTATGCACCACTATGGCAAGTGTTTTTTAAGCTTAATTAAAGCATATCTTATAACTGCCGATACTATAGATGTAACCGCATTAGTTTGTATTATATCAATTGGTTGATTTTCACTCACAACTAGGCTTTGGCTTTAAGGATGTATTAATGGATATGATGATCCCTTATTTGGGTAGAATAACGCGACTGTCAATTGAAACTAAAGGGGCATTCCATATTGCAGGTGTGCAAAATAGCGCGGCGAGTGAAAAAGTAGAACTTGAAAACAAAAAAAAGAGAGAATTACAGAAAAAGAAAAAACTAAACGGTTTAAGTGATGAGACTCAACCATCAACCCATAAAAAAAGCGTTAATCAAGATGACGATGGTATCGAGCATTTAGACACATGGGCATAAGTGCCCAAAAATTAAAACTTATTATTCATTTTTACGCCACTTTGCGGGTGTTATCCCTGTATTTTTTTTAAACAGGCGGGTGAAGAAACTGCTGTTTTCGTAGCCTACGTTAATTGATATTTCGTTTACGGTTTTATCTGTAGACAGTAACAGTTTTTTGGCTTTGTCTATTCTCACTTCTTGCACATACCTATTTATAGATATACCGGTTGCTTGCGTAAATCGTCTCTTTAAATTGCGTTCACTAAAATTAAAGTATTTTGCTAACTCAACGATTGTGATTACGCTGCTTGAGTGATTATAGATCCAGTCTTGCACTTCACTAATTTTTTCGTCTCTGTGGCTACTATATTTTGGTAATGCAAAATTTAACTGACCAGAGTCAGAAATAAGTAAATGTGTGGCACATTGCTGGGAAAAGCGATCGCCTTTGTCTTTTGCAACTATTTCTAGTAGTACACTTATTCCCGCCTCAAAAGAGCCCGTTGTATAGATACTTCCCATTTTTAAATACGATTTATGATTAATAAACTGGCAGTCGGGAAATAGTTTACTCAATGGTTTAATCAAACTCCAATGAGTTGCAATGGCTGTTTTATTTAACTCGCCTGTGGCGGCTAAAAAATAAGAACCAGTGCTTAAGCTGAGAATAGACGTACTACTATTGATTTTAGGTATTAACCATTCAATTATTAATATACTGCTAGAGGGCATACTCTTTAATTTAGAACCCTCAATTGGTGGAATAATCACTAAATCATACGGTTTGTCAGAAAGCGAATTATCGGCAACAACAATTGAATTACTTGAGCTTGTTATAGGTGCACCGTCTGTCGTAACTATTTCTACGTTATAACTTTGAGGCAATAAATAATGCGAGTCGAGTAACGAAACAATGGTAAAAAAGTCTTTAGCTAATAATACGCTGACGGCCCAGCATCCCTCGTAGGCAATAATTGCTATATTTTTCATAATTTCATTTGGCCCAATCGGACTGTTAAAAGTACCCGTGCAGACATATTATTTTAATTTTTGTATTAGTAACATTAAAACCTACTTCAAATAGCGGTTATTTTTTAAGTGGCTGTTTTAAAGGTTGTTTTATTTAATATTAAATGCATTTTAAATATTTTAATTTATAAAAATCAGAGTCACAAAGGGGAATGGTTTGCAGCAGTATATACAAAATGATGCTTATTTTAATCAAAAGCACATTGAAATAAATAACTGGTTGAAAAATGTTAAAGGCCATGACGAACGTACTAAGGCCGTATCAATTTATTATCTTGTAAGAGATGGAATTAAATATGATCCTTTTACACTTTTAGATGGGGCAAAGTCACTTAGTAGCGACTATTGCTTAGACAATAAAGCAGCATACTGTATTCCAAAGGCATCATTACAAATTGCATTGAGCCGAGCTATTAATATTCCTGCCCGCTTGGGTTTGGCTGATGTTCGTAATCATTTAAGTACACCTAAGTTAGACAAGTTACTAAAAAATGATGTGTTTACAATGCACGCTTATGTAGAGCAGTTTATTGAGGGAAAGTGGGTGAAATCGACACCTGCCTTTAATAAAGAGCTGTGTGATCTCGTTAATATAAAGCCATTAGAATTTGATGGGGTTAACCACTCTTTATTTCATCAATTTACTGCTGACGGCGAAAAGCATATGGAGTATTTAAAAGATCATGGTCAATTTGCGGCAATGCCAACGGCACTTATTAACAAAAATTGTGATCACTATTACCCGCATTTAGCTCTCGATTTTTCAAATATTGGTGGGTAAATATTTTATATGGGTTGCTCCTTTTGCAGTCTTTAGTACTTAATTATAATTTTTTATATTTTGTTAGGAGGGGGATTTGCTTGCCCTTGGTTACAGCCTTACGTAAAATCGCGCTATTGTTTTTAAAATGTGATTGCTGTTATCAAACAATTGTTTAGTGCAACCGGCCCTTTAGCGTTATCTTTTGATGGCTACACACCACGTCAACCGCAAATTGATATGGCCGTTGCAGTTGCCCAAGCGTTAAAAAACAGTTCCCAACTCGTTGTTGAGGCCGGCACAGGTACGGGCAAAACGTTCGCTTACTTGGCACCCGCGCTTAGGTCTAAGGGTAGAACAATTATTTCTACTGGCTCTAAAGCACTACAAGAGCAACTGTATCATCGTGATTTACCACAATTAGTAAAGGCACTCAGTGCTACAAAAAAAACGGCCTTACTAAAAGGTCGCGCTAATTACTTATGTACTTACAGGCTAAATCAACATGTTGCGCATGTGCCTACAGACGATCCCGATGTTATGCATCAACTTGCCATGGTTGCTAAATTTGCAAGTGAAACACAATCAGGCGATTTAGCTGATTGTATTGGTATAGAAGATGACGCCAAAGTTTTACCTTATGTGAACTCCACTGCAGATAATTGTTTAGGTAAAGAGTGTCCAGACTTTCAAGAGTGTTACATACGAAAAGCGCGTTTAACTGCTGCTGAAGCTGACGTTGTTGTTATTAATCATCACTTATTTTTTGCAGATATGGCTGTTAAAGAAAGTGGCTTTGCTGAATTGATGCCCACAGCCGACGCTTATATTTTTGATGAAGCTCACCAACTAAGCGAAATTGCCAGCGACTATTTTGGTGAAAGTGTAAGTACTAAAAAGCTGGTGGATTTAATTAACGATTTACGCGCGATATACCGAGCTGAAATTCCTGATATGTTACAACTTGGTAAAAGCTTGAATAAATTAGAGACCAGTGTAGCTGATTTACGCTTGCAGTTTGGTGTCGATGGCAGTAGAGGTGATTGGCGAGAAAAGCTTAGCGATAAGCAAATATGTGCAGCACTGCATCGTGTCATTAGCGATTTGGACTTTGTTTATCAAGTACTAAAATTATGCTTAGACAGAAGCGATAAAATAGAACACCCGTTTGAACGGGCTTTAGCATTTAAAGGTCAATTAGAGCGGGTTTTTGATACAGCACAAACTGGTTTTAGTTACTGGTATGAGACAACACGGCGCTTTTTAACTATAAATATTACGCCGTTAAATGTATCGGCAAAATTTTCACAAATGATGCAAGATACCGGTGCTGCATTTGTGTTTACCTCTGCAACGCTTTCGGTTGATAATAAGCTTGACCACTTTAATGCAAGCTTAGGGCTAAAACCAGCACAAAGCATGATGGTTGACAGCCCGTTTGATTACCCAAACCAAGCA
The DNA here is from genome assembly GCF_000813065.1 of Pseudoalteromonas sp. ECSMB14103. Taxonomy (NCBI): domain Bacteria; kingdom Pseudomonadati; phylum Pseudomonadota; class Gammaproteobacteria; order Alteromonadales; family Pseudoalteromonadaceae; genus Pseudoalteromonas; species Pseudoalteromonas sp. ECSMB14103. Next base: position 274,469 of record NZ_JWGY01000003.1, on the reverse strand, counting down.
TTATTGTGTTTGCCAAGATACTTGCCAGAATCGCATGCTGATAATATGCCTCATGCTATTGTAAAATTAACCCTTGAGCTTATAAAATCAGCGCAAGGGCGCTGTTTTGTGCTTTTTACAAGTTACCGTATGATGCATTTAGTTGCAGAGGGGCTCACAACGCAAATAGACTACCCCGTTTATATGCAAGGGCAAATGTCTAAGCGGATTATTTTAGAAAAATTTACCCGCCATGGTAATGCAGTTCTACTCGGTACGGCATCATTTTGGGAAGGGGTAGATGTGAGAGGCAGTACATTAAGCTGTGTTATTATAGATAAATTGCCTTTTGCAGCGCCAGACGACCCCTTGTTGCAAGCTAAAATGCAGGATTGCCAAATGCAGGGAAAAGACCCATTTGCACATATCCAATTACCACAAGCAGTTATTGCCTTAAAGCAAGGTGTAGGGCGATTAATTCGCGATAGCAAAGATAAAGGCGTGCTTGTTATATGTGATAATAGATTAGTAACACGCCAATATGGTCAAGTGTTCTTAAAAAGCTTACCTGCAATGCGTCGTACGCGAAGCTTAGAAGTCGCTAATACATTTTTACAACAAATTAATTAGAGTAATAAAATGATCAAAAGTAATATTCTTGCCCTTGATGCTTCAACAGAAGCACTATCACTTGTTTTACATTATAAGGGAGAGACATTTCATCATTTTGAAGAGTGCCCTCAGCAGCATAGTCAAAAAATTCTACCTTTGATTGATGAGTTATTGGCCAAAGCAAATTGTAAATTAAAAGAACTGGATGTTATTGGTTTTGGCCAAGGGCCCGGTAGTTTTACAGGCGTAAGAATTAGTGTTGCTATAGCTCAAGGGTTAGCGTACTCAACTAATTTACCATTGGTAGGTGTTTCTACATTGGCTGTTATGGCGCAACAAGCATACGAGCAAAACAACAGCTCACTTGTTTTTCCAAGTATAGATGCGCGTATGGGTGAAATTTACTTTGCACAATACCAAGAAAATAATGGTTTAATGGAATTAGTTAATAACGAGTGTGTTATTAAACCTGAACTTTTAACTAATGAGTATATAACGAGTAACGAAGCATCAGTTGCAGTAGGCACAGGTTTTAAAACGTACCCTGATGCATTAGCAAACTTTGAAAACATCACTATTAATACAGACATAACATTACCAGATGCACGTTTTATGCTTGCCTTTGTTGATGCCGCATTTATTGCAGGCCAGGGCGTTCAAGCAAGTGATGCCCAACCAAAGTACGTTCGTGATACTGTAACATGGAAAAAGTTACCAGGGCGCGAATAAAACAGTACCGCGTTAATTTGCAAATTGGTTGTTTTTAAATCATAATTTTAGTTATGTTTAAGGTTGGAGAAGCGTGATGACGCTGCCTATTGGCTCAGGTTTTTTTACAGGTGATATTCCTGGTAGAGTAATCCCTGCTAAGGGAGTAATTGCAAGACCACAAGGTTTGGCAGATCAAGCTGCTGCTCAAAAAACAAATACTGATTATGTAAAAACCAGTGCCGAGGGTGTTGAGCTTGCTAATCGATTGTTCAAAACTAGCGCAAAGGGTGAAAACTTCAGCCAAACAATTTACGACCAGCCTAGTGCAAAAAATAGCAAAGCCATTTCTACCTATACTGAGTTTGCAAATTTAGAACGCAGAGCTGAAGTACAAAATTTAATAGGGGTAGATATTTACGCTTAAAAGTAATCAACCTTTAATAAAAAAACCGAACATTGTGAAGTGACCCCCAATAGTTGGACAATCCAATTACTGGGGGTTTTTTTGCTTTATACGTATTTTACTGTTCTATAAAGTGTATTAACTTATCAGCTATATCTGTATTATTTTGAGAGCCAACAAATTGCTCACTCCCTTTACCATAAGCAAAAACTTGTACGTCTACTGCAGTATGGCCACCCGTAGTCCATCCAGTAAAGCTTGTGTCACTAATAATACTTTTAACGGCTAAGTTGAGTGCTTTGTCACCCATAGATTTAGCTTGCTCAAGTTTTATTTTGTTTTCAGGGGTAAATGCAATGCTGGTATATTTATTCCACACTGATTTTAAATCATCAGACTCAAGTAAGTGTTGTGTAATTGCACCCGCTGTTGCTTTTACGCCATGCACAACATCTGCTTCCCACTTATATTGGCCGTGCGCACCCAATGTTAAGCCACCTGTAGAGTGATCAGCAGTTATAACTAATAAAGTATCTTTATTTTTATCAACATAGGCTTTAGCTTTTTCGATAGCAGATGCAAAGTCATCCATTTCGGCCATGGCACAGGCTATATCATTTGCATGCCCACACCAATCAATTTGGCTACCTTCAATCATTACAAAAAAACCATCTTTATTTTGATTGTCTAGAAGGTCGAGTGCTTTAGAAGTAAGCTTAGTTAACCTTGTTGGGTTTTCGTCTAACGCAAAAGGTAAGCCTTTAGTGGCATATAAACCGATAGCTGGAAGTTGCGTAATTTGATTAAGGTTTTGAATATCGTCACCATACTGGTAACCCGCTGCTTTAAATTCGTCAACTAAATTTCTATCGTCTCGAATAAAGTATTTAGTACCACCACCCAGCATTAGGTCAACGGGTAGTTTGCCTGCAATTTTATTATCAATATAATCATTAGCAATTTCGTCGTAATTATTACGTGATTCATTATGAGCGGCAAAGCTTGCTGGTGTAGCGTGGTTTATTTGTGATGTAGCTAATAGGGCTGTAGTCATGCCTCGCTGTTTAGCGATTTCAAGCATTGTTTTAAGTGGTTTTTTATCAGTATCTACGGCAATTGCACCATTATAACTTTTATGCCCGCTGCTCAACGCTGTCGCACTTGCGGCGCTATCGGTTACAACTGTGTGATCGTCAGGGTAAGTACGCGCCATTCCTGTCAGCATGGTATCAAAAACAGTTTGCTCAACAGACTTTGTAGTGGGGTCATCTTTAAAATAACGATAAGCAGTAGTATAAGCAGGCCCCATGCCATCACCAATCATATAAATTACATTTTTAGGTGCAGTTTCGGCCATTGCACCAGATGCAGTGCACATTAGAGCTAACACACTTAATTGTTTTTTCATGTTTTATGTACCTTTTGAGTGTACTTTATTAATAGCTAAATTATTGTATACCTTAACTATGATAAATAAATTAATAGATTGCGACAAATGATGATTTAGCTATATATAAGCTGATTATTGTGCGTAAAAATTATTGTAAAGCCGTTAAAATATCTATTAGGAAACACCAAATAACAAAAAACACACACATAATAGTCGAGCTAAATTAAAAATAACATTATGAATAAATGACGGTTTTTATTTATTCTTCTAGGTTGCAGTTGTAGCCTCAGCGACTAAAATAACAAACATTTAGTGAAACTATTTAGTGGTCTGACAACTTGTATGTTATAAATTTACAAAAATAAAAAGAGGTTTATGTGCGGCCATTTAATATTAAAACACGTAATTTAGATATTCATGGTTTAAAAATAGGCTCTGGTGAAGAGGTAGTAATAGCACTTCACGGTTGGTTAGATAATTGTAAAAGTTTTAAGCCCATGCTTGATGGTCAAAAGCCAGAGCAAACTTGGTACTGTATTGATTTTTCTGGACATGGTTTAACATCGTGGCGCAGTGATGACGCACATTACTATTTTGTTGATTACATCGATGATGTTTATCAATTTATTGAAGCCATTGGTGCTGACAAAGTTCATTTAGTCGGGCATTCTATGGGAGCTATGGTCGCGGGTCTTTTCGCCAGTTGCTTTAGTCAAATGGTTAAATCGGTAAATTTTATTGAGGGTATTGGCTGCGTAACAACACCCAGCGATGAAGTTACGGAGCAACTAAAAAATGCTGTGCTTAATCGTGCAAGAACGCATAATAAAAAAACAAGAATATATCCCTGTAAAAAAGATATTTACGAGGCACGGTCTAAAACAACCGACTTAGATGTTGAATTAATTTCGCTATTGATGGAACGAAATATCAAAGCAGTCTCTAAGGGTTTTGCACTTACAACCGATCCTAAGCTCAAAAATCATTCAGGTTTTAGGTTAGATGAAGTGCAATGTATTGGTGCAATAAAAGAATTAATTGCACCATGCCAATTAATTTTAGGTAACCAAGGTTACGCGTTTGTAAAACAAAATTTAGAAAAGTATATTAATTATTACAATGACTTGAGTGTAATTAATGTGGAGGGTGGGCACCATTGCCATATGCAAAGTAGCAAAGAATGTTATGAACACATTCAAGCATTTATGGTTCAAAGTGGTGCACGTTAATTGTATATTGACGTTAAATGTGGGATTATTCCCGCATTAGAGTATTTGCTCAATTGTTAAAGTGCCTTACTTAGATTAAGGTTAATAAAAATATAACTATAAACAGGGGCTAAGAGTGGAAAAAATCTGGCTTAAGCGCTACCCAGAAGGTATGCCTGAAACAATCGATCCTGAGCATTACAACTCGTTACTCGAAGTGTTCGAAAAAAGTTTTTCTGATTACAAAGATTTACCTGCATTCACAAACATGGGTAAAACGTTGTCGTATGAAGAAATAGACACAGCAACTAAAAAAGTTGCCTCGTATATTCAAAATGATTTGGGACTCAAAAAAGGCGACAAAGTTGCCGTAATGATGCCTAACTTATTACAAACACCTATTTCTATTTTAGGTATTTTACGCGCCGGGTGTGTGGTAGTTAACGTTAACCCTTTATACACTGTACGTGAGCTCGAACATCAGTTAAAAGATTCAGACACAAGCGCCATTTTCATTCTTGCAAACTTTGCAGATACTCTTGAAAAGGCTTTAGGTAAAACAGACGTTAAACACATCGTGGTTACTCAAGTTGGTGACATGGTGGGTGGCCTTAAAAAGCACATTGTTAACTTTGTTGTTAAGCACGTTAAAAAAATGGTGCCTAAATACAACTTACCAAACACGATTAAATTTTCAGATTTGTTAAACGCTGACGAAAACGCTTACACACGCCCTGAATTAAATTTATCTGACCTAGCATTTTTACAATACACAGGCGGTACGACCGGTGTATCTAAAGGTGCTATGTTGAGCCATGGTAATATGGTGGGTAACCTTGAGCAGGTGTCTGGTTGTTTAGATAAGGTACTAAACCGTGGAACAGAAGTGGTTGTTACTGCACTTCCGCTTTACCATATCTTTGCACTTACGGCTAACTGCTTAACGTTCATGAAATATGGTGGTTTAAACTTATTGATTACTAATCCGCGTGATATGCCGGGTTTTGTAAAAGAGTTAAGTCAAACTAAATTTACAGCAATCACCGGTGTTAACACATTATTTAATGGTTTACTAAACACACCAGGTTTTGATGAACTTGATTTTAGCCACCTAAAAATGTCGTTAGGTGGTGGTATGGCTGTTCAACGTCCTGTTGCTGAAAAGTGGCAAAAAGTGACGGGGTCAAAACTGATGGAAGGCTACGGCCTTACTGAATGTGCTCCACTTGTTACAATTAGCCCTTACGACTTAGAGTCTTATAACGGTTCTATTGGTTTACCTGCACCAAATACTGACATTAAGCTAATGCTTGAGAATGGTGAAGAGGCAGCTAAAGGTGAGCCTGGCGAATTATGCGTTAAAGGCCCTCAGGTTATGCTTGGCTATTACAAGCGCCCAGATGCCACAGCCGAATGTTTACAAGACGGTTGGTTCGCAACAGGTGACATTGCTACATATGACGATGAAGGCTTCTTCTATATAGTAGATCGTAAAAAAGACATGATCATAGTATCTGGCTTTAACGTTTTCCCAAATGAGATTGAAGAAGTTGTTGCAATGCACGACGGTGTGCTTGAAGTGGCGGCTGTTGGTATACCTCATGATGTCAGCGGTGAACAAGTTAAAGTTTTTGTTGTTAAAAAAGACCCTTCTTTAACTGAAAAAGATATAATAAACCATTGTCGTGATAATTTAACTAATTACAAGGTTCCAAAACTCGTTGAGTTTAGGGATGAGTTACCTAAAACAAACGTAGGTAAAATACTCAGACGAGCCTTGAAAGATTAGAAAACTATAAAAAAGCCGGCATTAGCCGGCTTTTTTATTGTAGGAGACTAAGTGCAATATCAATTAATTCAAACACAAGTTCAGCTTAATACCTTTGTTGAGCAGATCCAAAATAAGCCTATATTAGCTATTGATACCGAGTTTATGCGTCGTCGCACTTTGTATCCAGAAGTTGCACTGATTCAGGTTTTTGACGGTGAGCATTTAGCACTTATCGATCCTTTAGCTGAGCTCTCGTTATTTGATTTTTGGCAGGTTTTAAAAGACCCCGCAGTTTTAAAAGTGCTTCATTCACCATCTGAAGACATTGAAGTATTTCAAAAATATGCTGGGTTTGTTCCTGCACCATTGTTTGATACTCAATTTGCTTTGCAATTGCTTGGTGAAGGAAACTGTATGGGGTTTGCCCTTATGGTTAAAACACTCCTAGGTATTGAAATAGATAAAAGCGAATCACGTACCAATTGGCTACAACGACCGCTAACTACTAAGCAACTTGATTATGCTGCCGCTGATACATTTCATTTATTACCGTGCTTTGAATTAATTATCGATCGCATCAACAAAGCTGACTTGTTTGAGATTGTGTTGGATGAGAGCGAATTAATTGCTAATAAGCGAGCTTTTCAAACACCGGATGAATTGCTCTATAAAGATATTAAAAATGCTTGGCAGTTAAAACCACATGAATTAGCTGTATTAAAAGAGCTAGCTATATGGCGCCGTAATAAAGCAATACGTAAAAACCTTGCTCTCAATTTTGTGTTGAAAGAACATAACATGACCGAAATAGCTAAGCGAGGGCCATCTAGTTTAAATTCATTGCGTCAAATACCGGGTGTAGAATCGATTGAAGTTAATCGCTCAGGCGTTGAGATTTTAAAGTGTATAGAAAAAGCTAAAGCAATTGCTGTTGACGAGCACCCGCAAGTGTTGAAGCGTTTAATCGATTTTCCTAATTATAAACAAACGGCAAAAGATATTAAGCAAAAAATAACGAAAGTTGCTAAAGCTAATAATATTCCCGAGGATGTTTTAGCATCTAAAAAACAAGTAAATCAATTAATTAGCTGGAATTGGAAGTTAACGGCAGAGCAAAAAATGACACATATAAAGCCAGATTTATTGAGCTCTTGGCGTTATAGCTTTATTAAAGAAGCTTTAAAAGAGTGGGATACCTAAAAGGTTAATATTTTAGTAGTTGTTAGTTATAAAGAGGGCGCTTAACGCGCCCATTCTTCAATTATTTCTTTTCTTCGTCAGGTAAAGTTACGTTTAGCTCTAATACAGCTAAGTCGTCTTCATTCTGATCAAATTGTACCTGCACGGCATCACTATTAACGTTCACATATTTTCGAATTACATCCAAAATATCTTGTTTTAATTGTGGTAGGTATTCAGGTGTTCCACGCTGAGAACGTTCGTGTGCGACAATGATTTGCAATCGCTCTTTTGCAAGAGACGCACTGTTTTTCTTTTCTGAGCGGAAATAGTCAAGTAACGACACATTAGCCTCCAAAAATCCGTTTAAAAATGCCTTTTTTCTCTACATCTAAGAAGCGAAAATCGACGGTTTCACCAAGTAAGCGGTTTATGGCATCAGCATATGCTTGACCAGCATCTGATTCGCCATCCAATATTACCGGTTGACCTGAATTTGATGCACTCAATACTGCTTGTGACTCAGGAATAACACCTAACAAATCGATAGCTAAAATGTCTTGTACATCTTCTACCGAAAGCATTTCACCTTTAGCAACACGCTCAGGGTTGTAGCGTGTTAATAATAGGTGTTCTTTGATATTTTCAAGGCCTTCTTCAGCGCGTTTAGATTTGCTATGCAAAATACCTAAAATACGGTCAGAATCTCGTACAGATGACACTTCTGGGTTGGTGGTTACAATCGCTTCATCAGCAAAATACATTGCCATCATCGCACCCGCTTCAATTCCTGCTGGTGAATCACATACAATATAATCAAAGTCTTCTTTTAGCTCGTTTAAAACGCGTTCTACACCATCACGAGTTAGTGCATCTTTATCACGCGTTTGCGATGCTGGCAGTAAAAATAACTTCTCAACACGTTTGTCTTTGATAAGTGCTTGGTTTAGGTTTGCTTCACCGTTTATGACGTTTACAAAGTCATAAACAACGCGGCGCTCGCACCCCATAATTAAATCAAGGTTACGTAAACCGATGTCAAAATCGATAATAACCGTTTTGTAGCCTTTTAATGCTAAGCCTGTGCCTATTGCGGCACTTGATGTTGTTTTACCAACACCACCTTTACCCGAGGTAACGACAATTACTTTTGCCATGAGATTTATCCTTTAACCAAAGCTGAAATTTCTAATGATTCATTTTTTTGTTGTATTTGCACTGCACTGCCCCAAAACTCACCTTGTAGAGAGTCACTGATCCAGTAGTTGCCATTTATGGAAACAAGTTCTGCTTCTAGCTTTTGGCAAAATATATGTGCGTTTTCTAATCCTTTTGCGCCCGCTATTGCGCGACCACGAAGGGTTCCGTAAATATGTACGTTGCCATCTGCTATTACTTCTGCACCATGACTAACAGCGCCTAATACAATAAGGTCGCGGTCTTTTGCATACACCTGTTGACCCGAGCGTACAGTACCGTTAATTATTTGTGCTGGAAGTATAATATTTTTTTCGACAATTGACGTGTTTGGTTGCTTTTCAACGGGCTCTGCTTTTACGTCTTGCGAATAATTTAATACTGAAAAGCCAGCTTTTTTGGCATTTGCATGCTGCCCATCAGAGCCATTGCATACACCCACTGCGTTGAAGCTCATTCGTTCGATAAGTGACTTTAAATGAACAAAGTCTAAAGAACTGCTTTTTACTTCTTCTAAATTGACAACAATAGGGGCTCCTTCAAAAAAACGAGGGGCTTGGGCTATTTTTACGTACAATTGTTCTGCTAAAAGGTTTATATCAGCACTATAAAGATGTAAAACTGATAACGTAAAAAGATTCCCTTTTAACTCAAAAATTTGGTCCGACATACACGCTCAATTGAATTGTATGATAAGAAATTATAATTAGATAAACACAGGCTGAATAAGGCCTTAATCAAAATTTCTAATCTAAATTTTCTAACTTATTATTACTCTCATGGTATAGTGTGCAGCATTGTTGTGCAAGAATTTATAGGGTCATAATGTTAACTGCGGTATATAAAAGTAAGAAAAAGACGGATACCTTCTTATTTGTTGAAAAAAGAGATGATTTTAGCAAAGTTCCAGAACCTCTAATGGCTATGTTTGGCAAACCTCAATATGTGATGCTCATCAACTTAGCTAAACGTGAGCACCTAGGTGGTGCGGATTTGGAAACCGTTAAGGGTGCATTAACCGATCAAGGATACTATTTACAACTTCCACCACCGGAAGATAATTTGCTTACTGAACTAAGAAAACAAAATGGAGCCGATCGTGATTAAAAAACTGGCAGTTGTATTATGTGGTTTATGCTTGAGTTCGTCAGTTGTTGCCAAAACACAAGCCGAATTTAAAGATTACTTAGTAAACCTAAAAGAAGAAGCAATCGCAAAAGGCTACGAAACGTCGTTAATTGATAGTGCATTTGCGACTGCGACTTATAAAGAGAAAGTGGTATCAGCTGATAAAAACCAGCCTGAAGTGAAAGAAACACTCGAGACCTATTTACCAAAACGTGTACCACAATGGAAAATTGACCGTGCTCGCAAACTTTATGCTGAGAATAAAGATATTCTTGAGCAAGTAGCTAAAGAGTTTGGCGTACAAGCACGCTTTATAGTCGCTTTATGGGGTCTTGAAAGTAACTTTGGTACTATTCAAGGCGGTCACAATGTTATTTCATCATTAGTGACACTTGCCTTTGATGGCCGCCGTGAAGCACTTTATAAACGCCAGTTGTGGGCGGCTTTAGACATTTTAAAATCGGGTCATATTACTTTAGACAAGTTTAAAGGTTCTTGGGCTGGGGCTATGGGGCAAACTCAATTTATGCCAACGTCTTTTAATGCTTACGCAATTGATTATAACAATGATGGTCGCAAAGATATTTGGACTACAAAAGAAGATGCGTTTGCTTCAATTGCTAATTATTTAAAGCAAGAAGGGTGGAACGACTCATTAACTTGGGGTCGTCAAGTTATGCTTCCTGATAACTTTGACAATAAATATATTTTAGTTCGTGGTACTAAAACACGTAAACAATGGCTTGAGTATTGGAATGATTCTGAGCGTTCACTCGATGAGTGGCAGGCTTTAGGGGTGAGAAGAGCAGACGGTACTGCGTTGCCTAACGTTGATGTACGAGCAGCACTGGTTATGCCTGATGACATTAATGGCCGTATGTTTTTGGCTTATGATAATTACAAAGTGTTAATGCATTGGAACCGTTCTTATTACTTTGCAACGAGTGTGGGTTATTTGTCTGATAGAATCGGATACCCAAAAATATAGTTCAACAAAAAATAAAGCCGCAAAATGCGGCTTTATTCTTTTTTAAAAATTTTCTCTTTTAAATCGATGACCTTGCCAATTCCTGATCCCAGTTTCATAAGTTTGTTGAGCTGCTCGGGAGTTAAACGCTGTAACTCAGACGACCATTTAGTGACCGTTTCAAGTAGGTTGTGAATTTCTTCCATTTGCTTTTGGGCATACACTTCTTCTTCGTTATTCGCTTCATCGAGTAAGTTATCTCGCAAAAGGCTGAGCGTTGGATCGATTTCACGTTTTTTTCGCTCTTCAAATACTCGATTAGCCATATCCCAAATATCGCCTGCAGGCGCATAATACTCTTTACGATCACCCGGAATGTGCTGAACTTTAATTAATTGCCAAGATTGCAGCTCTTTTATGCCCATACTCACATTGCCACGCGAGATACTTAGTGAGTCGGCAATTTCATTCGCTGTCATCGGGTTTTTAGTAATGATTAGTAAACCACACATTTGGCCTATTGTACGGTTAAAGCCCCAACGGCTGCCCATTTCGCCACAATGCATCACAAAGGTAAAATTCTTTTCAGATAAAGTCATATTATTAACTTTCAGTAATTTCAGAAATTAAATGCTAGCATGTTGATTTGCGATAGCAAGGCATTAAGTGCACTAAAATAATCTTAGTTTGGCTTAAATACAATTTAATCCATTTTATGCATAGTTTTTAAATATTAAGGGCGCTTGTAAACACAAGCACCCATAAATTTTAACCGCTAAAGTGTGTAACTAAAACTTAATTTAGCATTACGCTCTTCACCAGGCATACCGCCTAAAAACATCGCTTTAGAATAATACTGTTTGTTAAATAGGTTGTTTAAATTAAGCTGCATGTTCCACTGTTTAGTTGTATACGAAATTGCAGCATCGTACACAGTGTAGCCAGGTACATAGCCATCAGGAATACTAAATGAACTTGAGTTAGTACTTCTGTTATCAACGTAAGTAATACCCCCGCTAATATTAACTGACTCGGGTAAATTAAATATGTTTGCATAGTAAGTAACCCATGTGCTTGCAGTTACATAAGGCACCCCTTTTTGACGAGTGTCGTAAGCGCTACTAGTGGGGTTAGATTTATCACGCGCGTCTTGATATACGCCGTTAACATTTATTTTCCATTGCTCATTTAAATACGCATTTAAATCAAGCTCAACGCCTTTGGTTTGCTCTTCGCCATCAAAGTAGCTTTCTACTATATCAGGGCCAGACACACCAGCTTCATACAGTGGGTTACTGTATTCAAGATTTGTACGAGCGCTTTCAAACACAACTAAAGTAGCTAGTAGCTGGTCGTCAAATGCTTTATACCTAAAGCCTAAGTCATTACTTATTGACTCTGAGTCTTCTCTATCTGCTTCGTTACCAGCAACAGAGCCTAATACACTGTATGCGGTTCGGCCTTTAGAGTGATTAACAAACACAGAAAAATCTTCAGTAGGCTGATAAGTAGCACCTAAATTATAGGTTAAACCTGAATCAGATGTGTTTGCTTCAGGGGTTGGCTCTGCACGGCTTGAACTGTAACGTTCATCTACACCATTATGTTCGTAGCTCTGCTTAATACGGTTATAGGCGATTCCTATGCGTGTAGTCAGTGTGTCATTAATATAACCTACATGCTGAACGCCCATTCCCCATGCTTGAACCTTTTTATTATAATCACTCGTTTTTAGCGGGTCGTAATCGTCAAAGCCACCGATTGGCCAATTTGGTTGCCTCATGTCATAGATATAGGGTAAAGCACCTTGATAAAGCAAATTACCATCAGTGTCGTAAATTACTTTATCGCTGTCATAAATAGAGTATTGTTTGAAACCAATATCTCGGTCTTCATAATTTGCATTAACTAAGAGTTCGTTATCAATATCGCCTATCTCAAAGTCGTATCTTAAATCTAAAAAGTACTGCCATGATTTTTCATCTGCTTCTACTTGGCGATACTCTTGGCGCCTAGCTGCAAATGGATAAAGTACATCATTTTCAACTAAAGGAGCACGAGGGTCTTGATTAATAACGCCACTGCGAGTTGAGTACACGTAATTAAAAGCCCCTGTTTGACGAGCAAAGCTTGATGTGTAATTACGGTACTGTAGTTGCTGGTTTAAGAATAAGTCATCAGTAATAAAGTAATTATGCGTAAGTTTAAATCGTAATTCTTCACCTTCATTATCATCGGCCATTGGTGAAATAATCCCATTGGTACCAAAGTCATAGGGTGTTAAACCATCTGTTGCAGAAAGAGAGTTCGCTAATTGTAATTGCTGTTCACTTGTCAGTTGTAAGCCACTGCCTGTCGGATCGTTTACTAAGTCTGCAGCGGTTACTTCACCAGCAGTTAAGCCATTCGCTGTCTCTGCGTTGTATATGCGAATAGGGTGGCCAATTGAGTCAACAGCAATTGAGTCCTTAATATAGGCAGCAGAGAGCATAACGTCTTGTTTATCGTTTAACACATACTTAAGTGATGTATAAATTTCATCACGCTCTGCTTTTAAATCACGAAAGCCATCGCTTGATGCTGTTTTAGCCATTACACGATACGCTAAGTTCTTGCTAAGTGCATTTGTGCTGTCAAACGCAAGAGAGTAGCTGTCCCATTGACTAAGCTCTAAAGCGACTTTATGCTTTTCTTCAAATTCAGGTTTTTTTTCAATTAAATTAATTACACCACCAGCGCTACCAATACCATATAAACCTGTAGCTGGGCCTTTTAACACTTCAACCGACTCAACATTGGTTAATGAGCGAGTTGGATTAAAGGTGTTTCCAAGTCCAGCTCCCCCATACATACCATCATAAGTGTAATTGGCGTCAAGACCACGAATAACCAGGTTATCGCCAATGCCATAATTATTACCCGCTTGGGTTAAACCACTCACATTACGGACAAGATCTTGTAGGTTGTCTACGCCCTGTGATTCAATTAATTCACGATCAATAATAACAACAGGAGCAGGGGTTTCCATTAATGACATATCTGACTTTGTGGCAAGGCCCGAACTCATAACAACTTGATTTTGTTTTTGATAGACACTTATGTGTTCAATATCTTGTTCTGCAGTGGTTGATGCTAAAGCGGCTTGTGCATTTAAACAAGCAAGGGTGAGGAGTGAGTATTTAAACTTTTTCATTATGATAACCATTCGCATTTATTTATTTGCGGTAATGGTAATGATTATTATTTGCAAAATATACTAAAAGTTCAATAAATATTAGATTAAAACAACTGTTTGCGTGTTTTTTATACAAATAGGCCGGCTTAGTTAATAAAAACCAAACAAATATAAAGGAGGGGACGAATTTGGCAATTAAGAAAAAAAAATTGCAATATGATTTTCTTTAACAACTCTCCCGAATTAAGAGTAATAAACTAAAAGTGACAATAGAGATCAGGTAAAACAATGCTATTAAAGCTTTAACACATTGTTTTACTCTGCTTTTAATTTTAGTGTTTTTAGGATTGAGAATTAAAATTTAATGAATTTTAACGTTAAAAGTAAAGGCTAACATTATAAAGCCAGCCTTAACTTAGATTTAAATTTTATTTTTCAGTTTTATAAACAATACCTGCTTTCATCACAAACTGTATTTGCTCTAATGTTGAAATGTTTTTTAATGGGTTTCCTTCAACAGCAATAATATCGGCGGCATATCCCGTTTTTATTTGCCCTAGTTTGTTATGCATTTTCAGCAGTTTAGCGCTGTTAATGGTAGCTGATTGAATAGCTTGCAGTTCAGTCATGCCAAATTCAACCATACGTGAAAATTGCTTTGCATTATCACCATGTGGGTAGATGGCAGCGTCGGTTCCAAATACCATGTTCACACCAGCTTTCACAGCTCGGCTAAAGCTATCTCTTTGTTTTTTAGAAACTTGGCGTTCTTTGTTTAGGTTTTCTTCGTCTACACCATTTTGTTCGCCAAAGCTTAATGTGTATTCTGTGTTGTATATATCCATAGAAAGCCAAGTGCCATGTTTTTTAGCCAGGGCTATGGCTTCATCGTCTAAAAAGCTTGCGTGTTCTACGCTGTCAACACCTGCAATGATGGCTGTTTTTATGCCGCTTGTGCCGTGTGCATGCGCTGCAACTGGTAGGTCGCGCATGTGAGCTTCTTCAACAATGGCTTTCATTTCTTCAAGCGAATATTGTTGCACACCTACTTTGGTACCCTTTGAAAAAACACCACCTGTAGCACAAAACTTTATAGCGTTTGCACCGTACTTTATATTTTCACGTACTTTTGTTCTAACCGCCCATGGCCCGTCTGCTACACCTGTTGAGGTATATTTTAGCTCAGGCGGTAAACGGTTATTGTCACAGTGCCCGCCAGTTATACCCAATGAAGGCCCTGCAGCCCAAATTCGTGGGCCTACAATGTCACCCGCATTAATACCGTCTCGCACCGCAATAACGCTATAACCATCTGCGCCCACATTTCTTACGGTAGTAAAACCTGCTTCAAGGGTCTTTTTAGCAAAATAAGCCGATTTAACTGCCATGCGTGGGATTGATTGACCCAAGCGCTCACTTCGAGAAACAGTAGGATCACTCGTTAAGTGTACATGCATGTCCATCAATCCAGGCACTAGTGTTAATTGTGGCAGGTTAATAAGTTCATCATTTTTACCTAATTTCGGCTTTTTATTACGTTCTATTGAGGTGATCACACCATCATCAATAGTAATTAATGGCGATTGAATGAGTGTGCCATTCTCTACATCTAACATGGCTTTTGCAGAAATGTAGGTGACTGCCTGGGCAGGTAGACTGCTGAAACATAATATGGCTATTGAGGCTGATAATAGGTGCTTTTTCACTTTTTAATTCTTTTATATGAAAGTTACGTTGTTTTGACTTTACCAAGCTCAAGTAAAAGTGCAATAAAATAACGACTAAGTTACTACTTTATTTAGCTTAATTTAAAGCTCATAATCGAGCTGAGTTTTTTATAAGGATTAATATGAAATTATTAAAATTAGCACTGGTAGCTTCTTCAGTGATCGGTGCGCTAATGGGGTGTAGTAGCACAACGTCTCAACAAAATAATAGTAAACCGGTTCCATCATCTATAAATGCTGTGGTTTCAGAATTATCGGCCGAGCAGCAATTAGACGTGCTTGTTGATCAATACTACAACGAGTCGCTTGCATTTTCGCCAATCAGGGCAACATATAGCGGTAAAAATGAATTTAATGATCAGTTCACGCCTGAAATTTCAGCGACAAATCGTAACAAAAAGGCGGCTTTTTATAAAAAGTATCAACAACGCCTTGCTTACATTGATTCAAAGCAGTTAACAGGGCAAGCGCTATTAAGTTATGAAATTTTAAAACGTGACCTTGCACTTAACCTAGAGGGGATGCAATTTCCAAGCTACTTTCTGCCTATTAATCAAATGTCGGGAGCACATAATGTGTTTGCTGGATTTGGCTCTGGGCAAAGTGCACAACCTTTTAAAACAGTACAGGATTACAATAATTTTTTAAAACGTAGCGATGGCTATATCAAATGGCTTAAAAGTGTTGAGCTATCTATGGCTGAAGGTATAAAACAAAATATTGTTTTACCTTTGCCACTTGCAAAAAAGTTAGCCCCACAATTTAGTGCGCATGTTGTAAATAAGGCTGAAGATTCACTGTTTTGGGGACCTATAAAAAACTTACCTAATTCGTTTACAGTTGAGCAAAAACAAGAAATAACAGCGCAATACCGCGATTTAATCATGAAGCAATTAGTGCCGGCTTATCAAAGCATGCACACATTTTTAATTAACGATTATATACCTAGTAGTCGTGTGTCAGTAGGCTACAGTGATTTTACTAATGGTAAAGCTTGGTACGAATACCAAATAAAGAAAAACACAACGCTTAACTTATCTGCTGACGAAATTCACAATATTGGTTTAAGCGAAGTATCGCGTATTTTAAGCGAAATGAAAAAGGTAAAACACACCGTTGGCTTTGACGGCGATTTGCCTACATTTTTTACTCACTTGCGTGATTCAGATGAGTTCTACTTTAATACCGCTGATGAGCTTATTGAAGCGTACGAAAATGTTAAGAAAAAAATTGATGCAAAAGTACCGCAGTTATTTGATGTGGCCCCTAAAGCGCCTTACATTGTTAAACCAGTTGAGGCTTATCGTGCTCAGTCTGCGGCGGGTGCTTCTTATGCAGCCCCAGCACCAGATGGTTCACGTCCGGGTATTTTTTATATCAATACTTTTAATTTAAAAGCACAACCTAAGTTTTTACTCGAAACACTCTCGATTCATGAAGCGGCACCTGGTCATCATTTTCAAATTGCTCTTCAACAAGAAATAGACGGTTTACCTGATTTTCGTAAATTTGGTGGGTATACGGTTTTTGCTGAAGGGTGGGCACTGTATGCAGAAAGTTTAGGGAAAGAGCTTGGGTTATTTACCGATCCTTATATGTGGTATGGGCGTTTGGCTGACGAGCAATTACGGGCAATGCGTTTAGTGCTCGATACTGGTTTTCATGCAAAAGGGTGGACGCGCGAGCAAGGTATAGAATACATGCTTGCTAATTCATCAATGGCTGAAAGCGATGTAGTGGCAGAGGTTGAGCGTTATATTGCGTGGCCAGGGCAAGCACTTTCGTACAAATTAGGGGAGTTTAAAATTAAAGAACTTCGCGATTATTGTAAAAAAGAGCTAGGTTCCCAATTTGATATTAAGGCGTTTCATACGCAAATATTAATAGATGGCGCATTACCCATGCCTATTTTGGAGAAAAAAATAAAGCGTTGGGTGCAATCGCAGCGTTAATGAATAGCGCAAAGTGATTATCAAATTGAGGTATTCGCTTTGCGCCATTTAGTGCAATACGTTAGAATGCGCGCTCTTAAAAGGGCGCGAGAACACTATGTTTGATCAACAGTTAGCAAATACACAGTTTTGGCTTACAAAAAGCTTGAGCGAAATGAGCCAAAATGAATGGGAAGCTATTTGCGATGGCTGTGGTAAATGTTGTTTAAATACGTTTATAGATAGTGAAGACGAAGACGATTTTTCCCCAACCGATCAGCTACGTGAAGGTGAACAGCTCATTTTCACAAATATTGTTTGTCAGTATTTAGATAATAATACCTGTGGGTGTAGCGAATACGAAAACCGCCAAACACTTGTCCCTTCTTGCGTAAAACTAACCAAAGAAAACCTTAAAGATATTTTCTTTATGCCGCAGAGCTGCAGTTACCGCCGCCTGCATGAAGGGCGTGGTTTAGCTTCGTGGCACCCGTTATTAAATAACGGCGATAAAACACTTATGCATGATCTCGGTATTTCAGTAAAAGATAAAACAGTCAAAGACAGTAATGTAAAATTAGATGATTTTGATTTATACATTGCTGAGTGGCCAACAAAGGATTGCGATTAATGAGCAAGTTAAAAGCGAGTATTGGTTTAATAAACCCGAAGAGCCCTACTAACGTTGGCGGTGTGTTACGAGCTGCTGGGTGTTACGACGCAAAGCAGGTTTATTTTACGGGTAATCGTTATCTTAATGCGCAAAAATTTCATACCGATACTAAAAATGTGGTTGAACGTATTCCATTAACCTCTACTGATAGCCTAGAAAAAGTAAAACCTGAAGGGGCAACCGTTGTTGTTGTTGAGTTAATTGAAGGGGCTACACCGCTCCCTGAATTTAAGCACCCAGAAAATGCATTTTATGTTTTGGGCCCAGAAGATGGTTCTGTTCCTAAAGACGTACTAAAGTGGTGCGATGAAGTAGTTTACATTCCTACTATAGGGTGCATGAACTTAGCTGCAACCTGTAATGTAGTACTTTACGATAGGCTTTCTAAATTAGGTGGTGTTAAAAGCAGTGATGACACTATAATAAGTTCGCGCGATACCAATAATAAAATGAAATGGGTTAAACCTGCTTTATAACTTTTGTAATGCCAATTAAATCTGCTAGTTGGCATTAGACACTGTCTATATTCAATTTCACGTTCTACCAATTTTTCATTCTCTAGATTTATTTCTCCTTCAAAAGTGTAAATAACGCCTACACTTAACTGACTATTAGTTTGACGATAGCTTTATTATGCGCATTGTAGTCTTTTTGTTGTCCTTTATTAGTTGTTTTAGTTTCGCGAGTCAAAGCGTAACCTTCATTCATAAAAATAGCCTTAAAACTGTAGAAGGGCAGCGTTATAAATCGGGGCTTTTATATAGCGCCCCAAATAGTAAACGCACATTACATATTGTTACCTTAGATTGGCCGCCTTATATAAGTAACGACTTATGTAACAAAGGGTGGGTCTATCATTTTGCCGTTGCTGTTCTTAATAGTCAGGGTTACAGCGTTTATTTAGAATTTTTACCTTGGGCAAGAGCTGTGCGTAATGTGGAACTTGGAAAAGCCGATATTTTAATGCCTGAGTACTTTATTGAAGACACTGCGCCTTCAGACTATGTTAAAAATAAAATGCGAAGAGAGCTGCTTGGTATTTCAAATTCGTTTCAAGGTGGAAATATTGTATTTCTAAAGCGAAAAAACGCACCTGGTATTTTTACAGGTAATCTAAACTCATTAAAAGGCTCAACAATAGGTGTTGTAAGAGGATATCAAAACACGCCTGAATTTGATGCCATGATGGATAATGAAGAGTTTAAAGTTATTAGTGCGGTAAACGATTTGCAGTTAATGCAATTACTTTTTGCCAAGCGGGTCGATCTTATTATAGGCGATCCTTCGGTGTTAACCCATTCAGTTACGTTTTCTGAGCTTAACCAAAGTGAAAAAATAGCACTGCTTAATGCTGTTGAGCAAGATGGCAAACCACTACATTATAACTCATTGTATTTTGCTATAAGTAAGCTAACACCTAACTGGCTTGGAGTGCTAGATGATATAAATCAAGCCTTATATATATTTTCTAATAGCGGTGAAACTGAGCGTTTAATCAATACTGTTTCAGAAGAATGTGCAGTTTGAATATGTATGATGATTTGGAACGTTCTAATCACCTTATGCCCAAACAACTTATTAACAATGTAGAATCAGTTTAACTTGTTAATGGAGTGAAAATAAAAATGAGCACACTGAACACACATCATGATTATGGCGTTAATAAACAGCACAACAAAAATTATCTGTTTCCCCTAACTGCAATGACAACCCTGTTTTTTTTATGGGGTTTTATTACAGTATTAAATGATGTATTGATTCCACGATTAAAAGGCGTATTTGATCTTAGCTACTTTGAGGCAATGCTAGTGCAGTTTTGCTTTTTTGGTGCCTATTTCATTGTATCTATTCCCGCTGGTATTTTAGTTAAACAGCTTGGTTATAAAAAAGGTATTCTAACGGGCCTTATTATTGCTTCGATTGGTTGTATGCTTTTTTACCCTGCGGTAGTAGTGCATGAGTATTGGTTGTTTTTAGGCGCATTGTTTGTACTCGCTGCTGGTATAACCGTATTGCAAGTATCAGCTAATCCATACGTTGCTGCTCTTGGCCCAGATAAAACCGCCTCTTCACGATTAAACTTAGCGCAAGCGCTTAATGCCCTGGGTACTACAGTAGGGCCTTACGTAGGAGGCATTCTCTTTTTCGGTACTGCTGGTACATTGGCTGCGTCTGCTGCATCGGCAGAATCAGTAAAAGTGCCTTATTTAATGTTGGCGGCAGCACTTTTATTAATTGCCATCGTGTTTGCATTTATAAAGTTACCTGAAATTGAAGCCCATAAGGAAGACAGTACCGATACTGAAACTCGTTCTTTAATGCAAGCGCCTCACCTTACTATGGGGGTTGTAGCAATATTTTGTTATGTAGGCGGTGAAGTAGCTATAGGTAGCTTTTTAGTTAATTACTTTGGTGAAGCACACATTGCTGGGCTTGAAGAGCATGCTGCCGCGGCACTTATTAGTTATTATTGGGGCGGAGCAATGGTTGGGCGTTTTGTAGGCTCTGCGTTGTTACAAAAAATTGCGCCTTCTAAAGCAATTGCCTTTAATGCTATCAGTGTTATTGCGTTGTTATTAATCACTATTTTTACACAAGGTGATGTCGCTTTGTATTCAGTATTGGCAATCGGGTTGTTTAATTCAATTATGTTTCCAACTATATTTTCTGTTGCGATTGAAAAATTAGGCCCGTTAACTAGTAAAGGCTCTGGTTGGCTATGTTTAGCGATTGTAGGTGGTGCATTAGTGCCTTTATTACAAGGGTATATTGCCGATACCGTAAATATTCAAGATAGCTTTTTCGTGCCTATGGTATGTTATGTATTTATAGCTTGGTATGGTTTAAATGCTGTTCGTTTAGCTAAAAAATGGTAGAAAATGTATTGAATAATAATGGCTGAATACGTATTCAGTCATTATTATTCTCTTTTTATTTGGAACATTCCAAATTTTGTTATCTATTGAACATTATTTATGTAAAATTAATTACTTAAAATTTGTAATTAAGTTTGTCTAGTCCTTTTTTATTGTTTTTAGCTGCTATTTTCGGAAAAACCGAAAATAGCTAAGACAATGCTCACAATATTTGCTAAAACTAGAATGCTAAAAATAAATTAAAGGGCATTTATGTTTGGGGCATTCAAATTTACTACAAAAGTCACAATAGCAGCGTCTGTTGTACTCGTTTTGGTATTAGGGTTATTCACTGTAAATAACTACTTTACCTTAAAAAACCAAACACAAAATCAGCTTGCTCTCGTCTTGCAACAAAACTCAGAATCTGTTTCTCAAAATATAGCTAGCTGGTTAAATGCAAAGCTGGCCATTGTTAGCGCGTTTGCTAAAACCCACCAACCATCAGATCCAAATACGCTTACATTACTACAATTAAACACAGCAGGGTTAGCAGGTAGTTTTAAAAACACCTATATTGGCCAATCTAACGGTAATTTTATTTTAAATGATCAAAGCATCGTTTTACCGCCAGATTTTGATGCAACATCACGTCCTTGGTATAAGCTAGTCGAAAACAAAACCAATACTGCCTTTACTACTCCCTATATTGATGTAACAACTAACGAGTTAACTATATCTGCTGTTGTGCCTATAAACCAAAATGAGCGTTTTGTTGGTGTTGCTGGTGCTGATATTGATATGCAAACGGTGACAGAAATTATTAATAATATTGATTTTTTAGGGCTGGGTTATGGTTTTTTACTCGATGACAGCGGCCAAATATTAAGTCACCCACAAAGCAATGTTAACCTAAAAAATATCGCTGAGTTATTTGGCACCAAACCATTACTTAGTAGCGAGTTTGTTGAATATCAAATAGCTGGCGAAACTAAATTGGTTTCGTTTAATAAAATACGTGGTATTGAAAATGTAAATTGGTATTTAGGGGTTGTTATTGATCAACAAAAAGCATTTGCTAGTGTATCTAGTTTTGGTGAAACGGCATTTATTTACTTAATTGTGGGTACAATCGTAATTGTAATTTTAATGCAATTTTTACTTCGTTATTTAATGCGTCCAATGAATCGGTTAAATGACGCTATAAAAGATATTTCACAGGGAGAAGGTGATTTAACACGTCGTTTAGAGATAGAAAATGACGATGAGTTTGGTGAGCTAAGTCATTCATTCAATGTGTTTATTGAAAAAATTCAATCATCAATCGAACAAGTTAAAGATACAACAATACTTCTTGATGACGTAATAGCCAGTCTGCTATCACAAACACATTCTTCACTTGCTATGTATGACGATCAAAGTATGCGTACTGATAGCGTTGCAGCTGCAATTAATCAATTTACAGGGATGACATCAGATATATTCAATAGTGCGTCTGACGCATCAACACTTGCAAAAGATGCGAATAAGCACTCTACACAAAACCAGGAAATATTAAGCACTAATGTTGCAGGGATCCATGAGCTATCTGCCAATATAGTGCAAGCTCAACAAACTATTAATAGCTTAAATGAACATACAGAAAGCATTGGTAATGTTTTAGAAGTGATTAAAGGCGTGAGTGAACAAACCAACTTACTTGCATTGAATGC
This sequence comes from Pseudoalteromonas sp. ECSMB14103, assembly GCF_000813065.1. Classification (NCBI taxonomy): domain Bacteria; kingdom Pseudomonadati; phylum Pseudomonadota; class Gammaproteobacteria; order Alteromonadales; family Pseudoalteromonadaceae; genus Pseudoalteromonas; species Pseudoalteromonas sp. ECSMB14103. The sequence continues at coordinate 251,851 of NZ_JWGY01000003.1, read as the reverse complement.
AGCTATTGAAGCAGCTCGCGCAGGTGAAGCAGGGCGTGGTTTTGCAGTAGTGGCAGATGAAGTTCGACAATTAGCTCATCGCACCAAAGAATCAACGCAAGAGATTGAAGAAACAGTCATAGAATTGCAAAAAGGGTCAACTTTGGCTGTGGAGTTAATGAAAACAAGTTTACAAGGCAGTGAAAAAAGCGTGTCAGAAGCTGATGCAGTTGGAAAATTAATGCAGCAAGTTATAGAAGATATAAAACAAATAAGTGTTGCCAATCATACCGTTGCAGACGCTACAGAAGAACAAAATCAAGTTGTTAAATCATTAGATGCAGATATACAAACTATCAGTGAACTATCTATTCAAAGTAAAACCAACCTAAATAATACGCTAAACGAATGTACAAAACTGAGACAACAATTCGGTGATTTAGAACAAATGGTCCAAAAGTTTAAAGTATAGATATGGAAGAGGAAAAATTAGCTAAGTCAAATTGGCGCAATTTAATTAACATAGATAGCGTTTACAATTCGGACAGGCAGCGCCAAGCACTTTCATTATTTACAATGATAGCCTTTGCTATTCTTATATTGGGTTTTTTACTTCTATCTAATTATGATGTGTATTCGCCCATCTTAAGTGTGGCTTTGCTCGTTGCTAATATGACGATCATTGCCTGCACTGTTTACTTCTTCAAAACCGGTAAGCTAGAGGTTGTGTCTTTAATAACCATGCTAATCATTTTTATTATGTGTATTGCGCTTATTTACACAGGTGGTAAAGAGAACACAGCGCTGTATTGGCTTATGTTTTATCCAGTTGTTACCTTTGCTACTCTCGGTGTTAAATTAGGGTTATGGCTTAGTGGGTTTTTATTGGTCTGCTGTTTAGGGCTATTATACGGCCCTAATTTTGGGCAGGTCGATTACGGTTTTGTAGAAAAATCACGTTTTATGGCCTCGTTTAGTTTGGTGTTTATTTTTTCGTTGATTGGTGAATTTTTTAGGCAAAAAAGTCATGCGTCTATTGCTGAAATTACTTTATCGCAAAAAAAGGATGCGTATACCGACCAGCTAACTGGCGCTGCAAACAGACGTTTTGTTACATCTCACTTTTTTAACTTAGTAAGTGACTGCCCAGATGAGTATTTACCATTTAGTATTTTATTATTAGACCTCGACCATTTTAAGTCTATAAACGATAACTATGGTCATGATAGTGGTGATACTGTCCTAATAGAATTTACTAAAATGCTGGAGTCACACTTCAGTAGCGATTCAATAAAAGCGCGTTATGGTGGTGAAGAGTTTGTGGTTATTCTCCCAAAAGCGACTATTCAAATTGCAGAGCACATTGCTAACAACTTTAGAGAAAGTGTCGCCAATACAACACTTTTGAATGTTGATAGTAAAAACGTAGCACTTACCTGTAGCATAGGTGTAGCACAAGTAAATAAACTATCAGATTACAATGATGCTTTAAAACAAGCCGATCGATGCCTTTATAAAGCAAAGGAAATGGGTCGAAATAAAGTTGTTTCAGCTTTTATGTAGGAGTTGTTATGTTTCAAAGTAAGTTAATTTATATACACGATCCAATGTGTAGTTGGTGTTGGGGCTATGCACCTACTTGGCTAAAATTAAAAGAACAACTTGAGCATAAAATTATTGTTGAATATAAAGTGGGCGGCTTAGCTGCCGATAGTCAGCAGCCTATGCCAAAAGCAATGAAAGAAATGCTTGAAGATACGTGGCACAAAATACAAAAGCAATTAGGTACCCAGTTTAATTATGACTTTTGGCGTAATTGCGAACCTCGACGTTCTACTTACCCGGCTTGTAGAGCAGCTCTGATCGCGCGTAAAACCAATAAAGAAGCGCAAATGATAGAAGCAATCCAACATGCTTACTATTTAAATGCGCAAAACCCTTCTGATGAAGCCACCTTGTTAGCGCTCGCTAAAAGCATTGGTCTAGATGAAGAGGGATTTGTAAATGAATTAGTCAGTTCATCATTAAATAATGAATTGAGTGACGAGTTGGCATTTGTTAATGCGTTGCCTATTAATGGCTTTCCTTCCTTGGTACTTATTCATAACAACAGCTACTATCCTATTGGCGTTAATTACACTGATTGGCAAAGTACTTACAGCCAAATTTTAAATATTATTGATTAGGCAGCGTTAATTTTAACGCTTCGACCGTCTTTATTCTGCTATAAGTCCTAATTATGACAGCTGTCATAAAAGCGACTTTTTTGCGCAACATCCTTGTCATCTTTTATCTATAAACTTCCCTTCATTGAATTATTCAAGCCACTAAAGCTCTGTTTATTGGCTTGAAATACAACCTAGCAAATCCGCTAATTAACGAGTAAAGGTGTATGCGATGAAAGGCGTTAAACCATTAATCTTAGCTGGTATTGTGGCCGCAAGTGCAGCAGTACACGCTAACGATTTAGATAAGGTTATTGATAAAAGCAGCGAAATTAATAAATCAGCTGCGCAATCACAAACAAAAATAGACAAGATTGCAGATTCAATGCAAGGACGTTTACAGCAATTTAAAACGCTCAATAAAGAGATTGACGGTTTAGCTGTTTATAACGCGCAGTTAAATAAACAGCTTAATAATCAAATTGAAGAAATGGAATCGCTTAACCTATCAATGGATCAGGTTTCTATTATTGAGCGCCAAATTACACCACTTATGATGCGAATGATCACAGGTCTTGAGCAGTTTGTATCGTTAGATATTCCCTTTTTGCAAGACGAGCGCGCTAAGCGTTTAGTATCACTTAAAGCCATGATGGACCGTGCTGATATCACCTCGAGTGAAAAATTTCGTCGTGTGCTAGAAGCTTACCAAGTAGAGGTAGATTACGGGCGCACTATTGAAGCTTACACCGCATTGTTAGATGTAAACGGTAAAGAGCGTGAAGTTGACTTTTTACGCATTGGCCGATTAGAGCTGATTTACCTAACACGTGATGGTAAACACGCTGGTAGCTATAACACAGAGACTAAAACATTTGAAACATTACCAGATTCAACAATTAGTCAAATCAATAAAGGTTTACGTATTGCGCGCAAGCAACTTGCCCCAGATATGCTAACTCTGCCAGTACACGCAGCAGAATAAGAGGTTAAAAATGAAATTGTTTACTAAAATGACAAAAATGGCATTGTTTGTTACAAGCCTCGGTTTTGCAGGCGTTAGCACTGCGGCAGAAACAATGGATCTTGATTCATTATTAAAAACATTAGAAAACGGCAAGACCGTTCAAAGTGCGCAAAATAAACAACGAGAGCAGGAGTTTACTTCTCGCCAAAACCAGCAAGTTCAAATGTTAAATGATACAACTGCAAAGCGTAACCAAATGCTTGTTGAATCAGAGCGCCTTGAAACACAATTTGAAGAAAACGAAGTTAAACTCGCTAACTTAACCGATACCTTATCTAAGCGAATGGGATCACTTAAAGAGTTATTTGGGGTATTACAGCAAGTCGCTGGGGACTCTAGCAATAAGTTTGCTACTTCGGTTGTATCAGCAGAATTACCGGGCCGTAGTGACTTTATGGACGAGTTAGCTCAAAAAATGGGTTCAACGTCTAAGCTTGCATCAATAGAAGATATTGAAAAGGTGTGGTACGAGCTGCAACGTGAAATGACTGAGCAAGGTAAAGTCAGTCGCTTTAATACTTCAGTTATTGTTGAAGGTGGAAATAAAGCAGAGCAAGAAGTTGTTCGTGTTGGTGCCTTTAACTTAATTTCACAGGGTCAATACTTAGAATATAACCCAGGAACAAACACGCTGAGCGCGCTTACTCGCCAACCAGTGTCTCGTTATACCGCTACAGCTGCTGACTTACAAGATGCTAAAAGTGGTGTTGTACAGTTTGCATTAGACCCAACAGGTGGCTCTATTTTAGGTTTGCTTGTTCAAGCACCAGATACATCAGAGCAAGTTCATCAAGGTGGTGCGGTTGGTTATGTCATTTTAGGTGTTGGTTTGCTTGCTTTATTAATTGCAATTGAGCGCTTTATTTCATTGTTACTTGTTGGTGGGAAAATTCGTCGCCAATTAAAAGATTCAGTAGCGCGTGACGACAATCCGCTAGGTCGTGTAATGAAAGTAAAAGACGACTACCCACATGTTGCTTACGACACGTTAGAGCTTAAATTAAGTGAAGCAATTTTACGTGAAATGCCAAAAATCACACGTAACTTAACGCTTATAAAAATCATCTCTGTTGTTGCCCCATTACTTGGCTTGCTAGGTACGGTGACCGGTATGATCAATACGTTCCAAGCAATCACATTATTTGGTACTGGCGACCCTAAACTAATGGCTGGTGGTATTTCTCAGGCACTAGTTACGACCGTACTTGGCTTAGTTGTGGCAATCCCAACAGTGTTTATATACACATTACTAAACACGCGTTCAAAAGGCTTACTGCTTATTTTACAAGAGCAAAGCGCAGGTATCATTGCTGAGCGAAGCGAGAAGGGAGAATAAACCATGGTGCTATTGATTGACTCAATCAATGCTATCCGTGATTTTCTCGACACCGGTGGCCAAGTCCTCTTGGTCATTGGGGTGTTAATCTTCGCGATGTGGTTATTGATACTCGAGCGATTTATATACTTTTTCAACGGGTTTCGCGGATACAAAAATAGCATTAAAGGAACATGGTCAACCCGTAACGAACGCAATAGTTGGAATGCTGAGCAAATACGCCAAGCTATGATTTCGCGAGCAAGTATGCGTTTAAATGCAAACCTTCCGCTTATCAATGTCATGGTGGCTTTGTGTCCACTACTTGGGTTGCTTGGCACAGTAACGGGCATGATTGAAGTGTTTGATGTAATGGCTATAACAGGCACCGGGAGTGCGCGTTCAATGGCGTCAGGTGTATCTAAAGCCACAATCCCGACGATGGCGGGTATGGTAGGGGCGTTATCTGGTGTATTTGCCTCAACGTACTTACAACGTAAAGCCAAACGTGAAGTAGAACTACTTGAAGATAGCATGTTGCTAGATCACTAAATAAGTTTTATGAGCGGCTAAACATACCCGCTCATATCAGGAGAATAAAAATGAGAGCGCCTTTAGGTAATTTAATGCAAGAAGATGAAGCTGAAGAAATAAACATGACACCCATGCTAGATGTTGTATTTATTATGCTTATCTTCTTTATTGTAACAGCTTCATTTGTTAAAGAAGCAGGCATTGACGTAAACCGGCCAGAAGCCGCAACTGCGGTTAAAAAAGAAAGAGCCAATATATTAGTTGCTATTTCAGATAAGGGTGAAATTTGGATTAACAAACGCCAAATAGATGTTCGCGCAGTGCAGGCAAATATTGAACGCTTAAAAGCTGAAAACCCACAAGGCAGCGTTGTAATTCAAGCCGATAAAAAAGCAACCACCGATACGTTAATTAAAGTAATGGATGCCGCACGCGCTGCAGGTGTGTTTGATGTTTCAATTGCGGCTCAAGAAGCGTAAGGGTAAGTAATGCGTTATTTAGTAGCATTAATTGTTGCCGGTGTAGTCACGTTTATGCTGTTTTTGGGCATGCAAGCACTTATAACTGGCGGTGAAGGGGCAATGAGCGAACCAGCTAAAGGTAATGTTCTTGATTTTGTTCGTTTGAAAAAAGAAGAAAGTGTTCAAAAGAAAGAGCGTAAACCACAAAAGCCACCTACGCCAAAAGAGCCGCCACCACCAATGGAGTCGCCACAAATGCAAAGTAGTGATGCTAATGCCAACGCTAACAACTTTGACTTTGGTGCTAATGTTGATGCGGAAGTGAACCTGGCGGGTGGATTAGCACTGGAAACGAGCGATGGCGAATATTTACCCATTGTAAAAGTTGCACCAGTTTATCCGCGTCGAGCGCTATCGCGCGGTATTGAAGGGTATGTGATTGTTGAATTTACAGTGACAAAGCAAGGTACCGTTCGCGATCCGCAAGTTTTAAAAGCAGAGCCAGAGTCGTTATTTGATCGGGCTGCAATGGACGCTGCTCTTAAATTTAAATATAAACCGCGTGTTGTCAACGGTGAAGCTGTTGAAGTAGCGGGTGTTCAGAACAAAATATCTTTTCAAATTGGCGGATAGTAGCTAACTAGAAAAGACCGTGAGGCGATTATGAAGTTATTAACCAAAACTAAACTTTTAAAAGTAACACTACTTTGTACCACTGCGATAGGGTTCAGTATTGTTACACCCAGTGCACTAACGTTGTTACCTGGCGTATCAATTGCAAGTGCTCAAGCGGCGCAGGAGCAAAAAACAAAACGCGTTCCTGCGCTTCGTGAAAAAGTATACAGCCAACTGGCTCGCGCACAAAAATTGGCAGACAATGGCGATGTAAAAGCTGGACTTGAAGCGCTCGATAGCATTAATGAACGTTCTTCAAGTATGAACTCGTACGAAATAGCCATGATGCATAATTTTTACGGGTTCATTTACTACAATCAAAATGACTTACCAAAAGCGATAGCTTCATTTGAACGCGTTGTGGCAGAAGAAGGGATCCCTGAAACATTGCGTTTAAGCACCACTTTTAGTTTAGCGCAGCTTGCAATGGCAAACAGCGATTACGATAAAGTCATTGCCTTTTTGGATAACTGGGATGAGATTAACACTCAGCCAATACCTGAAGGGTATTACTTACTTCGTGCACAAACGTATTACCAGTTAAAAGACTATAAGCAAGGCCTAGACTACATCACTAAAGTTATTTCATTAAGTGATGACGAAGGTAAAACCCCAAAAGAAAACTGGCTTGTATTACAGCGCGCTATGTTTTATTCACTAAATCAAACTAACCAAGTGGTTGAAGTGCTTGAACGCATGGTTAAGCTTTATGATAAACCAGAATACTGGGTACAGCTTTCGGGTATGTATGGTGAAACAGGGCAAGAGAAGAAGCAATTAGCTGTTATTGAAGCTGCCTATCAGCAAGGGTTTTTAACATCAAGAGCCGACTTACGCCAACTTGCTCAAGTTTACTTATACAATGGACTTGCTTTTAAAGCGGCAGAAGTTATGAGTAAAGCAATAGATAATGGCATTGCCGAAAAAACAGCTAAAAACTATGCGTTTGTAGCCGAGGCGATGATCCAAGCAAAAGAAGATGAAAAATCGATAGAGTATTTTGTTAAAGCCGCCGATTTATCAGAACATGGGCAATACGATCAGCGTTTAGCTGAGGTATATGTTAATACAGAGCACTATGAAGATGCTGCCGATTCAGCGCGTAAAGCGCTTGATAAAGGGGGACTTGATTTTGAGTCGAATGCCTTTGTTGCACTGGGTATGGCGCAGTACAATTTGCAAAATTTCGATGCGTCTATTTTAGCGTTTGAACAAGCTGAAAAACACAAAAAATCACAGCGTTTGGCTAAGCAATGGATTAAGTATGTTAAACGTGAAAAAGTACATGCTGAAACGTTAAGAACCGCTCTGCTTTAAATTTTAGACCAACAAGTCACTACTTCGTTGGTGCTTGTAATATCAATTTCATAATCGCACTACGCAAGCCGGCTCAATAATAATTGAGTCGGCTTTTTTATTGCTTTGGTAATTAAGTTGTTGAATTTTAATAATATAGTTTTGTCATGTTATGTTTATTAAAGTGTAACTCCAGTGTCATATAGCTCCCGTAAGGTAAGCCCTGCTGATAACTCAAGTGACCTTAACGCATTATTAAGTGCTTTAAAGTGACTTGAGTTTTTATAAAGCGCTAACAAAATAATTAAATACTTTAACGGAGTGAACAATGAAATTATCTGACTTATTCAAAGTTAGTTTGATTGCAACTGCAGTATCTTTAGCGGGTTGTGGTGGTGACTTAGTAGTATCTGAAGGCGACACAACAATTAACGAAGGCGATACAATAACAAACGTTGTTGAAGGCGGCTCAGACACAGGCGGTGAAACGTCATCTCGTGATGATTCACAAAACGGCACAACTGGTTTTCCTACCACAATTGATAACGCATTTGTTCAAGGTTTAGCCACAGACGTATCAAGCGAATTTCCGGAAATTACTGATAAGCCAGTGTATCGCCTAACAGCAGATACAACGTTCACTACCGATGCAACACTTACAAACGACGCGCATTGGATTGTAAATGGTCGTACAGCAGTAGGTAATGACCGTGCAGATAACGCAAAGCTTTATATTCAACAAGGCACAACAATTATTGGTGAATCTGGCGATGACTTTTTAGTCGTTCGTCGTGGTTCACAGCTTGAGTCGGTTGGTACGGTAAGCCAGCCAATTACTATGACCTCTATTCAAGATGTAACGGGTGGTGAAACAGCCATTGGTCAATGGGGTGGTTTAGTATTACTAGGTAATGCTCCTGCTAACTCATGTGGCGATCAACAAGGTGAAGCAACAGCCGACGAGCTAGCTAACTGTGGTGTATCTGCTGAAGGTGACGCAGGCCAGTTTGGTGGAGATGTTGCAGATGATAACTCAGGTACATTAAAGTACTTAATCGTTAAGCAAGCAGGTAAAACTCTGGGTAATGGCGATGAGCTAAACGGTATTTCGTTTGCCGGTGTGGGTTCTGCAACAACTGTTGATTACATTCAAGTACACGAAAACCTTGATGACGGTATCGAGTTTTTCGGTGGTACAGTTGATGTAAGCAATGTTGTATTAACCAGCATTGGTGATGATTCACTTGACTGGTCGTTCGGTTGGACAGGCTCTGCAACTAACGTATACATTCAACAAGCTGCAAACGTGGGCGATAATGCGATTGAAGCAGATAACTCTGAGTTTGATTCAAGTGCAACACCACTTACAATGCCAACCGTTTCAAACGTAACAATTGTAGGTGCTGAAGGTAACAACGGTATTCGTTTACGTGCAGGTACTGCGGGCGCATTAAGTAATGTATTCGTAACGGGTCCAGCTACTTATGAAAATTGTTTACGTGTGGGTTCAGACTCTGTACCACGCGCAGAAGACGGTTCATTAACTATCACTAATTCAGTTGTTGCATGTCAAACAACAGCTAACAACTTTGGTAGTGAAGCGATTAATGGCGGCGATGTTAAATCGTGGTTTGAAGCTCAAGACGGCAACCAAACGCTAACTCCAGCAGATTTAATGCTTGATGATAATGGTTACACACCACTGCCGGGTTCACCGCTTATTGCCAATGGGCAAATTGGTGCATTTAATGGTACAACTAACTGGATGGAAGGTTGGACAGTAGGTATTAATGGTGGCTTCCCAACAGATATTTCAAATGCGTTGGATCAAGGTTTAGCGACCAATGTATCAAGTGAATTTCCACAAATTACCGATAAGCCTGTTTACCGTTTAACACAAGATACAACATTTACAGCCGATGTAACGCTTACAAACGATGCACATTGGATTTTAAATGGCCGTACTGCGGTAGGTAACGATCGCGCTGATGCAACTACACTTTACGTTCAAGCGGGCACTACGCTTATTGGTGAAACTGGTGACGATTTCTTAGTTGTTCGCCGTGGTTCACAAATTAACGCTAATGGTAATGCAACAGCACCTATCACTATGACATCTATTCAAGATGTAACGGGTGGCGAAACAAATATTGGCCAATGGGGTGGTTTAGTATTACTAGGTAATGCTCCTGCTAACTCTTGTGGCGACCAACAAGGTGAGACTACTCCAGAAGAACTCGCTAACTGTGGTGTATCGGCAGAAGGTGATGCAGGTCAGTTTGGTGGTGATATCAACGATGATAACTCAGGTGTTCTTCGTTATATTGTTGTAAAACATGCTGGTAAAACACTGGGTAATGGCGATGAACTAAACGGTATTTCGTTTGCTGGTGTAGGTTCACAAACTAAGGTTGAATATATCCAGGTTCACCAAAACCTAGACGACGGTGTAGAGTTTTTTGGTGGTACAGTAAACGTACGTAACATTGTACTGACTGATATTGGCGATGACGCATTTGACTGGTCGTTTGGTTGGACAGGTCGTGCACAAAATATCTACATTCAACAAAGTGCTGTTGAGGGCGATAATGCCATTGAAGCTGATAACTCTGAATTTGATTCAAATGCAACGCCATTGACTAAGCCACTTATTTCTAACGTAACAATTGTAGGTGCAGATGGTACTAACGGTGTTCGTTTACGTGCAGGTACAGCGGGTGTGCTTCGTAATGTTGTTATTACTGGCCCAGATGGGTATTCAAACTGTTTACGTGTAGGTTCTGACTCGGTAGCTAATGCAGAATCGGGTGAGCTTTCTATTGAAAACTCAGTAGTAGCCTGTAATGAAGATAATAACTTCGGTAGCGAAGCAATTGCTGGTGGTAACGTTCAATCGTGGTTTGAAGGCCAAACAGGTAACCAAACACTCACGGCTGCAAACCTAAGCTTAGCAACTGATGGATATACACCTAAGTCAAGTTCACCTTTACTTGGTGCAGGTGTTGATACCTCTGGCCTTGATTCGTTCTTCACTAAAACCGATTACATTGGTGCGTTTGACGGTGATAATAACTGGATGGAAGGCTGGACCGTTGCTATTAAACCTAGCTTCCCAACTGATATCCAAAACGCATTAGAGCAAGGGCTAGCAACAGATGTGTCTGCAAGTTTCCCAGCTATTACCGATAAGCCTGTTTATCAGTTAAATTCAGATGTGGTATTCACAGCTGATGTAACACTAACAAATGATGCACATTGGATCTTAAAAGGACGTACAGCTGTTGGTAATGACCGCGCAGATAACACAACATTGTATGTTCAGTTTGGTACAACATTAATTGGTGAATCGGGTGATGACTTTTTAGTTGTTCGTCGTGGTTCAAAAATTGAGGCCGTAGGCACAGCAACTCAGCCTATCACCATGACATCTATTCAAGATGTAACGGGTGGCGAAACAACAATTGGCCAATGGGGCGGCTTAGTATTATTAGGTAATGCACCGGCTAACTCATGTGGCGACCAAGAAGGTGAAGCAACAGCTGATGAACTTGCAAACTGTGGTGTATCTGCTGAAGGTGATGCTGGCCAATTTGGTGGTAATGACCCAGAAGATAACTCAGGTACGTTAAAGTATGTTGCTGTAAAACAAGCGGGCAAAACGCTAGGTAATGGTGATGAACTTAATGGTATATCACTTGCTGGTGTAGGTAGCCAAACAGAGCTAGATTACATCCACGTTCATGAAAACTTAGATGACGGCGTAGAGTTTTTCGGTGGCACAGCAAACATCAGCCACTTAGTGCTTACAAATATTGGTGACGACTCTTTAGATTGGTCATTTGGTTGGACGGGTAAAGCGCAATACGTACTTATCAAACAATCAGGCTCTGAGGGCGATAACGCGATTGAAGCTGATAACTCTGAATTTGATTCAGATGCATCACCGCTTACTATGCCTACTATCTCTAATGTAACCATTATTGGTGACGCAGGCGTAAACGGTATTCGCTTACGTGCAGGTACTGCGGGCATACTTAAAAACGTAGTGGTAACGGGTGGCGCAGATTACGCAAACTGTTTACGTGTAGGTTCTGACTCAGCACCACGTGCCGAAGACGGTTCACTTACTATCACTCACTCAGTGGTTGCGTGTGAAACAGCTAACAACTTTGGAACTCAAGCAATTGGTGATGGCAATGTTGAGTCTTGGTTCTTAGGTCAAACTGGTAACTCAGTGCAAACAGCTGCAAGCCTTGCACTAGCGAGTAACGGTTACATGCCTTCAAGTGAATCATTACTACTCGGTGCAGGTTTTGATTCTTCTAGCCTAGATAGCTACTTTGATACAGTAGATTACATTGGTGCAATGGATGCGCAAACAGACTGGACAGCGGGTTGGGTAAAAGTAGGTCTTTAACCTTAAACGCTTTAGGCCGGGCGAAAGCCCGGCTAATGTCTTGTTTTGTTTCGGAGTATAAAAATGAATTCTTATAAACCCTCTAAACTTGCCTTATCAACATTAAATTGCGCCGTTTTGGCTGCACTATTTGGTTGGTCGGTAAATACTGCTGCTGCAGAAGCCGACATTCAAGAGCAAGAAATAGAAGAAGTGGTTGCAGTAGGGCAACGACTCAAAGGGAGCGCAGGTGCAGTACTGCAAGAACGCCAAAATCAGGCGTTTGTTGCTGATATTATGGGTGCCGACCAAATTTCACGCACCGGCGATGGTGATGCTGCATCGGCTCTTCGCCGTGTAACAGGCTTAACCTTAGTTGATGGTAAATTTATATATGTGCGTGGTTTAGGTGAGCGTTACTCAAGTACACAATTAAATAGCATGTATGTACCAAGCCCCGATCCTACTCGCTCGGTTGTGCCACTCGATTTATTTCCATCTGAAATAATCGAAAGCTTAAGTGTACAAAAATCATTTTCACCAGATATGCCTGCGCATTTTGGTGGTGGTAATGTAAACATTCGTACCAAGTCTATTCCGTCTGACTTTTTATTTAAAGTACAAGTAGGCTCATCGTATAACACGTCAAATAGTGATTCTGGCTACTTTTACGAAGGCGGTGATGATGATTGGATGGGCCGTGATGATGGCACACGTGCGCTATCTAATGTATTTACTACAGCACTTACCAGCGACGCAGGCCTTGAAGGCAATATTAATTCTACGCTTGAAGAGCGTAAAAACCTTATTCAATCGCTTGATTGGAATGTAGGCATTAGCAAGGAAGATGTTGACCCAGCTATGAGCTTTTCTGTTGCCGTGGGCGACAGACTAGAAAGCGAAATAGGTACCTTTGGTGTGCTTGCGGCTGTTTCTTATGACAACGAATGGGAAGTTGTTCAAGAACAAAGTGGTTCAAGCCTAGGTAGTTTGGGTTGTGAGAACAAATGTTTTGCACAATATTACGATGGTACATCGACTGAACAAAATGTTCGCTGGAGCGGAACGTTAAACCTTGGCTATGAGTTTAACTCAAACCATCGATTTGAGCTGACTAACATTGCGTTACACGATATGAGCGATCGGGTTCGTAATCGTAACTATTACGATGCCAATGAAACCGAAGAGGGTGTTACTGAGCTTCGCCGTGTTGATATTAGCTACGAAGAACGTGAAATGTTTTCTTCTCAGCTTAAAGGCACGCATAACTTTCCAGAGCTAAATAATTTATTCTTTGATTGGTATGGTGGCTTAAGTAGAGCTAATCGAAACGCACCAGGCGGTTTAGATGTTGTTTTTCAACAAAACTATAACGACGGTGTATTTGAGTCAGAGCAGCTTCAAGATGTTGCAGCAACTAATATTACGCGTGAATACCAGGTACTTCACGATGACGTAGAAACATTTGGTTGGAACATGGGGTTACCTTTTTATGGGGACGGCTACGAGCTCGAACTTAAAATTGGCGGTGACTTTTCAGAAAAAAAACGTGATGCAAGCAATGTTAAATTTGGAATAACGCACCGTGGTATAAGCGATGAGTTTACGTTTGGTAATAACATTAGCGATATTTTTGCTGATGCAAACACATCAAACGACGCGTTTTACACAAGTGCTACGGGTTCAGGTATTTTTGATGATGGTACAACTGACGGTGACAAATACAGTGCAGCGCATAAGTTAGATGCTTATTACTTTATGGCTGACTACTTTTTTGAAAATACATGGCGTATTACCGGCGGTGTTCGCTGGGAAGATTTCAAACAAGTATCGATTGGCTATCAGGCACATTCAAACTTATTCGAAAACACGCTTGAAGAAATTCAAGACGTTGTCATTAACGAAGATACTTTTTTTCCATCACTTGCTGTTACGTACATCATGGATGAAGAAATGCAGTTTCGCTTAAACGTGAGTGAAACCACTATTCGCCCAGACTTACGTGATGTAAGTACCTCGTTCTTTGTTGACCCGCTTACTGAATTTTTGGTTCGTGGTTCGCCTAGCTTACAAAGCTCTGAGCTAACGAATATTGATTTTAGGTTTGAGTGGTACATGCCAACAGGTAATAACCTGTCAGTTGCGTTGTTTTACAAGGACATAGAAAACCCAATTGAAATGGTTGAACTTGCAGGTGTAGGTGGTGCGTCTCCGCAATTACTTACGGCTAATGCGCAGTCGGGTAAGCTATCTGGTATAGAGGTAGATTTTTTAACTGACTTTGGTTTTATCAATAAGGATTGGTCGTCTGCATTTTTGTCGGGTAACGTAACGCTATCTGATTCGAGCGTCAATTTAGGTATAAATGACTCAGATAATGTCGATTCATTATTTGAAACACAACTTAAAGAAGCACTCGAAGCCGATACCGTTTCAAATATTGTTACTAACAACAAACGCCGTTTAGTAGGCCACTCTGAATGGGTTGCTAACTTACAAATGGGTTACGATTCAGATGACGGTTTTCATTCAACATCGGTTATTTACAATGTGTTTGGGCCGCGAATTATCGTCCCAGGTACGCGGGGGAATGAAGATGCTGAAGAAAAGTCATTTCACTCACTTGATTTAGTTTATTCTTACTTTCCTAACTTTAACTCTAAAGTTAATTTTAAAGTGAAGAATATTCTTGGCCAAGAAAAACAAATAGAGCAAGAAGGGTTAACCCTTTGGGGCCAAGAAACAGGCACCGAGTTTAGCTTAAGCTATAGTTATGAATTTTAATTTTAGCTTGCGTTAAACCTTGTACATTCGCGCTATAAGCCCTGTATTAAATACAGGGCTTTTTTTATACCTTAATTTCGCATGAAAAATTTTTAAGTTCTGTTTTATTAACTAGTTTTAGCCGTCTAGCAGTGTTAGTTTGTTAACTTGAAAATTGAATCTCACGCAATGAATTTAATTTTTAATGTATTAAGGCATCTTTTATGAACAAAACAGTGGATAAAACAATGAAAAAAGTAGGTTTGGTCGGTTGGCGTGGCATGGTTGGCTCTGTGTTATTAGAGCGTATGGAAAAGCAAAATGATTTTGCCAATATAGACACCACTTTTTTTACTACCTCACAAGCCGGACAACTTGGTCCTGATTTAGCGGGTGATGCAAAACCGCTACTTGATGCAAGCGATGTATCTGAACTTGCAAAAATGGATATTATTGTTACGTGTCAAGGGGGCGATTACACCAAAGCGGTTTACCCAAAGCTTCGTGAATCGGGGTGGGATGGTTACTGGATTGATGCTGCTTCTGCACTTCGTATGAGTGATGACAGCATTATTGTGCTTGACCCTGTAAATAAAGATGTCATTACTCAAGGTTTAGAGCAAGGCGTTAAAACCTTTGTTGGCGGTAACTGTACTGTGTCGTTAATGCTCCTAGCTTTAGGTGGTTTGTTTGAGAAAGACCTTATTGAATGGGTAAGCCCTATGACTTACCAAGCAGCCTCGGGTGCGGGTGCACGCAATATGAAAGAGCTGATTTCACAAATGGGCGCTATTCATTCAAGTGTTGCTCAGCAACTCGATAACCCAAGTTCAGCTATTTTAGAAATTGATAAAATAGTCAGTGAAAAAATGGCTTCAAGCGATTTACCACAAGATCAATTTGGCGTGCCATTAGCAGGTAGCTTGATCCCATGGATTGACGTGCCTATGCCAAGTGGACAATCAAAGGAAGAATGGAAAGCACAAGTTGAAGCTAACAAAATTTTAGGCTCTACCCAGCAGCCTGTACCTATTGATGGTTTATGTGTTCGTATTGGCGCAATGCGTTGTCATAGCCAAGCAATGACTATTAAATTACGCGAAGACATAAGCGTAGAGAAAATAGAAGAAATATTAGCATCGCACAACGAGTGGGTTAAAGTTATTCCTAACGAGCGTGACATTACAGCGACTGACTTAACACCGGTTAAAGTAACGGGCACATTAAGCATCCCTGTTGGGCGTATTCGTAAGCTTGCAATGGGGCCTAAATATATTAGTGCTTTCACAGTGGGCGATCAGCTTTTATGGGGTGCAGCAGAGCCACTTCGTCGTATGCTTCGCATTATTGTAGACGGTGAATAAATTTAATTCATGCCAGTGTATTAAAGCAATCTTTATTTTTAGACGCTGTTCAGAACTAAAATATATTTGCGCTAACACCTAATTAAGGAAGTTAGTAAAATGGGTTAGCTTACTGTTAACCCATTTTAGTTAATAGGTGTTGCATAAGCGACTTTATTCTTACCTTCGTGTTTTGCTACGTAAAGGGCTTTATCAGCTAGGTCTATTGCTTTATCTATAAGTGTGTTTGCACTTTTTATAATAACTACCCCAAAGCTAGCCGTTACTTCTATTTGTTGTGTATTATATTCAATAGGCCTACTGCAAAGTTGTGTACGTAGTGTTTCGGCAAATTGCTGTGTTTTTTGTTCTGAATCTCTGGCTATGAGTATTACAAATTCTTCTCCGCCTATACGAGCAAATATATCGTCTTTATTTAAACAGGCTCTTATGCGTTTAGTAGCTTGGATAAGCACTTCATCACCACCAGCATGTCCGTATTCATCATTTATGTTCTTAAACGAGTCTATATCCCAATATATTAGCGAAACGTGTTGTAGGCAGTTTAAGTGAGTTTGTAGTTTTTGTTCGCCAATTTCATAAAATCCACGTCTGTTTATACATTTAGTTAGCATATCGGTGGTGGCGAGTTTTTGCATTTCTTGGGCTAAGTCTGACGCCATTATAAAAATAATAAATACCGCCATACCAACATGTGCAGTAGGGACGGTAATAAAATTTATGAGTGTGTATAAATCTAGGTAAGTTTGATTTACTTGGCTGCCTTGCATAAGCGCTGTTGTGGCTGCAACAAATAAAAGTAAACCACATACGGTATAGGTAACAGCTGCGCCAATTTCAGCCGGAAGGGATTGCGGTTTATGTTTTATTATAACAATGGCACTTATAAACAGCAGCATTATATCGTAATATAAGTACAACGACATAGATAGTCCAACATGTAGATCGACTGCTTTAAAGTAGTAAACAGCAGCAAATGTTATAATGGCTAATGCGACTAAAAAGCGAATACTTATCGGACAGCGTGTACGTATACAATGCCCCCAAGTTCCTAGTAAAACAGACCCCATAGATAAGCTTATAGCTAACATCCAATAAGTAACCTCTGACTCAAAGTAGGGTCGTAATAATATTGTACTCCATTGACATGCCGAGCATATAAACGCGCCAGCCCAAAATAAAGCATATGATTTTTTACCTAATGTATACCATGCCATCAAAAATATAACGGACCAAATAATACTGGTAAGCAAAAGAGTAATTAAAATAAAGAAGATTGGGCTCATAGAATATTTGTTTTTGTTTGAGTTACTTTTTAATGTAGTAGAGGTTTCCTCATAATTCTAATAACTCCATGTATTTAACACGTTCCATTAGAAAATATTTAGTGCTAGTGCGTATCCACTTTCCATGAATTACTTTTTTGGAACAGCTTTTGCAATTTATATTGATTACATTGTTTTTAGCTCGGTTAAGCTGTTTTTTAGGTAGTTAGTTCTTTTACGTGTGTAACTTTTACTTATACCGAGTTACTAAGTTTTACCACAAGGACATAAAATGGCTTTTATTTTCAAACATACCCGAAATAAGTGGCTTTCTGTTGTAATAGCTACTGTTTTATTTTTAATTTTGCTAAGAGGTGCATTGCCTTATGCAGTGCAATATTACGTAAATCAGCAGCTTGAACAAACACAAGGGATCAAAGGGCATGTTGGCGATGTAGACTTATATTTATATCGCGGTGCTTACGCTATAGATAGCGTTAACATTTACGCTCTGGGAGCAACATCCGCTCCAAAACCATTATTAGCAGTGGATACACTTAATTTTTCACTTTCTTGGCCTGCGCTTTTAAAAGGAAATTTAGTAACTAACATGCAATTTACCCATCCTGAAATTGTTGTTTACGACAAAGCCCCTAATAAAATGGAGCAAAACAAACAAGTTAAAAACGAAACAACCTGGATTGGGCTTGCTAATAATTTAGTCCCTTTTTCAATTGATACATTAATTATTGATAACGGTAAGGTTTCATTAGTTAATGCCACCCGCGAGGGTGATAAACCTACCTATATCTCAAATATTAATGCAGAGATTAAAAACATAACCAATGCTCAAAACCTTACAAAAACCTTAGTGACTTCGTTAAACGTTGAAGGGGATTTAATGGGCGAAGCTGCATTGTCTCTTAAAGGGCAATTAGACCCATTTAGTGAAAAAGCAAACTTTGACTTTAATGTAGAGGTTCAACGTTTTTCGGTTAAACACCTAGAAACGGTTTTTAAAGTGTACACCCCGTTTGACATTGAAGCAGGAGGCATTGATGGGGCAATGGAGCTTGCTGCAAAAGACAATGTTTTAAACGGCTATGCAAAGGCCGGTGTTTATAACTTGAGTGTTTTTTCGTGGCGTGAAGATATAGAAAAAGACGACGACGGACTGTTCACTGCTATTTTTGAAGGCAGCATAGATATACTCAGCGAATTACTTGAAAATGATGAATCTGAGTTAGTTGCTGCGCGTATACCGATCGACGGCACATTAAACAACACCGATATATCTACGTTTCAGGCAGTGGTATCAGTATTAAAAAATGCGTTTTTAGAGGCGTTTAAAATGGAAGTGGACGACGTCATCTCGTTTGAAACAGTAGAAAATACATCAGATGAGTAACAGGCTATTTGAGTTTTAAGCCCCACAAACATATTTTGTGAGGCTTAAACTGTTACTTTTTACTCAGCAATGTTTTTAACTCTGCTATTTGCGCTTGTAATTCGTTAACTTGTCCTTGTGTTGCAGGAAGCGAGTCGTTATCGGCCTGTTCTTCTCGTGCATTTCGGTGTTCTTCACCCATTACTTCTAAAATTGCGCCAACCATCATATTTAAAAATACAAAGGCGGTTAAAAATATAAAGGTCAGGTAGTAAATCCAGCTTAGCTCATACACCGCCATTGTTTCGTACATTATGTCGGTCCAATCTTCAAAGGTCGCTATTCTAAATAGCGTTAGCATTGAAATAGACACATCTTGCCAAAGCACGGGGTTAATGTCAGCAAACATCATACTGCCCATAGCGGCGTAAATATAAAAAATAACAAACATAAGCAGAGCTATGTAGCCCATTTGAGGGATTGCTTTAAGCAAGGAGTTAACGAGTAGTCTAAGTTCAGGAATCATCGACACTAACCTGAGCACTCTAAATATACGTAGTAAACGCGCTATTAGCATTGTAGAGCCCGCAGCGGGGTATAAACTACCCAATACAATAATGGTGTCGAATATATTCCAGCCCTTTGAAAAGAAGTCTTTTATGCCTTTGCTTGCAACAAAGCGAATAATCAGCTCAATTAAAAAGAATGCGGTTATGCCAATATCCATCCAGTTAAGTGCAAGCTCAACCGTAGGATGAAGACTATAGGTATGAGCGCCTACAGTAAGGGCAGAAACAATAATGACAGCTATAACAAATGATTGAAATATCTTGCTTTTGTCTATACGCTGAAACAAAGCTTGTAACTGCGACATCATAATAAGTGGTCCTGTAAATACGAAGATTTTTATGGCGCTAATATACAATATATTCGGCACAATTTAACGTCTTTTTAAACGCAATAGTGTAAGGAAATTTAATGGTTATTAATAAATTAAAAGTGTGTGCTGCATTTATAATCGGATTACCTATCTTAGCCGGGTGTAGTTCTGACGCACGCTTTGAACAATTGCAATCAGCCCGCCTTAACGAATGTAATTACAAAGCCGATAAAGAATATTATGAGTGCCTTAAAGAGCAAGACTCAAATTACGAAGAATTTAAAAAACAACAAGCAGAAAAAAGTAAATAATCCTCCTCATGACTAAAACACAAAAACAACGAGACAAACAAATACGCGCAGCGCTGATTAATGCCTGTGAGTCTATAAAAGACTCAGTGACCGATTTTGCATACCTTACTCACACTGTCGATTTAAATAACGAAGCTAACACCTTAAAAGTTAACTGCTATTTTGAAGATACTATAGCGCTTAATAACGCTGACTCTGAGATTGAACACCTTAAATCTATAATTATTACTCAACTAACGGGTATTAAATTGACGATAAAACCGTCACATATCGTGTTTTTTGCCAATTAAAATGGGTTTTGTTGGTTTGCCTGCAGTTGGGCGTTATAATTAAAAAAATTATATTTAGGGTTTAAATAATGGCTGTTCCTTCTCGTTCGCAAATATCACCAGGCACTGTAGTTAATATTGTTTTAAAAGAAGATCAAAGAAGTGGTACATTAACGGAAGGCGTGGTAGAGCGTTTATTAACTAAATCACCAAACCACCCGCATGGTATTAAAGTGAGATTAGAAGATGGCCAAGTTGGCCGAGTAAAAGAGATTTTATAATGGCAGCGTTATCAGAGCAGGCTTTTTGGGAATTAGTGACTACACCCGACTTAGGCCTTGATCCGCAAAGTGTAAGCGACCACCTTAAAGCAAATCTAAGCAATTTAGACGATCAGCAACTTATTGCATTTGATAAGTTTTTTGGCATAAATATGCGTAAATGTTTTACATGGGATTTATTTGGCGCTGCATTTGTTATGGCAGGCTGCAATGACGAATATGGTTTTAGTGAGTTTAGATGTTGGCTTATTTCACGCGGTAAAACAGTGTTTGATAACGCGCTCGTTAATGCCGACTCCATTGCATTATGTACACCTGTTTATCACTTAAATGAACAGCCTTACCCATACATTGACGAGTATGACCTCATCGCCGGCTTATTATATGAAGAGCGCAACGAGGATGAATTACCCTTCGTGCCATCAGGCGATCAACCCGCAGGAAAACGCTTTAAAGACAAAGCAAAATTTTTAAAACAAGCCTACCCACAATTATTCTCAAAATATTGGCAGTAAATCTTATAGTAATGCGCTTATTTAGCGCATTATTTTAAATCGTTTTATTGTTCGATAACGTATCTCAAAATGTGATAAATAATTACATGCCTTAATTTAGTTTTTTCTTTTTATATAGCCTTGTCTTCTAGTAGTAAATCTCTGTTATATTTAGCTATGTAATAAAGTTAAGCCATTTAGTATACGAACTAAAAAAATAATTAACGCATAAGGATACGTTTACTTAATGAAACACATCAAATTGACTTTATTCATGTTTGTTTTTGTCAGCGTCCACGTAGCCGCTGAGCCAAGCAATAAGGCACGCTTTATACCCCTTTTAAAATCAAAACTTGGTACATATAAGGTGGTTTCTGCTAATTCAGGGTTATGCGTAAACAGTGACTTGAGTTTAATTAATGCAAGTAACCCAAGTGAGGGGTTTAAGCTGGGTGAACAAATTGTGTTTGGCTCATTACATAACGGAACTCAAACTATACAAAAGCCAAACTTTTGCTTTATTACTAGTTCGTTAAAATATAAAAGTGATGGGCTTGATAATGGTTTACGAATGAGCCGTTGTGAGGATCCTGTAAACGAAAAAACAATTCGACAAAGCATTCGTTTTTTACCTAACGACATGCTTATTTATACATTAAGCTCACCAAGTGTTCAGTGTAAGTTTGAATTAAAGCGTCTATAAATCGCATTTTATTTTTGGTATATCTCGCCAGCGGGTTGTGTACTGAGGCGATAAAAAATCTCTGTTCATATGCCAGCGATCGTTTAATTTACTACTTGCTAAGCCCAACATACCCTTGCCGTATCGGGTATTAATAGCATCTAAACAGCCCATTAACTTTGGGTTATCTTGTTGTGGTGAAAATAAGTCATTTTGCTGAAATTGCTCAGCGGTGAGTTCTAGTGCACCTACACCACATTTATAAAACCGCACGCCAGGTTGGTAAATTTTTTCAAACACCTCAGACACCGCATTGGCCATAACGCAAGTATCGTTTGTTGGCATGCTAAACTGATACATATAAGACTTTTTATAAAATACATCTTCATGAGATGAGCTAGATGCAAAAATATATAATTGCTTTGTTAGCGACTTTTGGGCTCTTAGTTTTTTGCCCACAATAGTGACATGGTTAATTAAAGCAGTTTTAAGAGCGGTTGGTTCATAAATACGCTCTCCAAAGCTGCGAGTTGAGTAAATTTCGCGTTTATCTTGGCGTACATCATCCCAGTTTAAACATACTAAGCCATTAAGCTCGCTTACTGTGCGCTCTACCACCACACTAAAAGCGCGGCGCATAGTTTTTGGGTTTTGTTGTGCAAGCTGCCATGCGGTATTTATGTTCATTATTTTTAGCTTTTTAGCTAAGCGCTTGCCAATTCCCCATACATCTTGGCAGTCCATGCGCTGTAAAATAGCTCGCCGGCTTGCTTCGTCATATATGACAGCAACACCGTCAAAGCCTGTTAATTTTTTAGCTGCATGATTTGCCGCTTTTGCAAGTGTAGGCGTTGGCCCAAACCCCACGCCAACGGGGAGTTTTGTTTCTCGCCATACGGTTCGTCTAATAAGGTGCCCGTAAGTATGCCAATCTTTTACAACGTTTTCGTAGCCGCTAAAGTGCAAAAACGATTCATCAATACTGTAAATATGCTGGGTATCACAAAAGCGGCCAATCACACTCATCATTCGGTCGCTTAAATTAGCGTATAGTTCATAGTTACTAGAGCGTACAACCACATTGTTTTGTTCTAGTAACTGCTTAACTTTAAAATAAGGGCCAAATTTAGGAATATTTAAACGTCGCGCAATAGGGCATACCGCACATACGCAGCCGTCGTTATTAGTGAGCACAACCACAGGTTTTGAACGAATGGCGGGATCAAATACTTTCTCGGCGCTGGCATAAAACGCCACGGCATCGACTAAGGCATACATGAAAGTAACTCAGGGCTTTGGCGATGCATACGAATTGACAAACTGACTACGCCTTCAAGCTGAAATTCATCGCTAGGCGTAATATTAACGGGTTGATATAAAGGCGAAGCCGATAGTAATCGAGCGTTTGTTTTATCAAGTAGCTTACACACAAATAAGCCATTTAAATTAGCCACAATTACATCGCCATCTTTAGCGTGCTCTGCTCGGTCTACTACGAGTAAATCACCCTCAAAAATCCCTACTTCTTGCATAGAGC
Source organism: Pseudoalteromonas sp. ECSMB14103 (assembly GCF_000813065.1). Classification (NCBI taxonomy): domain Bacteria; kingdom Pseudomonadati; phylum Pseudomonadota; class Gammaproteobacteria; order Alteromonadales; family Pseudoalteromonadaceae; genus Pseudoalteromonas; species Pseudoalteromonas sp. ECSMB14103. The sequence goes on along the minus strand of NZ_JWGY01000003.1, from coordinate 228,770 downwards.
TACCCGACGCAATACCAATAAAAGTGGCATCAGGGTGCTTTATTAATAGCTCATCAAGGGAAACGCCAAGCTCAGTGTATTGTGCGGCAGGAGATTCAAACCCGCAAATACCCGCTTCTATATAAATAGGAATAACAAACATAAATAAACAACCAAAACACATGTACTGTATAAGTGTACAGTATATGTGTTTTGTTTAACTTATGCCAAGTAATGAAGTAAAGATCATTGCATATTTTTGATCATTTGCTGAGCCGTGTTTAAAAAGTCATTGATTTGATTGGGGTTTAACGTTTTACACATTTGATCGTTTACATGTTTTTCAGCGGCCAGTAATTTTTCAAAAAGCACGGCACCCTGATCTGTAAACGTTAAAATAAAACAGCGCTTATCGTGTTCGCTGGCACACTTATTTATAAGCTTTAAAGCTATAAGTTCTTTTACAAGCCGCGCTATTTGAGCCTTATCTCGTTGGGTTTTATTCACAATGTCGTTTGCTGTGCACTGCGAGGTACTTGCAATAATATGTAAGCAACGTACATGCATTGCATTTAAACCGAGCTCGCTGGCATTAATGGCTTCGCGTATGGTTACCCGGTAGTTTTGCATTAACATAAATAGCGTATTGGCTAAAGAGGTGTTCATAATACATTCCAAATGGTTGACAAAGTCAATTAAATCTATATAGTTGATTTTATCAACCAATGGGGCGTTGTGCAATGTCTGCTTTATAAAGCAGTGATTTTTAATCAATGAGGTTAATTTATATGGCAAAAAAAGTACGCAAAGCAACAGTATTAAGCACACAGCAAATAACCCCGCATTTACAACGTATAGTTTTAGGCTCTGAAGAGTTTACAGATTTAACTTCTGATCACATTGGTAGTTATGTAAAAGTGCTTATTCCAAAAAACGGTGTGGCCGACTTCAATTTAAAAACAGCGTGTATGCGTTCGTACACAATACAAAATGTAAATAAAAGTAATGGTGCAATTACGCTCGATTTTGTTATTAATATGCACCAAGGCCCTGCAACTAACTGGGCTAAAGCCGCTAAAGTAGGTGATGAACTGGCTATTGCAGGCCCCGGTCCTAAAAAGCTAGATAATTTTACCCACCCTCATTATATATTGATGGGCGATTTGACCTCAGTAAACGCTATAAAAGGCTACATTAAGCAATTGCCAATAAACGCCAAAATTGACGCGTTTATTCACGCCCCAACTGATGCGGATATAATCAGCTTAGATTCAACGCGCCAGGTCACTTGGTTAATAACTACAACGCCAGAGGTTGAGATGGCTAATGCATTAACCACACTACAGCATTATGAACAGCCACCTATTGTATTTATGGCACTTGAAGCTGGGCTAGTGCGTGAGCTTAAAGCAGCATTAACTAACACGCATTCAATACCAAGGTGCAACATAGTGGCATCAGGTTACTGGAAAAAAGGCTTAAATTCAGAAAACTACAAGTTAGAGCGCCAAGCTAATAAACAAACGGCTTAATTCTTTGTAGCTAAGTAAAATAGGTTACTTAGCTATTTAATACACTCGACAATACTCATTTTTATTTTAGTTAAGCAAGCGTACACCTAAGGCTTGTTAAAGTAGTGGCATCAATCAGTAATTTACAATTTAAATTAATTGATGTGATGCCTAAATATTTAAAATCAGAAAAACGCATTAGTCATTATTAGTTAAGTGTACTAATGGATAGTTTTTCGTTCTATTTTATCAATCAAGCTGATTTAAACAATCAATTTTAAGGCATTACTTTAATTCTATAAGATGTATTTATTGAAACAAACATTATTAAATTAAAGGCAGGTACACCGTGAACTCTCTAAACAGCGCAACAGCTTCTTCAGTAACTAAAATAGCACAGCCTAAGGTTGCGTTAATTGCTGAAGGTGGCGGGCAGCGAGGGATTTTCACCGCAGGTGTACTTGATGCGTGGTTAGAACAAAACTACGACCCATTTGATTTATTTATTGGTACGTCGGCAGGATCACAAAACTTAACAAGCTATTTAGCTCGTCAAAAAGGTTACGCTAAACGCCTGATTAGAGGGCTGTCTCGTAATAAACGTTTTTTTCAGCTAGGTCGTGGCCTAATGGGAAAACACATTGTTGATTTAGACTGGTACTTTGATAAAACAAAAGAAGTAAATAGAGCGATTGACTTTAAAACAGCTAAAACGTCTTTAGGTGAACGTGAGTTACTTATTACTGCTACAAATGCAAGAGACAGAAAAGCGTATTACTTATCGCCAACGGGTGAAGAGCACCAATGGAGAGAGCTATTAAAAGCGTCAAGTGCTTTACCATTTTTATACAAACAAGGTGTTAAATTAACGCCTTGGTTAAATGCGCAAGCGGCTAACGAAACCGCGCAAATAAACAAAGCCCAAGAAGATTTTTTTCTTGATGGTGGGCTAGCAGCACCATTACCAGTACGCGAAGCGTATAACCGTGGGGCACGTAAAATTGTGGTTATTAGAACGGTAGATGCTGATTTTCAAGCGCAATCTGCATGGGTTCAAAAGCTTAGATCGCTTGCTACAGCTGCCGGTTACTGCCCAAAAACACTCGACTACCTAATTCAGCACGAACAAGCTTACTTAGACGAACTAAACTTTATGGCAAACCCGCCAAGTGATGTAGAAATTATACAAATTTTTGCAGACGAAACACTGCACAGCAAATTATTAGGCAGTACAAACGACGATCTACGTAAAGATCACAAACTTGGTGTAAAAGCAGGCCGAGAATACTTAAAAAGCCAAAATGCACGTATTGTAGATTATGCACACAGCTACGCCATGTAGCTGTGATTAAGGCTTAAACTTAAATTACCACTTAAGTTTAAGCCTTAGTAAAGTGCCTTGGCAAAATTAAAGCGATGCTTTTTTTAGATTTATCGATGGCTTTTTATTGCTAATTGCCGCGCCTAATAAAATAAGTGCTAAAGCAATAAATACTGACCAGCTAAAGGGAGCCTGCGAGGCGAGTATTAAAATAAAAGTAGAAAGCACCGGCGTTAAAAAACTTAACGAGGCTAATAGAGAGCGGTTACCAAATTTTAAACCATGATCCCATAAATAAAATGCACCTCCCACTGGGCCTAATCCTAATAAAATAGCGCCTAGCCATTGTGAAACAGACAAACTAGTAACGGTTGTTTCAAAATAAAAATGTGCACAAAGGGCAAGCACAGCCACAATAAGTGAAAGCCAGCCTATGTCATCTACATGGCTATTAAATTGCGACATTAAATAAGAATAACTAGACCACAATACTGCGCAGCAACCTGCAAAAAAATACCCTAAGTAATACTCACTATTGATAGATAACCCACTGCCATCGGTAATTAAACTAAGCGTGCCTAAAAATCCCAGTAACCCGCCCAATATTGCTTTAAATTTAGACCCAGGGCTAGCCACAAATACACCCAGTATTAATGGCCAAAGATACACTATTAAACTTACCTCAATTAAAGGACCGTATTTTAAAGCCATAAAATAACAAAAGTGAAAACCAAATAAGCCGGTAACACCTATTACAATTTGTTTTTTAGAAAGCTTTGGAGGGGTCAATAATGGCTGTTTTGTAGCGAAACGTTTTACTAATAAAATAATAAAAGAAAGTGCAAAGCACATAAAAAGTAACTGAAAAGCAGGGAGCGCTTTGGTTAAATTACCCAGTAAAGCTAAAAGCCCCCACGAAAATATTGCTAAAAAACCTATGTGTGTTGCCATTAATTACACTCCGTAAATACTATGTACTGAGTGTATCAATATAGGTTTATAAAAATGTGCTAAAAAGACGGTGTTATTGTTTGCTCTGACGCTATTTAACCTACTCTCTGCTTGAGCTTTATTTATTATCTCGTGTGTAGGTTATCTAAATTACTGCTTTGCAAATGCTTTAGGTGGCTGTCCAAAGTATAAATTAAACCGGCGGCTAAACGCAGAGGCATCGCTATAACCAATGCGCTCGCCTACTAAAGCAATCGGTAAGTCTGAATGGGTTAAAAGGGCGCGAGCGTGCTGCATTCGCAACATAGTTAAATATTGCAGCGCACTCATAGTGGTACTTTTTTTAAACACGGTTTTAAATTGCGTAACGCTTAAACAGGCTATATCAGCCAGCTCTTTTAACGTGTAGGGGTAGGCTAAATTTTGCTTAACAGTGGTTATTACATTATCTATTCGCTTATCAATATTACTGTGGCTGCTTTGCTCACAAAGTAATAAGTAAAATAAATCAAAAGTTGAATTAGTAAGCTTTTCGTCGTTAACAACGAGCAGTTGCTGCTCTATAAACTGTAAGTAACTTAATAAACGGCTATCTATTGGGATTTTAGGGCATAAAAGGTTAATAAGGTTATCAGGAAGCGCGTCTAAATCTGCCACAATAAAACGCGCGGCTTCATCGGCTGTAAAAGCATGCACTACGTTTTTCTCTATAACGATACAACTGCCCGTACTCACCGTTGTTTTAAAGTCATTATTTAACGTTATGAAAATTTCACCGTGTAAGGGTAAAACAAGTTGATGGTAATTATGCTGGTGGCACTTTATATCTTGCGAATAATACCGAATAGAAAGCTTATTCGTTGCCTACTCCATTACCTAATAAATAAACCGAGTATTGCCTAAAATACTTAAGTAAAACATGGCGTTAATAAAACCTAAGTAGATGATAATAATATACTGGTTTCGCTATTTAAAATGCCTTCTATTTCGCGCACTTGCCTGAGTACGCCATCAAACTCACCTAAATTTGCCGCCTGTATTTCTGCTACTAAATCCCAAGCGCCGTTAGTGGTATGCAATTTAGTGAGCTCTGGTATGCCCCGCAGAGTTTTAATTACCTGCGATGTAGATTTACCCACCACTTCCACCATCATTATTGCTCTTATAGCTTCGGTTTCTATGTGTTCGTGTACACGCACCGTAAAGCCTAATATAGCGCCCGATGAAACTAAACGGTCTAAACGATTTTGTACTGTACCGCGCGACACCTTTAAAACATCGGCTAGGGCTGAAATAGAAGCACGCCCATCTTTTCTTAATTCGGCTATTAAGGCGTTATCTAATGAGTCGTAAATGTATGGGATCATTCGCTTACCTCTAATTAATTTCATACAAAATACTAAAATTTTACATTTATGCATAGCAAATTGATAAAAATTACTACTATTTGTATAAAGTATTGCCATATTAAATGGCATCTGTAGTCGATAAACTTATTTGAATTAGTTCATATTATTATTACAGAGGTAGTCATGAGTCATTTTATAGCAGAGCCAAAACAAGGCGTTCCATTTGTAAGTGTTCAAGCTATGGCTAAGCTAATAAATACAATAGGAATAGAAAACGTATTAGTTAGCCTAACTAAAACGTTAAAACACGATTTTGCTCGGTGGCATGAGTTTGATAAATCGCCGCGTTATGCAGCTCACTCTCCGGATGGTGTAATAGAGCTTATGCCGGTAAGTGATGGAAAAATGTTTAGCTGTAAATATGTCAATGGCCATCCAAAAAACACGTTTAAGGAACTTCAAACGGTTGCGGCATTTGGTATTTTGTCAGATGTTGATAGCGGCTACCCGGTAATGATTAGCGAAATGTGCTTATTAACCGCACTACGCACTGCTGCAACATCAGCGCTGGTGGCTACTTATTTAGCACCAAAAAACTCAACAACCTTAACTCTGATAGGCAATGGGGCTCAGTCAGAGTTTCAGGCTTTAGCATTTAAAGCGGTATTAGGTATTACGCACATTCGTTTATACGATATAGACGAAGCAGCTTCTCAAAAAGCATTTAATAACTTAAACAATAAAGGCTTAACCGTGACTATCTGTGAAAGTGTAGAGGAAGCAATAAAGGGCGCGCACATAATTACCACATGCACGGCCGATAAAACCAACGCAACCATTTTAACAAACGATATGATCCCACAAGGTGTTCATATTAATGCGATTGGTGGCGATTGTCCTGGAAAAACTGAGCTTGATTCAGCGTTGTTGGAGCGTGCTAATGTATTTGTAGAGTACGAACCACAAACTAGAGTAGAGGGCGAAATTCAACAAATGAGCAGGTGTTTTGCTGTAACCGAATTTCATAAAGTAATTAATAAACAGCACCTTGGTCGTACAAGCGAGAAAGAGCTTACTATTTTTGACGGTGTAGGCTTTGCAAGCGAAGACTTTAGCGCGTTAGTGTATATTCGCGAGCAGCTTATTAAGTCAGGAGAATACAAAATACTTGACCTGATCACTCAGCAGGGCGACCCGCGCAATTTATTTTCAGTTCTTGAAATACCGCATAAAGATAAAGAGAATGCAGCATGAGCCTAACACAACAAGCACCGAGCGCGGTTGTTATGGTTCGTCCGCATCACTTTACTTCTAATCCACAAACCATGCTCGACAATGCATTTCAAAGCGAATGTGAAGTAAAAAATGAAAGCGAGCAAGCATTTAAAGAGGTGACCCACGCGGTTGAGTTACTACAAAGCGAAGGTGTAACCGTTCATTTATTTGAAGATGAGCAAACACACACACCCGACTCTGTTTTTCCAAACAACTGGTTTTCTACCCATCAAAATGGGCAATTAATTATTTACCCAATGTTTGTTGAAAACAGAAGATTAGAATATCGTAAAGATATAATTGATTTTTTAACCGATCACTATAAAGTGGCGGTAGTGACTGATTATGCGCATTTAGCGAAAGAAAATTCATTTTTGGAAGGTACCGGATCACTGGTGCTCGATCACCAATATAAACTTGCCTACGCGGTAGAATCTAAACGCACAACAAGGTCGGTCGTTAATACGGTGTGTAATTTACTTTCGTTTAAGCCGGTTGTGTTTAACGCAACTGACGAGCAAGGTATAGCGGTGTATCACACTAATGTACTAATGTGTGTGGCTAGCAAGTTTGTAATGATTGGCTTAAATATGGTGCCTGAAGACCAACGCAGTGAGCTGGTAGGGCATTTTTTACAAAGCCATCACGAAGTAATTGATTTGTCGGTTGAGCAAATAAATAAATTTTGCGGCAATGCCATTGAATTACACGGTAAAAATGGCCGAATTTTAGCGCTGTCACAAACCGCTTATGATGCGCTAACAGCCGAGCAAATAATTGCAATACAAAAAACGGCTAAACTGGTCCCTTTGCCCATACCTACCATTGAATCTGCTGGTGGTTCAGTAAGATGTATGATTGCAGGGGTACATTTACAAAGCAAATAACAAAAGCTAAAGGCAACATGGTTGCCTTTATTACGTATAAAATATTAAGCGTTGCCAGTACATTTTAAAATGCCTATGTTAAAGCGCATAACTATAAAATATAATAAGGAATCTGCAATGTTCGATACGGTAGTAAAAAGTGTGAATAACCTTTTGTGGGGAGAAGGTCAGGTACTCATTTATATTTTACTTTTCACCGGCGTATGGTTTTCTGTGCGTTTAAAAGCAATTCAAATAGTTAAATTTAAGCATATGTTTAGCCTATTAAAAGGCAGCAGTAAATGTAATAAAAACGATATTTCATCATTTCAGGCATTGTGTACAGGGCTTTGTGCTCGGGTAGGTACGGGTAATTTAGCCGGTGTTGCAGTCGCTATATCGCTTGGTGGCAGTGGTGCAATATTTTGGATGTGGGTCATTGCTATATTGGGCATGGCAACCGGATTTGCAGAAAGTATATTAGGCCAAGTGTATAAAATTCGCGATAGTAACGGCGAATTTAGAGGTGGCCCTGCGTATTATATTCAACAAGGACTGGGAAGCCGTGCCTTTGCAATTGTATTTGCCGCGTGCTTATTTTTAGGGTACGGGTTTACTTTTAGCGCAATGCAAACCAATACGATTACTGATGCCTTAAACTACGCATTTGAAGTACCCACGTTTTACTCCGGTATTGTTATTACAGTCCTTGCAGGCTCAATTATATTAGGCGGCTTTAAAGCCATTGCCCGTTTTGCCGAGCGCGTTGTGCCCATTATGGGCATTATTTTTGTATTAGCCGCCGTTATTATTACCGTTATAAACTTTACTCAAGTACCGGCCATGCTCAAAGATATATTTTTGTCAGCCTTTGGATTACAAGAAGCGGGCGCAGGCGCGATGGGGGCTGCCATTAAAAATGGTATTCAACGTGGTTTATATTCTAACGAAGCCGGCGCAGGGAGTGTTCCGCATGCCAGTGCAAGTGCAAGCCCTATTCCTAATCACCCTGTAACACAGGGCTACATACAAATGCTTGGTGTGTTTTTCGATACAATCGTACTTTGTAGCTGTACAGCCGTTGTTATTTTATTAGCCGATATAGACATAAGCGGCGAAATGGAAGGCATACGTTTAACACAAAGCGCTATGACCGCGCATTTGGCGCAAGGTGGCGTGTACTTTGTAGCTGCAGCCATTACGTTATTTGCCTTTACTTCGGTGGTAGCTAACTACGCCTACGCTGAAAGTAACTTACATCTATTTAAGCTTGATAACAAAGTAGGGCGTGGTATTTACACCTTACTATATTTATCAATGATGTTGTGGGGCGCATCAGCCACATTAAAAGAAGTATGGGATTTAGCCGATATTGCGTTAGGGTTAATGACAGTCGTTAACGTAATCGCTATCATACTTTTAACGCCTACTATTTTGTCTGTAACGCAGGATTACCACACGCAAAGAGACAAAGGTATAGAACCCGAATTTAAAGTAAAAGATGTAAAAGTTCAGGGAAAATGCGAAGACGGCATTTGGGATTAACTTATGTATTTTAGCTAACTTTAACTACAAATAGCGGTTTTATGGCAGCATAAAACCGCTTTTTAGTTTTGCATAACTATTCACGTTTGTAGTGCGTTAAAGAGTATAAAATACATATATAAAAGGTAAAAGTACAGATATGATCGACATTGTCGCAGGGAAGAACGCAGCAAAAATAATAAACGAGCAAGGCTTTAAGCCTGAGCTATTTACTTCATTTTTAGGCGCAAGTGGTGGGCCTAAATGGTTTACTTTATTTGGATTAGACAAATATATTTTTGGTGAATTTTTTAAAAACCGAACCCAACCGATTAATTTAATTGGCTCATCTGCAGGGGCTTTTCGTTCAGCCTGTTTTGCACAAAACGACCAGGTTGCCGCCATTGAGCGTTTAGCAACATCGTATTCGCAAACGCGTTATTCAAGCAATAAACCAACACCAGCCGAAATTACAATTAAAGCCCGCGCATTACTTGAAGATGTATTTGGCGATAACGGCGTTACCGAAATAATAAATAACCCCGTATTTAAAGCACATTTTATAGTCGCTAAATCTAATGGCTTTATTGCCAGCGAAAATAAATTAATTCAGCTTTTAGGTTTATCAAAAAGTTATATGCTCAACCGCGTAAACCGAAAATTATTAGGCTCGCAATACGAGCGTTTTATTTTTGGTGCACCAAATAGTAATTTATCAATAACCGACAGTTATAATTTTAAAACACAAAACATAGCACTTAACCAAACAAATTTAAAAGATGCCTTACTTGCATCCGGCTCTATACCGCTTGTTATGCAAGGTATAAAAAATATTGCAGGCTCGCCACAAGGCATGTATCGCGATGGCGGAATAATCGACTACCACTTTGATTTAAAAATTAATAACCCTGGCTTAATTTTGTATCCGCATTTTAATAGCGACCCAAAAGCAGGGTGGTTTGATAAAAACTTAAAACGCAAAGTAGCACCACAAAATTACGACAACGTGGTGATGATCACCCCATCAAAAGAATTTGTAGCCGGTTTACCTTACGGAAAAATTCCAGACAGAAACGACTTTACCGATCTCGATGCCGACTCGCGTATTAAATATTGGAATACTGTGTTTAGTGAAACTGAAAAATTGGCTGAAGCTTTTGATAAAGATTTAGATACGGCTAAGTTTGATTTTAAACGGTTCTAATTTTTCATGTTACTGACAACTGACAACTGACAACTGACAACTGACAACTGACAACCCATAAATTACGTTATGTTAAATTATGGTATTAATAATAAAGCGAGCGTGATTATACAAATCAGCCCGCTTTTAGGAGAGTTATTAACGATTAATTTAGCTCAGAATCTACCCAAAACTTAGTCCCTTTTAGAACAGCTTGTAGAGCAAGCCCATTTTCGGTTACAGAATATACAGTAACTTGGTCTGCAATGGCTTCGGCCACCAATGCTCCACCTTTATCTTCGTATTTTGCTGCAGCATCTGCGTTCCCACCAAATGCCCAACCGTGTTCAATAGATCTATTTACTGCTGCTTGGGTATGAAAAACCATAACTACATTAAAATCTTTAACACCTAAACCTAACCCTAAACCAGCTTCACCCATGTTCATGTAAGTAGATTTACCTGTTAGGTTATTTTTTACTACGCCATAACCACCACCAAAACTAGCAAGAATAACGTTAACATTCGCGTTATCAAAAACAGCATAACCAGCAGAGTTTGCTATTTGCGTTTTAACATCTGGCTTTTTAGTATAAAGTTTACTAAGTGTGTTACTTTTCATACTTTGTACTAAAGAACGTTTTTCACTAGGAGATGCACTACCGGTAGTCGCACAACCTGTGAGTATTAACGAGAGTGTAAGTAAAAATAATATACTAACTTGTTTCATAACTTTTCCTTAATAAGGTTTGGCATGGCCATTTAAGCATAGTCTAAAATAAACAGTTATTTACTATGTCCAATACTGGACAGTATCGGACTTAAAGGTTATTCTGTAACTAACTTATTTAATTGAATATTTATATACTATGCTTGTTGCGTTGGTCGATACGTTAAAACAATTAAGATATCAAATAGCTCATCTTGATGACGGTACTCTTAATTCGGAATACCCAGAACTTGCAACCTTTATACAGCAAGTTGCCTTGACTGTAACTGAATCAGAATCGGATCTTAAATTTTTATATCAATTTTTATATGTCTATGGCCGAAAATCAGAAGCAACATACAGTCGATTTAGAAACGAACTTGAACGGTTTTATTTATGGTCGTGGTTAATTGCCGAAAAGTCAGTATTCGAATTAAAACGTGAAGACATTGAAGCCTATGTTGATTTTATGGTTGAACCCGATAAAAAGTGGGCATCGACTTCTGTTCAGTGGCGTTACAAAGACGAGCAAGGCATTCGCCGATTAAATAAAAACTGGCGCCCTTTTATGCTTAAAGAATCTACAGCTAGCCAACAAACATTGTCGGCTATGTTTACAGCGCTTAATGTATTTTATAAATTTTCATTACTTGAAGAAAAAACGTTTGCTAACTTTGTACCAGTAGTGAAAAAAAATAGCCCGTATTTAGTTGTGCAATCTCAAATTCAGATCCCAGACACATTAAGCGATATACAATGGGAGTATGTGTTTGGAGTAACTCGCGATTTATGTGAAAAAAACCCAGATTTAGAACGAAACTTATTTACCCTAGCGTGTTTAAAGGGATTATATTTAAGAATTTCTGAATTATCGGAGCGACCTCAGTGGTCACCGGTTATGTCTCACTTTTGGCAAGATAACGACGGCTTTTGGTTTTTACGAATAATGGGAAAAGGTAACAAGCTACGAGATGTTACGTTAAGTGATGATTTTGTTGAATATTTAAAACGTTATAGATTATACAGAGGGTTACCCGCCCTTCCCCGCGTTGATGAAGCCGAGCCACTGGTTCATAAAATTAGAGGCCAAGGTGGTATGACTGTTAGGCAAATTAGGCGATTAGTTCAACAAAGTTTTGATTATGCACAACAATCATTGTTGGATGATGGTTTTAAAGATGATGCTGAACAATTAGGTGCAGCAACTGCCCATTGGCTGCGTCATACGGGAGCAACACACGACGCGCAAACGCGGCCACTTAAGCATTTATCTGAAGATTTAGGACATGCAAAAATTGCGACCACCGATCAAATTTATATTCAAACAAATATTAAAGAGCGAGCAAAATCCGGAGCTAAAAGGAAAATTTAATGACCTACTTAGTGATAGCGTTTATAGGCGCTTTGTTTTTAATTTATTCATTGACGCTTCGCCAACTAGAAAAAACAGAAGTAACTGGTCCAATGTTTTTTGTTATTGGCGGTATTACATTAGCCAATTTAGTGCCTAATAATGGTGGTGAGTTAAAAGCGGGCGTTGATTTATTACTGCCGTTTATAGAATTAACTTTGAGTATATTTTTATTTTCGGATGCGGCTAAATCTAAACTAAGTGTATTAAGGCATAGTTTTCAATATCCTGGCTTATTATTATTTGTTGCCCTCCCCTTAACATTATTACTGGGAATAGCAGTTGGTTTATTTTTGTTTGCTGAGCTTTCGTTAATTCAAGCGGCATTAATTGCTATTATTTTAACGCCAACAGATGCAGCACTTAGCAAAGGATTACTATCAAGCAGTGAAGTGCCCGAAAAAATTCGTGAAGGTATCAATACCGAAAGCGGATTAAATGATGGATTATGTGTACCCGTATTTTTAATATTTATTTTATTGGCAAAAAATCCTGAGTCGGCAATTACAACCTCTCATGTAGTGAGTGTATTTTCAAGAGAGTTAGGTATTGCATTACTTGTTGCTATAACGAGTATTTCGATTTTTATTCCGAGTTTAAATTTTGCAATGAAGCGGCATTACTTTGCTCAAAACACTAGCCCATTTTTGTTATTAGGTTTTGCAATGGCGGTATTTTCTGTCACCCAATATTTGCATGGCAGTGGTTTTATTGCTGTGTTTGTAGCGGGTTTATTGTTTGATAAGTTTTCAACTAAAACAGTGCGTACTGAATTAATAGAAGATTCAGAACATATTGCTGACTTTACGTCTCTGATGATTTGGTGTTTATTCGGTTATGCGTGTGCTTATTTAGTCTTGCCAAAATTAAATTTTGAAATAGTAACGTATGCATTATTAAGTACTACATTGATAAGAATTATACCTGTAATGTTGTCACTACTTTTTACATCTTTAAATTTAAAAGAGCGTTTTACTTTTGCATGGTTTGGGCCAAGAGGATTGGCCTCAATTGTATTTACGCTAATGGTGATTGATGAGCAAATAGAAAATAAATTTCAGATTGCGAGCATTGCCATGACTACAATTTTGTTTAGTGTATTTATTCATGGTATTAGTACAAAACCGATTGCTGATAGTTTTAAAAGTGCAAAGTAAAATAAAAAAGGCGTAACTAAATTAAAGTTACGCCTTTTAAATATATTTAAAAAATTTTAACTTAGTACATGGGCAAGTAATTCGATAGGATGTTTAGGCTTAAATTTTTCATAGCGTTTTACTTGGCTACGACACGAAAACCCAGTTGACAAAAGTTGCTCTGATTTAGTTTTTTCAACTATGGGTTTCCAACTCATTTCGTAAAGTGCGCGTGAGTTATCTTGATTTTGTGCTTCATGTCCGTAAGTACCCGCCATACCACAGCAACCGGTATTAGTTGTATTTAAAGTTAGTCCGATATCAGCAAATATAGATTTCCAAACATTAGCTGCTTTTGGCAAAGATGTAGTTTCTGTGCAGTGACTTAATAATGTAAATTCAGTTTCATTATTATTATTTGCAGTTAGCCCTTTAAAAGATTGCGTTTCTAACCATTCGTGAGCAAGTTGTACGTTAAAATCGCCGCGGTTATTTTCTAAAATTGTGTTGTATTCATCGCGATAACACATAACCAAAGACGCATCTAATCCCACTAGTGGCGCATTAATATCGTTTAGTTGATTTAAAAATTCTGCGGCATTTTTTGCAGTTACTTTAAATTCGTGCAAAAAACCTTTTACATGTTGCGGTTTACCATTGGGTTTAAAGGGTAACAACATTGGTTTTTTACCAAGTTGAGAAATTAAGGTTATAAAACTTTCAACTAGTTCGGCTTCATAAAAGCTGGTGAACGGGTCTTGAACTATTAAAACGTATTCACTTTGTTGTTCGGCAGTTAACCTATTTAAAAATTCAAAATTAAACTGCTGTGTTTTGTTTATTCGTTTTGCTAATGACGGAATGCTCAGTTGTGGTGTATCAACATAACCCACCGTGTTTTTAATTATGCTGCTAACAAATTTTGTTTTAACAATTGGATTTATTATCTTACCGAATTTAGCCATAAGTGGCGCGCTACCTTCAATATTACCCACTAAGTAGTCTTTGAGTGGGCGCGCATAGTAACTGTGATAATAATTTAAAAAGCGAGCACGAAAAGTAGGTACATCAACTTTAATAGGGCAAGCAGTTGTACATGCTTTACAGGCTAAACATTCATCCATAGATGCTTTTACTTCGTGTGAAAAATCGTAAAGGCCTTTCTTTTTTTCGCGGCTATGTACAAACCTTTCCCACCAGGTAATTACTTCACCTTTATTTAATTCTTTTTCTACACCAAGCAGATCTATGTTTTTAGATTCTTGAAGGCGAAGCCATTCACGCATTAAACTGGCTCGCCCTTTTGGTGAGTTACGGCGATCGCCGGTTACTTTATACGACGGACACATTGGCGAGTTTTCATCATAATTAAAACAAATACCATTTCCATTACAGGTCATGGCGTTATTAAAACTCGTTTTAACGTCGATGGAAATTTGTTTGTCGAACCACGATCGTTTTTGCCCATCAACACTAACTAGTGAGTCTTCACTATCGATAGGTGTGCATATTTTACCAGGGTTTATTCGGTTATATGGGTCGAACGCTGTTTTGATTATACGAAGTTGGGTAAATAAATGTTCGCCAAAAAACTCAGGCCCATATTCACTTCGGTAGCCTTTACCATGTTCGCCCCACATTAAACCGCCGTACTTAGCTGTGAGTTTAACCACTTCATCTGAAATGGTACGTAAAAGTTTTTCTTGTTCAGGATCGCACATATCCAGTGCGGGTCTTACATGTAAAACACCGGCATCAACATGACCAAACATACCATATTGTAAATTATGACTGTCGAGTAAGGCTCTAAACTCAACTATATAATCGGCTAAATTTTCAGGCGGTACGGCGGTATCTTCTGCAAAGGCCAATGGCTTTTGGCTGCCTTTTACGTTTCCAAGTAAACCAACTGACTTTTTACGCATTGCGTAAATTTTTAAAATGTCACTTTTATCGTTTGTTAGCTGGTAGCCTATTACACCATTGGTTTGATTGGCTACACATTCATCTAACAATGTACAAAGTGTGTTTACTTTGTCTTTTATATCGTCGGGTGATACTGCATTAAACTCAACCATGTTGAGCCCTTGCATATTTTTATTTGGTACATCGGTTATTAAGTCCGATACTGAATGCCAAATGATATCTTCGCGGGCTAGGTTTAATACTTTACTATCGACAGTTTCAACTGAAGTTGCACGGGCATCAACTAAAAATGGAGAGTGTCGAAGTGCTGAATCAAAGCTATCGTATTTAATATTTATAAGTGTTTTAAATTCGGCAATCGGTGTAAGGTTTAATTTTGCCTCGGTGACAATACCTAGTGAGCCTTCTGAACCTGTTATTAAACGGCTCATATCAAAAGTAAGTAAGTCATCACTTAGGATGTGTTCTAAGTCATAGCCGGTTAAAAAACGATTTAACCGAGGAAACTTATTTAAAATAGCATCACGTTCATCAATGGCTATATTAAGTACAGTTTTATATATTGTGCCAACTAGCGTGTCTTGCTCTGCAATTATTTTTGCTTTTTCGACGTTTATTGGAGCGGTACTCATTGGTGTACCGTCTACTAAATAGGTTGTAAGGCCTAAAACATGATCACTTGTTTTACCGTAAACAAGTGAACCTTGCCCTGAAGCATCGGTGCTGATCATACCGCCTATAGTTGCACGATTACTGGTAGATAAGTCGGGAGAAAAGAAAAATCCATAAGGTCTTAAAAAGTCATTTAGCTGATCTTTTATTACGCCAGTTTGAACCCGAACCCACCCTTCTTCGACATTAATTTCGAGAATTTCACGCATGTAGCGTGATAAATCAACAACGATACCTGGTGTTAAAGACTGACCATTAGTGCCTGTTCCACCACCGCGCGGTCCAAATGTTAATGATAAAAAAGGGTCCCGTGATGCAGTTTGCAAAGCAAGTTGAATGTCTTTTTCGTTTTTGGGAAAAATGACACCTTGAGGCAATTGCTGGTAAATACTGTTATCGGTTGAAGCGGTAATACGTGTTGCATAACTTGCATCGGTATCACCGGTAAAGCCTTGCTTTTGTAATGTATTTAGGTAATTTGCGACAAGGTCTGACGCGGCATCTTGCTGAGTAATTGTTGCGATCATAACGGCATACTTTTAGACATTTGGTTAATTATATCATGCTGATTGCTAATAGAAATTGAAGAATTTACAGTTTGTAACACTCTTTTAGTCGATTTAAGCGCTGCTGTAATTATAATCAAGTTAACTACATGAGAGGTCATTTATATGAAAAAAATTGTATTACAGATCATGGGTGCGTTATTTATTTTATTAGGATTAATATTTGCGGTTGTACCTGGTCCATCACTTATATTTTTTATGGCTGGTTTATTGTGTTATTCGTTTTATTACCCAAAAGCGCGTTATTATTTGACCCTTTGCCAAAAAGCACTGACTAAATCGTGTCAGTATTTAGATAAAAAATTAGCACGCAGTTAAAATAAATTGACTAACAAAAAAGCCAGCAATATATGCTGGCTTTTACATAGCTTTAACAGGTTACTTAGCTAATTTTTTAGCTAAGTATAACCAAGTTTCGATTACTGTATCTGGGTTTAATGATACAGAGTCTATACCTTGGTCAACTAACCATGCAGCAAAGTCTTCGTGATCTGAAGGACCTTGTCCACAAATACCTACATATTTTCCTTTTGCTTTGGCTGTTTGAATTGCCATAGAAAGAAGCTTTTTAATTGCAGGGTCACGCTCGTCAAACAAATGAGCAATTAAACCAGAATCTCGGTCTAAACCTAGTGTTAACTGTGTTAAATCGTTAGATCCAATTGAAAAACCGTCAAAGTGCTCTAAAAACTCTTCGGCAAGTAATGCATTTGATGGCAGCTCACACATCATAATTACTTTAAGACCATTTTCGCCACGTTTTAGGCCATGCTCTTCTAGTAATTCAATTACACGTTTACCTTCTTCAAGTGTACGTACGAATGGAATCATGATCTCAATGTTAGTCATGTCCATAGTATTGCGTACACGCTTGATTGCTTCACACTCTAGTGCAAAACAGTCGCGGAAGTCTTCAGATATATAACGCGCTGCACCACGAAAACCGATCATTGGGTTTTCTTCTTCAGGTTCGTATTGTTGGCCGCCCACTAAGTTAGCGTATTCGTTAGATTTAAAATCAGACATACGAACAATTACTCGCTCGGGAGCAAACGCACAACCTAGCGTAGAAATACCTTCAACAAGTTTTGAAATATAAAACTCTACTGGTGAATCGTAACCAGCAATCATGTCGGTTATTTCTTCTTTAAGGGCATCTGTTTGTGCGTCGAAATTTAATAATGCTTTTGGATGCACGCCAATCATACGGTTGATGATGAATTCAACACGTGCAAGGCCAACACCTGAGTGTGGCAAACGTGCAAAGTCGAATGCGCGGTCCGGGTTACCCACGTTCATCATTACTTTCATTGGTAGGTTTGGCATTTCGTCAACACGTGAAGTAAGCACTTCAAAGTCTAAAATACCTTCGTAAATGAAACCAGTATCGCCTTCGGCACATGATACAGTGACTTCTTGACCAGCTTTGATTAGGTCGGTTGCATTGCCACATCCTACAACTGCAGGGATACCTAGTTCACGAGCAATGATTGCTGCGTGACATGTGCGGCCACCACGATTTGTAACAATCGCTGCTGCACGCTTCATGATAGGTTCCCAGTCTGGGTCGGTCATGTCGGTGACTAAAATGTCACCAACTTGCACTTGATCCATTTCATCAATCGAGTCAAGAACACGTACAACACCGTTACCAATTTTATGACCAATTGCACGACCTTCTACAACAACGTTACTTGAACCGTTTAACTGAAAACGCTCCATTACATTTGTATCTTCGTTTGAACGCACAGTTTCTGGACGAGCTTGTACTATATATAGTTTGCCGTCGTTGCCGTCTTTTGCCCATTCGATGTCCATTGGACGACCGTAATGTTTTTCAATGATTACAGCTTGCTTGGCAAGGTCTTGTACTTCTTCATCTGTAATCGAAAATTTGTTAGAAAGTTCAGGGTTTACGTCAACTATTTCTACTTGTTTACCATGTGCTTTGTCGTTTGAATAAATCATTTGAATGGCTTTAGAGCCAATATTACGACGCACTACTGATGGCTTATCTTTCAGTAATGTTGGTTTATGTACATAAAATTCGTCTGGGTTAACAGCACCCTGTACAACCATTTCACCTAAACCGTAGCTTGAGGTTACAAATACAACATCTTCAAAGCCAGATTCAGTGTCGATACTGAACATAACGCCAGATGCTGATTTATCAGAGCGTACCATACGCTGTATGCCTGCAGATAATGCAACACCACGATGATCATAACCTTGGTGAACACGATAAGAAATTGCGCGGTCGTTAAACAAAGATGCAAATACATGCTTTATAGCAACCATAACCGAATCGATACCAACAACATTTAAAAATGTTTCTTGTTGGCCTGCAAAAGATGCGTCTGGCATATCCTCTGCGGTTGCTGATGAACGTACAGCAAATGACACATCAGCTGATGTATCACCATGAAGTTGGCTGTATGCATCGCGAATGGCTTGGTCTAAATTTGGTTGGAATGGTGTATCGATTATCCATTGGCGGATATCGGCACCTACTTTGGCGAGTGTATTTACATCATCAACATCGAGAGTATCTAAGATGTCATGAATTTTGGCATTGAGTCCTGATTGGTCTAAAAACTCATTAAAAGCATCGGCGGTTGTTGCGAAACCACCCGGTACTTGTACACCAGCGTTAGCTAGGTTAGAGATCATTTCACCAAGAGAGGCATTTTTGCCGCCAACTCGAGGAACATCTTGCATACCAAGCTCTTGATACCAGAGAACGTATTCTTGCACGGGTCTTTCTCCAAAAAACAAATTGTAGTTGAAACTGTGAGAGTTAAGAAAGAAAACCTTTTATAAAGGCCACCTTCATTCTACACTGGCAACAGTCCTCGCGTAAACCGTGAGTAACCCATTTTAGGGATTAAAAGTAACAAAAAGGTTAATTATGAGAACTGCATTTTATATATCTGATGGAACAGCAATTACATCAGAAGTGTTTGGGCATGCAACGTTATCTTTGTTTCCAATCGATTTTAATCACAAAACTATTCCTTTCGTAGAAACAGAAGAAAAAGCACACGAAATTAAAGCGTTAATAAATGCAACAGCTGCAAAAACGGGTGAAAAGCCCTTTGTGTTTTTTACATTTGTTAATCATAGTTTGAGCGAAATCATAAAGTCAGCGGATGCTATCCCATATGATTTTTTGACCACGTATAGCGAAAAAATTGAAAAAGAATTACAGGTGGCGCCTGTACCAAAAATGCATCGTACACACTCTATACACGAGAAAAGTTATGACTTTAGAATAGACGCGGTGAATTATGCTTTAATGAATGACGACGGCGGCAATATCAAAAACTTTTCTGAGGCTGATATTATTTTAATAGGTGTGAGCCGAAGTGGTAAAACCCCAACGAGCTTATATTTAGCGTTGCAATATGGCATTAAAGCAGCAAACTACCCTATTACCGAAGAAGATTTAGAAAGCGAAGGCTTGCCTAAATGTTTAGTACCTTATAAACATAAATTGTTTGGTTTAACTATTGACCCAGAGAGACTTGCTGCAATTAGGCACCGTCGAATGGCCAACTCTAAATATGCATCTATAAGGCAGTGTCGTATTGAAGTACGTGAGGTTGAAATGCTTTACAAGCGTCATAAAATTGCCTACTTCAATTCAACCCATCATTCTGTTGAAGAAATTTCTGCAAAAATATTAATGGATACGGATTTAGAGCGTCGTAAGTACTAACTTAGTTAAATATTTACGCCACAAATAAGCCGCTGTTAAGCGGCTTTTTTTATATGTAAGAGTCTTTATTTACGTGCGTCTTTTAATAAGTCAGCTACTAAAAACCCTAGCTCTAATACTTGGTCTGCATTAAGACGTGGGTCACACTGTGTTTTGTAGCGTTGTGCTAAATCGTCGTCTGATAGACCATATGCTCCGCCGGTACACTCTGTAACATGCTGACCTGTCATTTCTAGATGAACGCCACCTGCATACGAACCTTCAGCTTTGTGAACAGAGAAAAACTGGCTGATTTCGCGCATTATATTGTCGAAATTACGCGTTTTGTACCCAGAGGTCGCTTTTTCAGTATTACCATGCATTGGGTCTGAACTCCAAATTACCTTACGCCCTTCTTGTTGTACTTTACGTACGAGTGCTGGTAGTTTCTCTGGCAGTACATCTGCCCCCATGCGTGTAATTAAGGTTAATCGTCCTGGAATATTGTCAGGATTTAATGCATCAATTAGGCGGATTAATTCATCTGGGTCCATACCAGGACCTACTTTTACACCAATTGGGTTTTTAATTCCTTTAAAAAACTCAATGTGTGCGTGGTCTAATTGACGTGTGCGCTCACCGATCCAAACAAAATGCGCTGAACAGTCATACCAGTCGCCTGATAAGTGATCGCGTCGTGTTAGTGCCTCTTCATAGCCCAGTAATAATGCTTCGTGAGATGTGTAGAGATCTGTCTCTTTAAGGCTTGGTGCTATAGTAGAATTAATACCGCACACTTTCATAAACTCTAGTGCGTCTTGAATTTTATCAGCAAGCTGTTGGTACTTTTGCTTTTGAGGATTGGCTGCTACAAACCCCATGTTCCAGCGATTGACCTGGTGTAAATCTGCAAGGCCACCTTGTGCAAATGCACGTAGTAAGTTTAATGTAGCTGCACTATGGTGGTAAGCCGTCATTAAACGTTGCGGATCGGGTATGCGGGCTTCAGCTGTGAAGTCTATGTTGTTAATTATGTCGCCACGGTATGATGGAAGTGAAACACCGTCAATAGTTTCTAAATCAGCAGAACGTGGTTTTGCATACTGTCCAGCCATACGGGCAATTTTTACAACAGGGCATTTACCGCCGTAGGTTAAAACTACAGCCATTTGTAAAATTGTTTTAAATGTGTCGCGAATGTTTGCTGCATTAAAATCACTAAACGATTCTGCACAGTCTCCACCTTGAAGTAAAAATGCACGGCCTTCACATACATCTTCAAGTTGCTTAAATAAACTACGAGTTTCTTCTGCAAAAACTAATGGGGGGGCAGTTTTTAATTGGCCTTCAACAGATTTTAACACGTCTTGATCTGGGTATTGTGGCTGCTGCAGAATTGGCAGCTCTCTCCAGCTATTTGGGTTCCACGATTGCATATTCTTTCCTCATTCCTACTTTACCTGATGTAATGAAATTAACGTATGCACGTACCTCTGTTCAAGTACTAAATTCACTATTTACTAATTATTTTGTTATGGGCTAGTTATAAACACCAATTAACAACTTTCCATATGTGTATATTTCATAAATTAGCTTAATCAAAATATTATTAAAACCATTTATTATCAATTAATTACACCTGTAAATGTTAATTTCAAAGAGTTCGAGAACACTAAGCTTAATACCAGATATTATATACAGAATAAGAAGGAACACATCATACTAAATTCATATCGATTGTATTCTAAACTTTACAGATAAATTTTAAAAATTATAATCATGAGGATTGTATTTATATTTATATATGCTACCGAAGCATAACCAAGTTTAAGCGGCCCACCCATAACATTAATAATATCTAATATAAAGAATAGCTTATATGTTAAACAGCAAAGAACACATCATACTTAATTTATAGTAAATGTTAATCTCAGCGCAAGATAATTTATTAAGGTCTAGCTATCAAAGCAAAGAGTTAGTATTATTTCTAATTAAAGTAAGATGTGTTCTTGGTGTGTGATGGTCTCTAAAATAAAAATAAGAAGTCAGTTTGATTTAATGAGTGAGCTTACCTCATTGTTAATTGATGAACTCAAACAATGTGAATACTCAAAAGCTGAATACTATAAATTACCTGAGGTTCTTACTAGTGAAGAAAATAATGTCCCGCAAAGTATACCCGTTTCAAAACTAACGGGAGATAATGCTCTACGAGCTATTCTTAATTCATTTACTGATATGTATACAAAGTCAGGGTTAAGTAGCCGAGTACTTAAAAGGCACCCTGGTTTGTTAGTTATAAAAAATGCTAATAAACAGGCACTCAATGATAGGATTAATCAGGTTAATAAAGCTAAAGCAGCATTTAAGGAATGTATTCTAAGTATTGATAACAACGACGCTCGTTTTGAAGCTGTTCATAATGCAGTACCAAATTTAATTACTTTAGCTGCATATAGAAAAATACACAGTGAGAGTGAATCACCTTTTTCTGTTAGATTTACATGGATGCACAAACATGCAACTAAAACCCTCACTAAAAAGATGGCTCTTGAAATGTTGAGTAAATCTGCAGGTTATACAAATCCAAGAATGATCGATCAGCAAAAGTGGCAATCTCTAGTCGCTCAAGAACAAATGAGGATTGCTAGCTTAGGTGAAAAGGAAAAACTAAGAATAAGACGCCCTACTCGAGTTAGTCCTCAAGTAAATATCAGATACACGGCACAAAATCGTTACCACGTTAGTGCTGCATTACCATTTATATTAATAAACCCAGAGCCCGATGTTAAAATAGGAACTTTACCAGATTACGAAAAGCCAGATAGTCATCCTCGAAAACGGGATTATGATTTCCTGGTTGATAGGCTTTACCTTGAACAAGTAACAAATTAATTATGTTAAAAAGGCCACATTTAGTGGCCTTTTAGTATTTGTATAGCAAAGATAAATAAAAAACTATTTTTCGACTATTTCTTCTATCTTATCTTCATCTATTAAAACGGCATTTTCAACTATGCGTTTACCGCCTTGAATTTCTATACGTTTGTTATGCTTATTCAATGTAAGTATTTCATCACAAAACTGATCTGACGGATGCATTTCATAGGTGTAATCTATAATATTACCGGTCTTATCGTCTTTAACATTGGTAATGCTGTATTCTGAAATGGCACCCTTTTCTATAAGGTCTTTCATGGTAGTTGTCATATCACGACGTAATGCTTTTAATTTGTTTTCTGTTATGTTGTCGGTTGAATATATCGAACCATATTTTTCCATAATAGAAAGTAATCTAAAATGATATGTTTTACCTGGTGCCGCGTAGCGCCATAAGTGATACAAACGCAGCATCATCCAACGTGATAAACCACGCTTTAGTTCTTGTGCACTGTTAAAATAATAACCCTTATATTCTAAGTTATCGATCATGTTATGAACGAAAGCATTTAAACAGGCAACACATTTAACATTACCGCCCTGACCTTTTTTCCCACTAAAATGCAAAGACGATAAAAAATTCATATTTGACTCGTAGAATGAATCATCTATATCTGAATTTTTAGTATCTGTTGCAGAGTATTTAAATGAAAGTTTTGAACCCTGAAGTGCTTCAAGTGATTCTTTAATTGCAGGATATGGCATGGACTGACCAACGGCTTTAAGTTCTTGTGCTAATTCGTTCATCGAAAAAACAACGGCATATTGAATACCGGACTTAAAATTTATTTTTACTATTTTACCTTTTGAGGCTAAACGGATAAGAGCTCGTTCTACTTTTTCTTCTCTGTCTGATGGCCATACTAGGTATTCAATATCTTCACCGTCTTTGCGGGTACTAACAACGGCGGGTGTTATTTTTATTTCGCCATCGTATAAAATACCATCTACTTTTTCTGATATTTTACGTGTAATGATTGTTTTTTTAGGCGCTTCTTCTAATGGAAGTTTTTTATGACCCGATCGAACAAAACGTCCCCATAAATCGTAATGATTAAATGTATTTGAATAGGCACGTAAACCATGAGCTGCATTCTCGATAGAAATGCGAACATCTTTGTTATCTGTAAATAGTGCTAAACTTTCATTATCAATTGCACTTTCCACCCCGTGAATTTGGCCTCTTAGTGTATCAGGCAAGTTATCTACCGAGATGTTGACCTTTCGGCTCATTGTTCTTATTTCCATTTATTATTGCGACAGCTAATAACAACACATAAAACAAAAAATGTTAAATGTTTAAGTTAGTATAAAAGTGATCTGGCTCTAATTAATCTACTCAGATCAGTTTTATACTAAGTACTAGCATTTTTCTTTAATTTAAGATCATTATTATACTAACACGTGCATTTCAAATCTCATTTTTACTAACTCAGTTATAAATTTGTCCACTGCTATGCTAAATTTAGACTGCAAAGCACGACAAATTTGCTCTTTTTCATACTAGCCTGTGGATAAGGACTTAGTTAGTTAGCATAGATCTGATCTGTACTTACTACAGATCAGATCTATACCAATTGATTACTTCTTTTTCTACATTGAACGGTGCATAACATTCTAATTTACTTAGTAAAAGCATGATCTTAATCGACCTATTTGTTTATAACCTTAAGGGTAAGCTGTGTATAACTATAAAATTTATTTAGCAGTTAATAAAATGATGATCTGTTAGTTATTAAAGATCTGATCTTAACCACGTATAATGCTGATCTAACTTTTTATAGTTTATCTATATTTATCATATAGTTAAACTATACTTTTAACCTCTTACCCTTTATTACCTTATATATTTAACCACCTTTAAACTTCTTTATTTATACTAAGCAATATTAAAGGTGTAAATTTATATTATGATGTCTTCTTTTTAAAACACATGTCGTCATAAATAGTTGTTTACAGGTATTTGAATGGACATTATACTAATTACTTAACTTTGAGGAAGGAAAGTATGTCAATTAACAATAATGCGCTTGATACCTATCGACTTTTAAAAGCAACTGCCGAAGTTGCTGAAAAGTCATTAGAAGGACGTATTCAACATTATCGCGCTCATCTTAAATCAGAAGAAAAAGAATTAAGAACATACACCCAAAAAGCAGCCGCTGATTTATTAGGATGTAACAATCGTACACTAAAACGTCGTCATGATAATGGCGACTTTGACGATTTGAATATCAAACGGGGCGCTAACGGCCATTATGCTTACACATTGGTTAATATATTTGCAATGGCAGATATTATGGACATAAAGCCAGATCACCGTTCTGATAGTGATAAACTACAAGTTATTGTTATTAATTCACTCAAAGGGGGCTGTGGCAAAACAACCAGTATGGTTAATATTGCAGCGGCACTTGCCACCACTAATATTAAGCGATACCGAATTGGGATTATAGATTTAGACCCTCAAGGTTCTTCATCGAGTTTTTTCCCATCGAGTGAACACGATCCCATTACTGTTGGGGATCTAATGCGCGATTGTATCGACTTAGACGACGGTGAAACCTGGCCAGAATTTGTTTCAAGTTCATTTTTACCAACACATATTCCTAATATTCGTGTTTTACCTTCAGGTATGGATGACTTTTACTTTGAACACGAAACCGCAACTTTACTCAAAGACACATCAAATTATGAAGAAACACGTCATTATCACAAATTACTCGAAAAGGTAATTGATCCGGTAAAAGACGAGTTCGACATATTACTAATCGACACTGCCCCTACCCTTAACTTTATGTTTTATAATGCATTAATGGCATCTACAGCTATGTTAATTCCTGTTCATCCAGAAGCTGTTGATTTTGATGCTAATAATAAATATTTAAAACGTTTAGGTGAGATTTATCATACTGTTGCCGCACTTGGCCATGAAGGTTGGGACTTTATGCAGTTTTTAGTTACTAATTACGTAAAAGGTAACCATTCACAACGTGACATTGTTAAAGATGTACGTAGTGCTTTTGGTCGCCAAGTAATGAGTTACCCAATTAACCACAGCTCAGCGATCACGGCGAGTTCATCATCGTTCAATACCATTTTTGATCAAAAAGCATCAGACAGTTTAGCAAGTCGCGAGTCTCTTATGCGTGCTCAAGAAAATATTAAAGACGTTGTTGACGAACTTGAAATGCTGATCCGATCTAACTGGCAATCTACTCAATCAAAATTAAATACACCTAAGTAAGGATGTTAAATAATAATGGCTAAAAAACGTAAAAACGACACCCGCTTAGACCCATTTGCAACAGCTGTAGGAAATAGCAGCCTTGATGCGCTTTTAGAACAAGCTAATGCTGGCGATGTAATTAAAATGCCAGCACCGAGTGATTCTTCGCGACAAATTACCCTTGTTTGTAAAGTAATCTCACATGCTGATATTGAAAAAACGACTCATGTTTATGGCAAAAACCGTCGTGTTCAGTCGCTTTTAAATGAAAAATCGGTGTCGGATATTCTTCCTGCTATTCGTGAAGACGGACGAAATCAGCATCCTGCTCTGCTTTGGGAGCAAGGAGATACAAGTTTAGTACTCGCTGGTTCCCGCCGCAGAATGGCGTGTATTTTAGGTAATGCAGATTATCTTGTTTTAAGTTCAAGCGATTTCACAGAGCAAGATGCTAAAATTTTAGCTGTTTCGTCTGACCAATATATAGCACCCAGCTTGTGGGAATTAGGTCAAGCTTATCAACAAACCAAAAACGAACTTCTTGAAAAAGGTAAAAAAGGATCGTATCGCGAAATTGCAGCCATTGAAGGTGTATCCCACACAGCAATTGCAGATGCAATAAAAGCGTATGAGCAAATACCGTCTTCTGTTATTGCTTTGTATCCAACAGCAAATCACGTTGGTAGAGAAGTCGCTAAAAAGCTTGTTATTGCCAAGGAGCGCGATGCTGAGAGCTTTAACCAGTTAGTAGCTGATGTTGCTAGTAATACTGAGGTAAGCGCCATCACAAGTGACGACAAGCGTGCTATGGCTATCACTAAGTTATTGACTGCAGAACCTCAAGCACCTTCAAAGAAAGAAGCTGTGTTGGAAAACGAGTATGTAATGTTGCAACGAAACTTAAAAAGTGGCGATGTGTCGATTAAAATTAATAATAAAGTAATGACCGACAAACGTTTAGAGCAGTTGACCAAGTTATTAAGTGCATTTAATTAGTTAGTAAAATAACAATCTGCTAGGTTCTATCAGTTAGTTAAACTATGATCTTGCAGTCTGTCTAGTTAGTAAAAATTTGATCTATATTAGTGTTGTTATAGCTGTTTTACTTAAATAGCCTTAATGAGATCATTTTTTTACTAACTACTACCCATTTCCTGGTCCTTCTTATGTAGTTATCTTATCTCTTAGTAAAATTATGATCTGTAAAGCCCCTACGCTGTGTGTAAGGTGTTTATATTTTGTTTGTTATTTGTGGGTTACTGTTTGTTTTTTTATTACGCTGCTGTTTAACATCATAAACCGAATTTTTACTAACCTATCAACTCCAACCAGTTTACATTACAGTGAATAGTGCTTTAGCTCAGCGCTTATAAGGCATATACTGGGAAAATTATTTTAAAAAATTAATCCTTTGAGTGACATGTCTGCTAACTTATCAAAAAATGATTTACTGGCTATTTTTGAAGAAATTAAAAATGAGCAGGCTACCCAGTTTCCTCTTTCTGAGCGTTTTATAAATAAACTGTTTAAGCCAAATGTGTTGGCAAAGGGTAAAGCGTATTATAAAAATGGTAAAATCGCCTGGTTAGAACATAACAGTGACTTTTCGGTGATAGACTCAACCGTTCAAAGTGATACCGGCGCCTCTTATAATCAGCGAATCGAGATCAGTAAATTACCAACGGGTTATTCTGTTGATACCCACTGTACGTGTAATATCAAATCAAAATGCCTACACCTAGCAGCCATTTTGTTAAAGCTTAAAATTGAGCACTCCGGTGAGTATGGCGAAGACTATTTCATAAATGATTGGTTCAGTGAATTAAGTACACTCAAAAGTACCGAATCAACAACACCGTCTCAAGTACTACTTTTTGTGTTAAGTGTTGAAAATAAAAAAGTATTTATATCTCCTAAAATAGCTAATTTCGATAAAGACCAAAATTATAACTTAGGGCGCAATCTAACAGACCAGCAATTAAATAGCTTTATAACGCCAAATGATTTACTTGAAAGCGACTTTAGACTTTATAGTTGGATTCGTTCACAAAATGCAGTTGGTAGTCTCGAGTTAAAAGGTCAATGGGGATTTAGTGCGTTACAGCAGTTGATTGCAACCGAGCGCTTATTTTTGCATCGTTCTCGAACTGCAATAAAGCCTCAAAGTGGCCAGGCGCTTAGTTTTAATTGGCAACAAGAAAAAGAGCTTACAAAATTAGTCGTTAATTTAGAACAAAGTAAAAATTGGGCGGTACTCAAAACTACACCTCCTACATACCTAGACCTTGACCACTTAAAAGTTGGCCGTATACGCACACCGTTAAGTGGCGATGAAATAGCCCACTTACAAACCATGCCTGCAATACACAGCCCTAATTTCGACCGTATTTATAAACAGCTTGCAGATAACTTTGGTGCGGGTGTTATTCCCCATCCTACCAATACGCAATCTGTTTTACCGCATACAGCAAGTAATGCAGTAATTAAAGTGTCTATGGAAGAGGCTGGTTTAAGGCTATCTTTATCATTTAAGTATAAAAATAAACATTACCCCGCAGGTACAGCGCCAAATAATTTAATTAACAGCGCGTTTGAAAACACAGTAACCAATGAGCTTGTTAATTTAGGTTTTGAGTTTTGTAAAGGGGGTTTACAAAGTGAGTTTACTTTTAATAAGCAATCAGCAATTCATTTGCACTGGTTAACTTACGAGGTATTTCCGAGCTTTAAAGAGCATGGTTGGAAAGTAACTATTGGTAAGATGGATATCGCCAATCCGCAAAGTGAAGTTATATTGATTGCGAATAGAGCTGCAGGGCATCAAATGCACTGTAAAGTGCTTATTAACAGCAGCAAGCTTTCACAACTTTTTAGCAACGAAGATTCACTTTATCAATCGTTAAATCGACAAAGTCAGTTATTTCATTACTACCCTGTTGGCCGCCAATTTGGTGTTATTAATAAGTCAGCCATGAACGTTTTGTCTGATTTTAAGCAACGTTTTGAGTTTATAAAAACACGTGACGAATTTAATATACCCCTTTCGTACTTGCCAGAACTTGTAAAACACACTGCAATTAATGTTGAGCTGCACGACGACTCACTCGAGCTCTATCTTGAGGAGCTTAACAGTACACATAAAACAATGCCGAGCGTATCGCTGCATGGTTTAAATGAGTCTGTCGAACTTAGAGAGTATCAACAGCAAGGTGTTGATTGGCTTAGTTTTTTAAAACGCCACAAACTTGGTGGCATTTTAGCTGACGATATGGGGTTGGGTAAAACACTGCAGGTCATTGCGTTTTTAACGAGTACGTACAATCGTCCGCAGGCAGGTCCTACACTAATCGTGTGTCCAACCAGTTTAGTGAGTAACTGGCAAAACGAAATACTTAAATTTACCAAAGGATTAAAGGTAACCACCATATTTGGGTCTAATCGTAACGAGCCACTGCAACACCTAGCGCAAGCACAGTGCATACTGACTACATACCCTTTGTTGAAACGTGATATAGCTTATTATTCACCGCTTTTTTTTGAAAATATAGTGCTAGACGAAGCGCAATATATTAAAAATGACACGGCGCAAGTATCTCGATTGGTAAAACGACTTAATGCTGATTTCAAATTGTGCTTAAGCGGTACCCCAATCGAAAACAACTTGCTTGAACTCAAGTCTTTACTCGACTTTGCTATGCCCTCTCTTTTAGGCTCTCAGGCTCATTTTAAACAACATTTTCAAACGCCTATTGAGCGTGAGGCCGACATGCAGCGTGCAGAGCAATTAAAAGCACTCATAATGCCGTTCATACTGCGCCGAACAAAAGCACAAGTGGCGCAAGAACTGCCGCAAAAAACAGAAATAACTAAAGAGTTTGAGTTTGAGCCCAAACAAAAAGAAATGTATCAAGGGATAACACGTGCCCTCGAAGAAAAGCTTATTGATCTATTTGCTGAGCAAGGCGTTCAAAAAAGTAAACTTGCCTTCTTAGAGGCTTTGCTTAAGCTAAGACAAATTTGTTGTCATCCAAAGCTCATTGAACCCGATACACAAGCCGGGTCTGCCAAATTAGAATGGTTATCTACTCACCTTCCTTTAATGCTAAGTTTGGGGCGTAAAGTAATTATATTTAGCCAATTTACATCAGCGTTAGATTTAATTGCTAAGCAATTAACTGAATTGGACATTAACTTTAGTTTATTAACAGGCCAAACTCGCCATCGTGATAAAGTCATTGATGAGTTTACCAGTGGCAAAACGTCTGTTTTTTTAATTAGCTTAAAAGCAGGCGGCACAGGGCTTAATTTAACGCAAGCCGATACGGTTATTCATTTCGATCCATGGTGGAACCCCGCAGTAGAAAAACAAGCCACTGATCGTGCCTATCGTATTGGACAAACAAACCCAGTTTTTGTTTATAAGTTGATTATGAGTCATTCGATTGAACAAAAAGTATTTAAAATGCAAGAAGACAAACAAGCACTTGTTGATGCATTATTTACCGATAAATCAATGAGTTTTACACAGTTCGATGAGCAACAAATGCTGTCACTTATAAAAAATTAATTTATTTTAAAATTAGTGCGATCTTTTTTGAACTTATTTAACTGCAGGGCGTCTACTATTATGCTTGTTGATTAATTGCAGTTAACACAAGTTTTCATGTTGATTCCCTATTTAGTTACTAATTTTTAGTAATGATTAAGCCAGTTCATTTTGAACTGGCTTTTTTTATGCCTGTTTTTAGTGTTTAGTTGGTTATTAGTCGGGGCTAAAGTTATTTAAATTAATTTGATTTTTTT
This sequence comes from Pseudoalteromonas sp. ECSMB14103, assembly GCF_000813065.1. Taxonomy (NCBI): domain Bacteria; kingdom Pseudomonadati; phylum Pseudomonadota; class Gammaproteobacteria; order Alteromonadales; family Pseudoalteromonadaceae; genus Pseudoalteromonas; species Pseudoalteromonas sp. ECSMB14103. Next base: position 197,722 of record NZ_JWGY01000003.1, on the reverse strand, counting down.
TGAACTTATTTGAACGCACGGCGTCTACTATTATGCTTGTTGATTAATTGCAGTTAACACAAGTTTTCATGTTGATTCCCCCCCATTTAGTTACTTATTTAGTAATGATCAAGCCAGCTCACTTTGAACTGGCTTTTTTTATGTTTAATTTTTACCGTTTAATGCTTTATTTGCCAAAAATCAGTTTTTTTAAAATAATTTGATCTTTTAATGAACTTAATTCAAAACAGGGCGTCTACTATTGTGCTTGTTGATTAATTGCAGTTAATTCAAGTTTTCATGTTGATTCCCCTGTTGTGTTACTTATTTAGTAATGGTTGAGCCAGTTCATTTGAACTGGCTTTTTTTATGGCTGTTATTTGTTACCCCCTACTTCTACTCAAACTTATTCGTTATGATGGCATGTCCATAAATTTTATAAGTTTATTTTATGATTACTCAAATACTCACCCAAATTGATTGGGTAAGCACAGCTGCAGGGTTTACGGCAGGTGTTGTGCTTTATAGTGTTATTGGTGTTTTGCCTCGCAGAAAATTAAAAAAAATAATTAACGAGCAACAACAGCAACTCTCTTTATTACAAAGTCACTTCGATAACAAAGCTGAGCAACTTAGCGCCTTACAAGATGAACATGAGTTGCTTGAGCATAGCCACCAAGAGCAACGCGACGAAGCGCAGCATTTTAAAACGCGCTGCAGTGAACAAGAAAAACAAAGCATGCAATACAATCAGTTTTGGCAAAAAGCCGAAACCGAAATAACGCAGTTGCGTGCACAATATAATCAACGCGATGTAGAGCTTAACTCCATGCGAACTATGCTTGAGCAAAAGCAGCAAAGCTTTACTGAGCAGTTAGCTCAAATAGAAGAAAGTAAAAACGTACTTAAAAAAGAGTTTGAAAATTTAGCCAATAAAATCCTCGATGAAAAAACCCAAAGCTTTAAAGTGACTAACCAAGAAAGTATTGAACAACTGCTTAAACCCGTTCAAGGTGAGTTAAAAGGCTTTAGAGATAAAATGGAATCAATTCATGTTGAGGACTTAAAACAGCGTGCACAATTAAAAACTGAGCTTTTACATTTACAAGCCAAAAGCCAATCCATCACAGAGCAAGCCGATAAGCTAAGTAACGCCTTACAAGGGCAAAAGAAAACCCAAGGTAACTGGGGCGAACTCATGCTTGAAAACGTGCTTGATAGCGCAGGCTTACGCGCGGGTACCGATTACAAACGCGAGGTCTCGTTTAATACCGAGGACGGTCGTTTGCGCCCAGATGTTGTAGTGTATTTACCACAAGAGCGTCATTTAGTTATAGATGCAAAAACATCCCTTAATGCCTACACCCGTTATGTAAATGCTGAAAATGAACTTGATGCTAATCAAGCTATTAAAGAGCATGTAAATGCAGTTACGGCTCGAATAAACGAACTAGCCAGTAAATCGTATGACCGCCTACCAGGGATAAACTCGCCTGAGGTTGTTATTATGTTTGTACCCATAGAATCCGCCTTTGTAGAAGCACTTAAATACCAAAGCGACATTTACCAGCAAGCAATAGAAAAGAACATTTTGGTTGCTACCCCTACTACCCTGCTAACCAGTTTAAATATTGTTAAACAGTTATGGCGCTTTGAAGAGCAAACTAAATACTCAAAAGAGCTGGCTAATCGTGCTGAGCGTTTTTACAGTAAACTCAACGGCTTTTTAACTAGTATGGAAGGGGTGGGTAAACAGCTCGATAAAGCCAAAGAAACCTACGATAAAGCATTTTCTCAGTTATACCGTGGTAAAGGTAACTTAATTAAACAAGCCTCAGAATTTAAGGAGCTTGGTGTATCGGTGCAAAAAGAGTTACCTCAAGAAAGCGTTGAACGCGCTCACTTAGAGCTAGATGAATAAACACCGCACATAATTTTTGCGCACTGAGGTTGTGCGTTTATGTGGCTAGTTATTTACTAACTGCGCAGGCACTATAATAATATCTGTCCTTTAGGATTAACCACATGCAACGCCCAACCGTTTTTTTCATTTCTCATGGCGGCGGCCCAATGCCATTACTAGGTGATGCCAACCATGCAGAAATGCGAGCTTGCTTAGAACAGGTTGCCGCTACAATCCCAAAGCCCTCTGCTATTTTAATGGTCAGCGCGCATTGGGAAGCTCAACTAATTAGTATAACCGCGCACTCTTCACCGCCGCTTATTTACGATTACTATGGTTTTCCTAAGCAGGCGTATCAATTAACTTACCCTTGTGCTGGCCAGCCGCAACTTGCTAATTTAGTACAGCAAGCGCTCGCAACACGTAATATTGACTCAAAACTCGATTCTCAGCGTGGTTTTGATCACGGGATGTTTGTGCCGTTAAAAATTATGTACCCAGAGGCCGATATTCCCTGTGTGCAAATATCCTTGCATCCAAGTCTTGATCCGCTGTTGCATGTTGAAATTGGTAAAGCGTTGCAACATATTGATTACGATAACTTATTAATTATAGGCTCAGGCTTTACCTTCCATAATATGCGCGCTTTTGGTGTTACCCAATCAAGCGATGTTAATCAGCAAAATCAGGCATTTGAAAATTGGCTGGTAAGCACAATCGCAGATCAAACATTAACCGAGCAGCAGCGTGAACAGCAATTATTAGCATGGCAGCAAGCTCCAGCTGCACGCTTTAATCACCCCAGAGAAGAGCACTTGTTACCACTACATGTATGCTATGGCGCTGCTATGTGTTCAAGCACTGAGGTATTTGAATTAAATATTGCCAATAAGCGAGCCAGTATGTATCTGTGGCAATAATAAAAAACACGCCAGACTTTACTAGGCGTGTTTTTTGGTTCTTCTGCATTTATTGCAGCGGTTAAGCGGCAATTACCATTTCATTTCGCCTTTATGAACTTTAGCACCAATGCTAAGAGCCATAGGTAATACAGCCTCAGGGTATGAGTTGGTCATTTTATCTATCAGCAGCTTACTGCTACCACTACTTTGCTTAGCGTGTGCAAAATCCTTTAAATACTGGATTGAAAAATCGATATTTGCAGCATCTAATTGGGTGCCTGCTTTCATATGCCCAGGGATCACCACTTCAGGGTTGAGTGCTTTCATTTCATTAAGTTGCTTTGCCCATGCATTTTGCTCTGCTTGAGTTTGTGCATCGGCCATCCATAAATGAACATTAGCGTATACAGCCACATTTCCTAAAATAGCTTTATTATCAGGTATCCATAAATAAGGACGATGATTATGCTCACCCTCTGTACCACGAATTTCAATGGTATGGCCTTCTATTTTTAAGCTATTACCATTAAATATCTTAGGTACGACGGGGTTTTTAGGTGCGTTTTCACCCATTTTTGGCGTCCAAAAAGCAAGTTTGCCTTTAAGCTTTGCTGCTATTTTTTGGTGCACTGCCGGTGTGGTTATAATCTCTACGTCAGGAAAAAACTGCTGTAACACTTCAGCGCCAAAGTAGTAATCAGGATCGGCTTGGCTAATAAAAATAGTTTTTAGTTGTTTACCAGAGTCAATTACTTTGGCGGCAATGCGCAGTGCATCTGCTTTGGTAAATCCGCTATCAATTAAAATTGCATCGGTACGGCCATAAACCAGCGTGGCATTAACATGAAAGCTATTGCTGTCAGCGTTATACACATCAAGGGTTAGTGGGGTTTCGTCTGCAATAGCGATATTGCTGGCTAATAGTGTGCTTAGTAAAAGAGTGCGTAGGTTCATAGTATTCTCATCATTGGTTGCTAATGCGAGCATAATAAAGGTTTGATATGTTCAGAAAAACAACCAATAATTAGCATCATTGTTTCATAAATCGTGCAAATACTATGGATAAACTTACCGCAGCGCAGGTTTTTGTGGATGTTGCCTACTCAGGCAGTTTTACTGACACTGCCGATCGGCTTGAAATGTCACGCCCTATGGTTACTCGTCATATTGAGTCGGCAGAGGCCTGGTTAAATACGCGCTTATTGCATCGCACTACCCGTAAAGTAACGCTTACCACCGCTGGCGAGGCCTGTTTACCCGAAATAGAGCAATGGTTAGCACAGGCTAACCGTTTAGTTGAACAAACAAAAAGCCAGCAACAGTTGTCAGGTAAAATACGAGTAGCGACCAGTATGTCGTTAGGTTTTGCGCAATTAGCCCCTATATTTACACGCTTTATGAAACGTCATCCTAACGTGCAAATAGACATAGATCTTGAAGACTCAACCACAGATCTAATAGAGCAACGTGTTGATTTGGCAATACGTATTGCAGCCAATCCTGATCCTTCGTTAATAGGTAAACCTATTGCCGAGTGTGAATCTATATTAGTGGCCTCAGCCGACTACCTTGCTGATTATCCGCCAATAACGACACCACAACAGTTAAGCGCTCATCAGTGTTTAGGCTATAAAAACTTCGACCGATATATTTGGCATTTACACAACGGGGATGAGTTTCAATCTGTTGATGTTAAATGCAATTTAAGTGCAAACGAGGCCACCACATTACTTCATGCAGCCATAGCCGGTGGTGGTATTTCAGTACAGCCTACGTATTTGGCAAATCAATATATACTTGATGGTCGCTTGCAGCGTGTATTAGCGCCATGGACATTAAACCCAATGAAAATATATGTGCTTTACCCTTCTCGTCAGCATTTATCGGCAACAGTAAGAGCACTAATCGACACGCTCAGTGATGAATTTAAAAATCCAGCATGGTAATTAATTATAAAAGTTTGGGTTTAAACCATAGCTTTGTGCGTTAAGCATGCTGATATTGTGTAGGTTATTTTGTTACAGTAAATGTAATAAGCGCCTTAATCTATAAAGGTCAGCAGACCCAAGGAACAATAACAATGAATCTGATCAAAATATCGGGCTTGGCACTGGCCATTGTTGCGGGCTTAGGCTTGCAAGCATGTTCAAGTACCAGCATAACAACCAACAATAATGCAGCGATGAGCACCGTGAATAACCCATTAAGCCTAGCGCAAATTTATAAAGATAAAGAATTTAAAACCCAGCGAAGCACTTACTTTAAGTGGCTAGACGATGGCACCGGCTATACCGTACTTGAAGAGCGCGAAAGCGAAAAAGAAAAAGCAGACGATAACAACGCCGATGACGAAAAAGAGCACGGCGTAAAAGGCAACGACATTGTATTTTACAATGCTGACGGCACAGGCCGTAAAGTATTGGTTGAGTTTGAAAAGCTATTGCCAGAGGGCGCAGACGAGCCATTTGCAATCGAAAGTTACCAATGGTCAAAAGACGGTAAATGGCTGATGGTATTTACTAACAGCGAGCAAGTTTGGCGCTCACGCAGCCGAGGCGACTTTTGGTTACTTAACCTTGAGACTAACCAATTACAGCAACTTGGTGGTAAAGACGTTGAGCCAACTTCGTTAATGTTTGCTAAGTTCTCGCCAGATAGCTCAAAAGTAGCTTACGTTCGCGATAACAATATTTATATGCAAGCGGTTGGCAGTCACGATGTAACCGCGCTCACAACCGATGGTAACGCCACTATTGTTAACGGTAATTTTGATTGGGTATACGAAGAAGAGTTTACTATTGCCGATGGTTTTCGTTGGAGCCCCGACAACAAATCAATCGCCTATTGGCAGCTTGATACCAGTGACGTTAAATTTTTCACTATGATCAACAACACCGATGAGCTCTACCCTACCCTTAAAAAATTCCCGTATCCTAAAGCGGGTGAAACCAACTCTGCCGTGCGTGTTGGTGTGGTAAGCCTTGCTGATAAACAAACCCGTTGGGCTGAGCTTGAAGGCGATAACCGCGACCGTTATATTCCGCGTATTAGTTGGGCAGGCACCGGTAATGAATTAATGATTCAAGACTTAAACCGCCCACAAAGCCATAACAAAGTGTGGTTGTTTGATTGGCAAAAGCAGCAACTAACTAAAATTTTAGAAGACAAAGACGATGCGTTTATAGAATGGTTTTATAAAGCTAACTGGTCAAAAGACGGCGAGTTTTTTATTTGGCACAGTGAGCGCGACGGTTGGCGTCATCTTTATCGTGTATCGCGCGATGGCAAAACTATTATCGACCTAACCCCAGGCGATTTCGACATTATTGATATGCTTTCCATCAATGAAGACAAAAACGTAATGTATTTTATTGCCTCGCCAAACGATCCTGGTCAGCGTTATTTATACAGCACACCGCTTGATGGCAGCAGCAAACCGGTACGGGTAACACCTGCTGAGTTTGAGGGCTCAAACAGCTACTACATGTCAAAAGATGCCTCGTGGGCTATGCACACTTACTCAAAATTTGGTACGCCACCGACTAAAGAGATCATCAAAGTGAGCGATCATAGTAATGTAAAAACCTTAGTTGAAAATACAAAGCTCAAACAAAAGCTTGCTGAGCAAAGCTTACCCAAGCATGAGTTTTTTAAAGTAAACGCGCAAGATGGCACCGAGCTTGACGGCTACATTATGTTCCCTGAGAACATGGATAAAAGTAAAAAATACCCAATTGTGTTTTACGTATACGGCGAACCATGGGGCTCTACTGTGCAAGACCGCTGGGAAGGCAACAGTTACCTGTATAAATCACTGTTAACGCAAAAAGGCTTTATTGTGGCATCGGTTGATAACCGTGGTACACGTGCACCAAAAGGCCGCGATTGGCGCAAATCGATTTATAAAAAAATTGGCTCAATTACCGTGCAAGACCAAGTAGACGCCCTAGATGCTATGGCCAAACGTTGGGATGTAATAGACACCGACCGTGTTGGCGTATGGGGGCATTCTGGGGGCGGTAGTTCAACCCTTAACTTGTTATTCCGCCACGGTGATAAATTTAAAGTGGGTATTGCCTCAGCGCCAGTGCCAGACATTCGTTTGTACGACACCATTTACCAAGAACGTTATGCGGGCAACCCAAATACAGACCCTGATAGTTATGATAACACCTCGCCGATTACCTTTGCTAAAAACCTAACGGGTAAGCTATTGCTTATTCACGGCACTGGCGATGATAACGTGCATTATCAAGGTTCAGAGCGATTAATTGACGAGCTTGTAAAGCACAATAAGCAGTTTGAGTTTTTCTCATACCCAAACCGCTCACACAGCTTACGTGAAGGCAAAGGCACTACCTTGCATTACCATACTATGATGGCTGATTTTTTTGAAAAGCACTTACTAACCAAGTAATCGCTTTAAAAAGTAAAATACTAAAGCCGCACACTCATTATTAGTGTGCGGCTTTTTTAATTAAAGTGTAACGAGGGGTTACAAAGCGTTCGATGGGTTCATTGCAACAAAACCCAACAAGAAAATACTGCTCAATGGTAATAATTGAATCGTTTAATACTAAACATAGCTTAGAATTAGAGAGGCATTAAAAAAGTAGCATCCTTGCTACTACAAGTGCGATATTAAGAGCTTGGTTGCGAAGGTTGATACTTATTAACGAGAATGTGCTGCAAACTTTTAAGTGCCCGCTTTATCGCTTGCAGCATACTTCGTCCTTTTGTATGTACATTAATACTGGGTAGCCCAGGTAAAAGAATATTAATTTTGCACTGCTGCAAAGTGCCATGGCGATCACTCGAAAGATCATTTATTTGAATTTCCACTTTGCGAATATTTAAAGCATGTTTTGCCAATTGTGTTTTGATCAGCTTTAAAAGCGACATCTTTTCACTTGCGTTAATTATCTTGTTTTTAACTGTAAGTTTTAGCTTCATGAAATTACACCTTTTAATAGTACCTATGTTGCAGGCATGACTGTAATCTACTAACTTAGAGGCAAAGGAAAAAGCTGATTATTTCTTACTTTAAAACAGGTATTTTCGAATGATTACCAACATCAACTACAATCACTTATATTATTTTTGGCAGGTAAGTAAGCACGGCAGTATTGCAGCGGCGAGTAAAATACTTAATTTAACGCCGCAAACGGTCAGCTCACAAATTACTAACTTAGAGCAACGACTAGGAAAACCACTGTTTGTTCGCCAAGGGCGAGGCCTACAGTTAACGGAGTTTGGCCATGTTACACAGCAGTACACCAATGATATGTTTGCTATTGCCCACGAATGGCTCGAAACCACGCAAGGTGATGCCACGCACTATTCACGAACGTTAAAGGTCGGTATTTCAGATGTGTTGCCCAAATCACTGGTGTCAAAGTGGCTAGCCCCTTTAATTAATAACGACCGTATTACCAACTTACACTGTATTGACGGTCAGCAAGATGAACTGCTTGCACAAATGGCGATTCATAAGCTCGACTTAGTGCTAGCCGATAAACCGCTCGATACCACTTTATCGTTTAAGGCGTTTTGCCATGAAATAGGCAAAAGCCAAATTGCTCTTTTTGGAAACAAAACATGGCATTCGCAGTTACATAAGCAGTTTCCGCAATCTTTAAATAACAAGCCTTTAGTGCTGCCTGCAAAAGAAAGCCCCGTTGCGCGTGCTATGTATTATTGGCTGCAAGAACACAAGATTGAAATGACAATAGCTGGCCATGTTGACGACAGCGCATTAATGAAGTCGTTAGGTGAACAAGGGTTTGGCATATTCCCTGCGCCTATTTCGGTAAGAGCCGAAGTAGAGCGTCACTACGACGTTAATTATATTGGTACAATTGAAAATGTTTATCAGCATTATTATGCCTTTACGCCCGACAGGCTTATTAAAGACAGTATTTACGATGAATTTATAAAGCACGCTCAAACAACGTAAGCTTAGCGCTACTCGTCACGTAGTTATCAATGTGTTTAACTAAGCGCCCTATTTTTAAATACTACATTGTATTTAAAAAATAAACATTTCCTCATTTAGCTTTATATTAAATTTTTAACGTGGGTTGTGACTTTTAAGTCATTAAATTAATTAGACTTTATTAAATAGCATACCTAGCAGTACAAACGATAAGCACGTTCTAAAAGCATTGAATATTATTCAGGTTTTATATGAATAAACTGCATAGCTTACTTTATTAAATAGAAATCTAGACGTCTAAGTTGAGTTTTACCCCTCATCAGCAACTAATCAATATTGCTAACTTAATGAATTCACTCAAGCGTGAATCTGTCTCATGTTTTACCTGAAATAAACCCGTTTTTCTTCATGCTACATACCGCGTATAAATTCATTAACTCTGCAAAGCACCATTACAGTTATCCCGTTAGTTTGGTTTTAACAGCGAGTAATGTGTCATTGATAAAAGCAGTAACAACTCAAATTGAAAGGATACGGCTATGAGCACTGATCTTACATTTACTATTAAAAGCACTAACTTGGATGAAAACTACCATCCGTCAAATAACACACGAATTACGACCAATTTCGCTAATTTAGCTAGGGGTGAAAGCCGCCAACAAAACCTGCGTAATACCCTAAAAATGATCAACAATCGTTTTAATGCACTGGCCAGTTGGGATAACCCACAAGGGGATCGTTACGAGATTGAGCTCGAGATCATTTCGGTTGATTTAGATATTACTAGCAGTGGCCAGGCATTTCCGTCAATTGAGGTATTAAAAACCAATATTATTGACCGTCAAACCAACGAGCGAATAGAAGGCATGGTGGGTAATAACTTTTCATCGTATGTGCGCGACTACGACTTTAGCGTGTTACTACTTGAGCATAACAAAAGCAAACCGCAATTTAGCATTCCCGATAACTTTGGTGACTTACACGGCAAGTTGTTTAAATGCTTTGTAAACTCAAATACCTATAAACAGCACTTTAAAAAGCCACCGGTTATTTGTTTAAGCGTGTCTGATAACAAAACCTATCAGCAAACCGAAAACTTACACCCTATTTTAGGCGTAGAGTATCAGCCTAATGAGTCGTCGTTAACAGAGCGATATTTTAAAAAAATGGGCTTACAAGTGCGCTACTTTATGCCACCAAACAGCGTTGCGCCGTTAGCGTTTTACTTTTTTGGTGACCTACTTAACGACTACAGCAACCTTGAACTAATTAGCACCATTAGCACCATGGAAACGTTTCAAAAAATTTATCGTCCAGAAATTTATAACGCCAATGCCGCCGCTGGTAGCCGTTATAAACCGAATTTAAAAAATGACGACCATTCATTAACGCAAATTGTGTATGACCGCGCAGAGCGAGGTCAATTAGCGGTTGAGCAAGGCAAATTTACTGAGCAGCACTTTATTAAGCCTTATCAGTCAGTGCTGCAGCAGTTCTCAGCAAGTATCGCTTAATCACACAACAAAATTAAAGGCAGCATTTATTATGAAAAAACTATTACCCACATCATCAGCAGGCAGCTTACCAAAACCGTCATGGCTTGCTGAGCCCGAAACCTTATGGTCACCATGGAAATTACAAGGTAGTGAGCTGGTTGATGGCAAACATGACGCCCTGCGAATTGCTCTGCACGAGCAGCAAACCGCAGGCGTAGATATAGTCAGCGATGGCGAACAAACCCGCCAACACTTTGTAACCACCTTTATTGAACACTTAAATGGCGTTGATTTTGAAAACCGTAAAACAGTTAAAATTCGCGACCGCTACGACGCCAGCGTGCCCACAGTGGTTGGCCCTGTGTCTCGCACGAAATCGGTATTTGTTGAAGACGCCAAGTTTTTACGCCAGCAAACTAGCCAACCAATTAAATGGGCACTGCCTGGGCCAATGACCATGATCGACACCCTGTATGACGATCACTATAAAAGCCGTGAAAAACTAGCGTGGGAATTTGCTAAAATACTCAACCAAGAAGCCAAAGAGCTAGAAGCCGCAGGGGTCGATATAATTCAATTTGATGAACCCGCTTTTAACGTGTTTTTTGACGAGGTAAACGACTGGGGCATAGCCTGCCTTGAGCGAGCTATAGAAGGGTTAAAATGCGAAACCGCCGTGCATATTTGTTACGGCTACGGCATTAAAGCCAACACCGATTGGAAGAAAACCCTCGGCACCGAGTGGCGACAATACGAAGAAGTATTCCCTAAGCTGCAAAAATCGAATATAGATATTATTTCGCTCGAATGCCAAAACTCACATGTACCTATAGAGCTACTCGAACTCGTACGCGGTAAAAAAATAATGGTAGGCGCAATCGATGTAGCCACCAATACCATAGAACCCCCCGAAGAGGTGGCAAAAACCCTACGCGAAGCGCTTAAATATGTAGATGCTGACAAACTCTACCCCTGCACCAACTGCGGTATGGCACCCCTGCCCCGCGACATCGCAAACGGTAAACTTAACGCCCTAAGCAAAGGCGCAGAGCTAGTACGTAACGAGATCTTAGCAGCGAATGTCGCTTAATTTTTAGTTACAGCTGCTGCAAAAAAGCCACACTTTAAAAAATGTTGAGGTGTGGCTTTTTTAATCAAAATGTAACGGGGGTTTACAGCTGAATTTAGAGGTGAAAGATATCAGGAGAAAGGTCTTAAGTTCGTTGAATATTGGTTGGGTTGAGTGCAACAAAATCTAGCGTAATTAAATAAACTTAACCAAGCCGCTAGTTTTTTCAATGGGCTGGAGAGTGCCATCAGCAGACAGGTAGAAGCTATAATATCTGAAGTTTAGATTTACACTTCTAGCCTCTTTGGTTCTTCATTTTTAAACTCCGAAAATAATTTTTACTTCAGTTTAGATGTTGGAAATCCAATTACTTATTAAGTAGAAAGTCGGAAAAAGATGAATTGCTAATACATCAGGTTTGAAGTGCCACTTTGCTCATCACTTTCAGATTCAACGATGCTCCTGATGAGCATTGTTGAACCTAACTTTATTGTCGTGCCCCCTCGTATAAAAAGTTTTAGAGCACTACTCGCAAACACTAATGACGCCAATATATATCGGACTATTTTGAATATTTGCCGAAGCGAAACCTATTTCTTCAGTTTGAAATCCGGAAAACTCTGTCGCACTGTCTATCTCAAATCCCACATCACGCAGCAGTTTACAATTCAAAGAGTTGTCAGTGCCGTCCTCTACAGAGTAAAACGCGCCAGTACAGTTATTATCTGATAAGCATGCATTTTGACATTGTTCAAAACCAAAATGTGCATCTTCTGCTGGATCTGCTGAATATAATGCAATTGCAAGCATATGCCTAACATTATAAGCCACTGCATTTTCTGCTTGTAGTTTATAAGACCCTCCAGGGGTACTTTCCCATTTCCATAGCCCACAAGGATCTTGGATAGGATCTGCTGCTAAATTGTCTAGTGCATGCCAATTGCCGTCGACGGTCGCATTTTCATAGTCCTCACTTGAACCTGTAAACAATGTAATGCCTAATGCAAATGCAGAAGAATAGGATTGTCGAGTGTGTTGATTTGTTATTGTTTGCGTAGTGCTATTTACAAGAGTATTTGTGGGGCTTAAATCTATAATGGTACGACAGTCATATACATCGATAACGCCGTCGGAGTTTGTATCTTCATCAGGCATGGTTTTATTTCCATCTTCATTTAAATCCCAACAACTCAGCCCTGCTATACCCTGAGGACCAGGCTCTCCCTGAGGACCAGATTGCCCCTGTGCTCCGGAAACTCCATCATCTCCCTCGAGTTCACACCCAACAATAAAGAATGTTAAAAACCATATGGTTACTACCTTATATTTCATAATAAGAATCCAACGATAAAGACAATACTTATTTATAGTTCAGTTTATAAAATTAATATAGTTTTCAAAATGTATAAGAAACAAAAGAATCCAAAGGGGTCAAATCTTGACTCCAGACATCAAGTTTATTGACTGTCCAATTATCCTTATTTTGCTTATTAGACAAAGCTTAAGGCTATAATGTAAACCAGTAACCCCCTACTTTTAGCTATTACTTAGTTTGATTTCTAAATTGTATTTATAAACTCAACAGCCCTTCTGCCCTTCCTAAAGCAACGCGAATGTTTCTGATTTGTTCGCGCTGCTGATTAATTACTTGATCAAAAGCCACCACACTATGCGGTATTTTTAACCAAACCGTAACGGGGGTTTACAGTATTCAACTGAATGCAAAGCTGTTTGTTTAGCAAAAAATTACTATTGCTATAGCCTTGTATAAAAGCACTGTGATTAAGGATTATTTTTTGGTTTTTTAATTTATATTCAATGTGGTCGCTATATTGTTTTGAAGTGCTATTCTGATATATCAATTTGAACCAAAGGGGTCAAATCTTGACTTCAGATATCAAATTTATTGACTGACCCGTTATCCTTATTTTGCCTATTAGATAAAGTCTAAAGCAATCAGATAAATCAGTAACCCTCTACTTTTAGCTATTATTTAATTTGATTTATAACTAGCACTTATAAGCTCAACAGCCGTTCCAGCCATTCTAAAACGAGCGAGTATCTCGGGTTTGAAAGCGCTGTTTCCTTAATTAAAATGTTGCGGGGTTTCTGTTAGCGTTTATAGCGTGGGTGTTGTTGCTGTACCTTATTATATAACAAATCAACAACGTTGAGCGGTCGTTCAAAGTAAGTTAAGCTCGAAACAATTAGGCTACAAGTAATTTAAATTTTGGGAGTAAACATGGCAACCACACTCGCATTTGACGTATACGGCACGCTAATAAACACCCACGGCGTACTATCTTTACTTGAAAATATGATTGGCAATAAAGCGCAAAACTTTTCAAATACATGGCGTGAAAAACAGTTGGAGTATTCGTTTAGGCGCGGCTTAATGCAAAACTATGTTCCGTTTTCAGTGTGTACTAAACAGGCGTTAGACTACGCTTGCCTAGCGCATAAAACACCACTCTCTGATGATCAAAAACAGCAATTGCTTGAGCAATATAAAATTTTACCCGCTTTTGACGATGTTAAAAAAGGGCTTGAGCAACTTAAAGCACAAAATTACCGGTTGTTTGCATTTTCTAATGGCGCTGCTGATGCGGTAAATACCTTGCTAGAAACGGCAGGCATAAGTGATTATTTTGAAGGTGTTGTAAGCGCCGACGATATGAAAACATTTAAACCAAACCCAGGTGTTTACAGCCACTTTTTACGCGAGGCAAATTCAACGGGTGCAAACACGTGGCTTATTTCGAGTAACCCGTTTGATATAACCGGCGCTATTTCGCATGGCATGCGCGGTGCGTGGATAAAGCGTTCTGAGGATTCTATTTTTGATCCATGGGAAATTCAGCCAACCACCACTGCAACCGATTTAGTTGATTTAAAAGCCAAATTAGTAAGTTAAAAACGAGCCCCTTTTTTGAGCCTTATCAAAAACCAACGCTGTAAAGGGGCTTTACGGGCGCAGTTATAAGCGCCCTAGCCTGATTTTATTGCTTCAATTACTGTATTCATGCGTTTTGCCATTGGCCTATTACGGTGATGGCACACATAAATATTTTCGCTAATCGGATTAGCTAAATGGTGCGTTTTAATAAGCGCAGGTTTATTAAATGCGCTAACAGCATGCGCAGGTAAAACCGTAAAACCCAACCCTAGACTTACCGGCTCGAGTATTAAACTTATTTGGTTAGAAAACCCCGTTTGCTTAATTTGATCAACATGTTCAAACTCACTGTAGTTTTCGCTAAGTAATAGCTGCGCGTGGTGTTTTGCATCGGGGTGGCCAATAAAGCCAAGCTCACATAAAACCTCCCATGTTGGGTTTTTAATATGTGCAGGGGTTACTAATAATAAAGCTTCTTTACCTATTTTGTGGCTAGTAACTTCGCTAAGGGTTGGCGCTTGAGTTAAAAAGCCAATATCGGCACTATGATTGGCCACCGCTTGTTCAACACTGGTATTTGGAGCAAAGCGGTAATCTATAACTAGCTCCTTGTGCTCTACTTGCAGTGCTAATAGTTGATTGTAAAACTTTAGCCCACAACTACCAGGCGATTGTATTTTTACTAAACCGCTGTAAGGCGAGTCATCTTTTAATTGTTGTTCTAAAAATTGCCATTCTTTCAATAATAAACTGCCTTGCTGATACAAATTTTGCCCATGTACGGTAAGGGTAAATTGTTTGCCGTGGCGCTCTAATAGCGCGCAGTTTACTTGCTGCTCTAGCTTTTTAATATGCTGACTTACGCCTGATTGGGTCATAAAAAGGCGCTCGGCGGTTTGGGTAAAATGATTTACCTCAACTAACGTGCAAAACGTGTTTAACCATATCGGGTTTATCATTACAAAACATACTCAAAATGATGATTAATGATAATTTTACTTAATAACACCTGGTTCGTAAACTAACTCCATCAACTCGTTACAAAACAAGCCACACGTTAAAGAGGACAGATTATGAGTCATACATATCCACGTAGTTTTTCGCACATTGGTATTTCAGTACCAGATGTTGAAAAAGCCGTAGAGTTTTACACTAAGGTGATGGGCTGGTACACCATAATGGAGCCTACCGTGATCACCGAAGACAACAGCCCCATTGGCGAAATGTGTACCGATGTATTTGGTCCAAATTGGGAAAAATTTAAAATAGCGCACCTTTCAACAGGCGACCGTATTGGGGTAGAAATTTTCGAATTTAAAGACCAAGAAAACCCTAAAGACAACTTTGAATACTGGAAAACCGGTATCTTTCATTTCTGTGTACAAGACCCAGATGTAGAAGGCTTAGCGGATCGTATTGTTGCAGCAGGTGGTAAAAAACGTATGCCAGAGCCACGTTACTACTACCCTGGCGAAAAGCCATACCGCATGATCTACATGGAAGACCCGTTTGGTAACATCCTTGAGATTTACAGCCACAGCTACGAGCTTATTTACAGCGCAGGCGCTTACTAAACATAGCTAATCTAAAAAAGTTTAGCTAAAAACAAAGGCCGCAGTATTTATTACTGCGGCCTTTTTGTGTTAAATCGGCTTGTAGATTATTAGTTTGGCTAATTTAGGGGGTTATAAAAATCAATCTCTTCATTTGATTGATTATAGGTACGTACATTGATAGCTTACTCATTCACAAAGTTGTAAAAAAGGAAAAATATGAAACTGTCATTGGAAGACATCAACGCTGATAACTACGAAGCCATATGCGAATTGGATGTTACTAAAACACAAGAGGAATACGTAGCATGTAATATGTGGTCGTTAGTAGAGGCGCACTACAATAGCGGGTATTCCTGTAAAGCTATTTACTTAAATGGTGTACCAGTAGGCTTTTTTATGTGGGTACAAGAAACCCCTGCAAAGGTTTCTATTTGGCGCTTTATGGTAGATCAAACTCATCAAAATAAAGGCATTGGGCGCAAAGCACTGGCTATGGCAATTGAAGA
This sequence comes from Pseudoalteromonas sp. ECSMB14103, assembly GCF_000813065.1. Classification (NCBI taxonomy): domain Bacteria; kingdom Pseudomonadati; phylum Pseudomonadota; class Gammaproteobacteria; order Alteromonadales; family Pseudoalteromonadaceae; genus Pseudoalteromonas; species Pseudoalteromonas sp. ECSMB14103. The sequence goes on along the minus strand of NZ_JWGY01000003.1, from coordinate 181,480 downwards.
GATTAAAGCAACTCCTAAGCTTGAACAAATCGAGATTTGTTATAACCCGCAAAATCCTGTTGCTAAAAACTTTTATACAAGTTTTGGGTTCGAAGAAGTTGGCCTCGATGAGGATGACGACGATATGTTAGCGGTTATTAAAATTAGCCGTTAACTCATTGATAAGTAGACCGCTAATTTTAAGGAATAATAATAGTTGGAAGGGAATACTGTGATCATAAGATCATTTTCAGAGAACGATTTTTTAGCCGTTCAAAATATTTATCAGCAAGGTATTGATACCGGCAACGCGACCTTTCAAACTGAAGCGAAAAGTTGGCAACAGTGGAATAGTTCTATGCTCAACTATTGTCGTCTTGTAGCAGTTGAGGATGAAAAGGTGCTTGGCTGGGCCGGGTTATCTGCCGTTTCTAGCCGTGAGGTATACTCAGGCGTTGCCGAGGTAAGTGTATATGTTGCAAACCAAGCCCAAGGTAAAGGTTTAGGGCACGCATTGCTTTGTGCACTCATTAATGAATCAGAAAGCAACGGTATATGGATGCTACAAGCCAGTATCTTCCCTGAAAATACTAATAGTATTGCTTTACATGCTCGCAATGGTTTTAGGCAGGTTGGAAACCGAGAGAAACTAGGTAAATTGAATGGTGTGTGGCGCAATGTAATTTTAATGGAAAGGCGCAGCGCCATAGTGGGTTTATAATCACACAAACAGCGCAATAACTACGTATGTGCCTTTGACTAGTATTAAACCATATTAGCGGCCATTGTGGCCGCCGAAAAAACTAATCAATAAAGCAAAATATCTTGACAATTATTATCAATATTCTAGGTTATCAAGTGACTGCTGAGTGCTATGAGCAGACATCGAAGGTTTTTAATGTCTGAAGTCAAGATTTGATCCCATTCACTTAATTAGTAAATAAATCAAATACATTACCTAGCGTACTAGCTTTACCACGATAAAATTCAGTGTAAGTACAATTAGAACAAATAACTGCTGTAAACTTGCGATTTTGCATATCAAAAACTTTAGACCAACCACTACCTGTGGTAGCAATTGTATCTGTGTCGTAATCAGTACAATCACATTTCGGGCATTTCCAATTCTTCGACATAGTAACTCCTTGTTTGATGAAAACACTAATACTTATAAAAAGCCTGTAGAATAACTCGTTTTTTATTTGTTTTCGTTAGTGAAGCAACCATAGCCGAGTTCCTATTTTGGTTCAATCAGTTATCGCTATTTTACATCAAATATAAGATGACAATGTGTAGTTGTTTTAATTGGCGTTTAGGAAGGAATTGCGGCGTTTGCGTGGCTTTATTTTAGGTTAAAAGGGCTTTCCCTCATACATGCAGCCTGTATAAAAGCCGAGAAAGCCGAGGGGCAAATCTTGACTGCAGACATTATGAAGCACGAACAAAGCCAACTGTTTTTTGTCCACGCTTTTAATTTGCCTTGTTAGCAATACATTGCACACGTTTCATATAGCCATTCTTAGTTAAAACCTGAGAGCCCGATGGATAACTATTAATAAGAAGAGCGCCACTTTCCAGATGCCATGTTGATACGGGCATACCGACTAAGCTATATAACTTTTCAATTTCAAAATCTGAGTTTATGAAATGAATATCACCATAATTCCACGATAAATGGGCTAAGCCTGATGTGACAACTAAACCGAAAGGCATTTCAAAAATATCTTTTACATTCATACGCTCGATGAGTGTGATCTTATCGTTTTCATCGATTAAAAGTAACTCACCTCCGAATTCACCATTATTACTAGCTGTGATGCTCTTTTTCCCCAAGTTTATAACTACATGTGGCTGTATTATTTGGTGCTCAATAGCCGTTTTTTCATCGGAGTAAGGTGAGCTTCTAGGAAAAGACTTTTTGTACTTACCTGTCGCTCTATCCAAAAGTTCAAGCTTCCATATTCTTGGCTTTGAATCATTTTGTGTAGATTCAAGAAACTCTTTTACGCCAACCTCTGTAACCTCACTTTTAACAGTACCTTTTAATACTGTTTTATTCAGATGTTTAGTAGGTTCATAAGAGGCACAATTTATCTTTTCGAATACATTAGCAAATGAATTGAAGGATAATATGAGTGCAATAATGGTAAAGTATTTCAAGAAACATCTTTGTTATTACTAACAGTTTTATTAGAAGACACTTTCCCTATTTTAGCGCGAAAACATCCTAATGTTGTGAGCTCATATTAATAACAAATACTATAAGTTATTACCAGATATATATATTATGCTTTCTGTAGCTTATATAAACATGTAAAAAAGAGGAAAGTTTCCTCTTATTATTACTAAACAAATGATGACTCAACTGAATGACTGCTTCTCGCTCATTACCGAGGCTCAGCTAAGTGCCATTAGCAGACATCGACTTTAATGTCTTAAGTCAAGATTTGACCCCATTCACTGAAAAGCATAACACCCTACATAACCAGCGTTGGCCGCTCTTGCCAATGTCCGGTTAATGTTTTTGTTAGCTTTCGTTGTTTAAACATCCTTTGGTTCCTTCAACAATTTCCAAACACTCACCGTTAACACTACAATGAAAACTGTTGGCAAATATACTCCGAACAACTGAAAAAATGACAAATGCTCATAATCTATGAACAAGATTTCTGACGCAATTCCCGAAAAAATACTTGAGAGAAACAGTCCCAAAAATGATAACAATAATAATTTCGAATTGCCTGATTTCATTTTTCTATGATATTTGACTGCGCCAATGAAAAGAATTATTGCGCACACTATGACGATAACAGCATCCAAGATGTAAAACGAATACTCCAGCAACGTTAAGCCATACATTTCGAGTAATATTTTTTCAAACATTTCCATTAGCGCGAAGTTTTCCTCAAGATAAATAACAATTTAATAGTGCGCTCATCGCGCATATTTCTGCCGACGCCATGCTCATTTTTCTACATTATATAGTTTTAACAAATTACCTAAGGTATTACTATCACTAAGTTTTCTAAATTTTTTAGGTAGAGTTAATAGAACCAATATGCGCGTGTCGCTCATTTTCATGAATGTATGCGCAAAGCGTAGTTTACCCAATCAATTAACGACGATATTTGGCCAGTATCAATGACCGCTCCTCGCTCATAACAGCCAGTCATGCATTTATAATTTTTCCATCTAAACGCTAACTTCAGGTATCAGCCACTACATGTCACGCTTCAATATTGAGCAGTGGCTGTCATTGTATATAAGGTTATAGATTAATTAACTGCAAAATCGCGAGTTTCTAAATAGCTTGGGGCGCTTTTAAAGCAGGCCTTCAGCTTACTTGCAAGCGCTGTGGTTACTGGCGCATCACACTTTAATTCTCCGTTATATTTCCCGTTAGTTAGTGCTACTAAAATTAACGAGTCATAGCTTGGTTTACTTTGTATTTTATGAATAACCAACCCTCGCCATGCAGATAGCTTTATTAAATCAAACTCTGCTTTTGTGGGTTTTGTTACAGCGAGTTTTTTAATATACAGCGGGTTTTTAAAAGTCAGCTTTGTCGAAAACAGAGCCGTGCCTCCACGCTCAAAATGGCCATTAAACACAGTGGTATTTAATGTGGGTGTCAGCTTATTTATTAATAAATTTAAATCAAATTTAGTGGGTAAAATGGTGATCTGAGATTGCTTTTTTAGTGATTCGTTTAGTGCATTTTTGATTATTTTAAGGTGGGTGTCATCTGTAGTTACTTCGTACACTATTTGGTAGTTGTGTGGGGGGGCGTATAAAGGCATGTGGCTGGCAAGTACTTTATCGCCGGCTAATATAAGCGCCATGCCATGAAACCCCACATAGCTGTGGGCTTTATGTGTGTTGTGTGCCTTGTGCTGAGAGGGGCTTGCAAGTGCTGCGCTCGACAATAAAATAAAAAATAGCAGTATGTGTTTCATGTTAATGCTCAAAAATAAATATAGCGCCACTATAAGCTGATTTTTATATACAAATAATCGATAATAAGTTGTTAGTTGTTTCCTTTTAATCAATACGGTTTGGTGCTATGCATTTAGATGACATTGAAAAAGTAATCCATATGGCGAGTTCGCAAAACCTGCACACAACCGCTAAACATTTAAATATTACCCCAGGGGCGCTGTCTAAAACGCTAAAAAAGGTTGAGGCAAACTTAGCCACGGAGCTGTTTAATCGTGTTGGCAAAACCTTAGTACTTAATGATAAAGGCAAAGAGTTTGTTAAGCACAGTAGCGATTTAGTTCATAATTACCAGCAGCTTATTAGCCGCTTTAAAAGCGATAATCATAAATTTAATGCAGTTATTGCAGGCCCTGCAATTTTACTTAAAAGTGGCTTAAAAAAGTTACTTCCCCCCCTTAGCAACCTGCCTTGCTCGGTACGTATTAATAATGTATCTGAAGGTGAAGCTATAAGCCAAGTGGCGTCGGGCGCGGCGCATATTGCGCTAGTTACTCGCGAGGCACTAAATAACAGCTCACATACTAATTTAGTGGCGGTTGATGTATTTAATACTGGGTTTAGTGTGGCTGGGTCCGCTGATCATCAGCTAGTACAAACTGGTTCTTTAACGCTTAATAAAAACCAATTACTGCACGCAGCTTTTGCATGCCCGCTGTTTTCGCCATTGTGCGGCCTTGAACAAGGAATAGGCTCCGACGGCTGGCAAGACGATATTGCACCGCGCAATATTGTATTTAGATGCAGCGATTACAGTGCATTAATAGAGGCAGTACAAAGTGGCTTGGCGTTGGCGTATTTACCAAATTTTGTGATTGACGATTTCGGGTTTATAAAATTAACTGTAAAGGGGGTTAACAGTCATTACAGTGAAGACATTGTGTTAATTTATAAACCATCGAAGGCTGATGGGTGGCTTAATAAACTTATGTATTCGTTATAAAAAGCGCTTTAGCCACTACACTAAAGCGCTTTAGGATGAAAACTACATTACAAAATAGCAAGGTGGTTAAAAATACTAACCCGCAATAATACTTAATTACTTTGCGGGGCTAAAGGTGGAAATACCTGCGTAAAAAAACTCTTATTTACGACTGCACAGATGCAGAAGGTAGAGCAAAGCAGGAGCAATTGCCGAGAGCAACTAAATAACAAATATTTTGGCTGTCTATCAACACGTTTTTCCACATTCAAGTAGCACACTTAATCAAGCGAAATGGTACAAGTACAATTAACCGACAATACAACAAAGTAAATTATGTTATATTATAACAAAAATGATAGCACAATAAATTAATAAGCAATACTTTTTTTTATTCCTACAAATGGCTAATTATTACACTAGCGACTCTGATGGCATCACGTTAGTATGGTGCTCTACTTATAGTTACATAACGATAAAAACATGACTTTAAAAACAAACGCTTTGATTTACTTTTTAGCCTTTTGCAGTGGCTTTTGCATTATGGGGATTGAGCTTTTAGGAGGGCGTATTTTAGCGCCTTACTTTGGCAGTAGTGTACATATTTGGGGCAGTATTATTACTGTGTTTATGCTTAGCTTGTCGTTTGGTTACTTGCTTGGCGGTAAGCTAAGTACAAAAAATGCGTCGCTGACTAAATATGGATTAATATTTTTAGTTGCGAGCATTATGGTTGTGCCTATTACGTTGTTTGCTGAGCCCATAATGGAATTTATTTTTACCCATATTGAAGATAGCCGTTATGGCTCGTTACTCGCTTCTACTGCGTTGTTTTTTATTCCAACCATTATATTAGGTATGATTTCGCCGTACTCAGTCAGGTTGCTGGTTACCGACAGCGAAAGAAGCGGCCAAGTTGCAGGTATTTTGTATTTTGTAAGCACGCTTGGCAGTGCCTTGGGCACTATTATTACCTCTTTTTACTTTGTACTCGCGTTTGATGTAAACACCATTATTAGTGCCTTTGCTACTACGTTGGGTGTGCTAGGTGTTGTTGCAATTGCTGTAAACAGTGTTGCTAATAATAAGGAGCTTGCGCATGCTTAAATATGTATTTTTAGCACTTAGTGTGTTTTCAGGCGCTGCTTTAGCTAATGTTATTCACGAAGAGCGCTCTTTATATCGTAATATTATTGTTGATGAAACTCGCGATTTACGCTGCTTAAAATTTAACACTAAAAGTAGCCAAACAAGTCAAAGTTGCATGTACAAAAACGACCCCGACAAGCTCGTTTTCAACTACACAAAGCTTACTTTTGCGAGTTTATTAGTAACCGAAAACCCTAAAAATGTATTAATTATTGGGCTTGGGGGAGGCACATTGTCGAATGTTATTCATGAGTTATACCCTGCGGCTAAAATACACAATGTAGAAATAGACCCCGCTGTATTGAGTGTGGCTCGCGACTACTTTAGCTTTATTGAAAACGATAAAGTGACATCTAGTGTTCAAGATGGCCGTATTTTTATTAAACGCGCGGCTATTAAAAAGAAAAAGTACGATTGGATCATTCTTGATGCGTTTAACGGTGACTACATTCCTGAGCACCTGTTAACCAAAGAGTTTTTTGAAGAGGTTAAAGGTGTGTTGGCTGATGGCGGCGTAGTTGCTGCAAATACATTTTCGAGTAGTAAACTATACGAGCACGAGTCGGCAACTTACCATAGCGTGTTTGGCGATTTTATTAACGTAAGCCGTGCTAATCGGAGCAACCGTATTATTTTAGCGGGTTTTAAAGCTATGCCAACTAAGGCTCAACTTAACGAACGTGTTAAAGCGCTTGGGCCCAAGCTTAAAAAATATGATGTAGATATAAACGCCATAAGCAATTACATGCAGTACACACAAGATGAGCAAGATTGGCCTAAAAATATCAAAATTCTAACCGACCAATACTCTCCTGCTAACCTACTTAACTTTTAATATGTAATGCGCCTTGCACTAATATAGTTAGGCGCATCCATTTAGGTTTATTGCTAAAACTTAATATTACCGCGCAATGCTTTTGTTTGGCCGTGTTTAGTTTTTTTATCCATGCGTTTACGCTGCGAATTACGGCTTGGTTTAGTTGCACGGCGGGCTTTATTGACCTTGGTAGCGCTTAATATGAGATCTTTTAAGCGTTTTAACGCGTCTTCGCGGTTAAGCTCTTGGGTACGGTGGCTTTGTGCTTTAATGATGAGAACGCCCTCTTTAGTGATCCTCGAATCGTTTAAAGCAAGTAAACGTTCTTTATAAAAGTCTGGTAATTTAGAGCGATTAATATCAAAACGTAAATGAATAGCGCTGGCGACTTTGTTAACGTTTTGGCCACCGGCACCTTGAGAACGAATAGCGGTGAGCTCTAATTCCCACTCATCAATAGTGACTGTATTTGAAATTGTTAACATTGCGTTCAGTTTCCGTTGTTAAAAATGCATTGTACCATTTGTACATTGACTTAGGGTGAATAAGCTAAATAGGCGGTTTATGCAAAGTTGAGTAAACATTTACGCCAATAAATAAATTTAGGTTGGCATAGGCAATTATTTAGTTTTTAATTGCGCAGCCCTTATACGGGCCTAATATAATAATCGATTTTCGATAATAGGAAGTACCTGCATGAAAAAATTACTTGTATCACTGAGCTTGTTAGCAATGAGCTTTTCTAGTTTTGCTAAAGATATCACCGAAGGTGATTTACAAAGCTACATGAAAGCCTTACCTGCTGTAACAAGCTGGGCGAGCTCTCAGGAGGCGTTAAAAAACGTAGACTTAGGCAGCATGCTAGGTGCAACCGCAGATCAAACTACAGCAGAGCAAGGCGCGCTTGCAAATACAGCCCTCAATATGATTAAAGAGCAATCACTGTATAAAAGCTTTGCGAGCGTAACAACTCGCTATGGCTTTACGCCTGAGCAGTTAATTACCGTGGGTTCTGAAGTGTCTATGGCATACATAGAAAACCTTAAATCGGGTTTGTCTGATGAAAATAAAGAAACTGCAAACAAATTAATGGGTGGTTTTCAAAGCATGAAAAGCGCTAAAGATAAAGGCGCTACATCGTTAATGGGTTCGTTAGGTAATGCGTCAAGCGCTGCTGATACAACCGAGTCACTTGTTAGCGAAAGTAATTTAGCATTAGTAAGTGAATACATGCCACAGCTTAAAAAGTTGTTTGCACTTTTATAAGTATTAAACAATTAAAAAAGGTGGCATTTGCCACCTTTTTTAATACCTAAAATTTATAACACTCACGACATTTTACGAATTGTACTCAGCGGTGCTATGCGTAAAATCCAATGCAGGAATGCCCACGGCCAGCTTGGCACAAAGCTGTTGGCTTTTTCTTTATTTATTGCTTTTACCAGTGCTTTGCAGCCAGTTTCGGTATCAACAATAAACGGCACTGTTTTTACTTTTTCGTTTATTTCGCTTCTTATAAAACCTGGATGTACACAGCTTACTTTTATAGGCGTGTGCATTACATCTATGCGTATGCCCTCACTTAATGAGGTAATAGCCGCTTTAGTGGCGGCGTAAACGGTCATGGCGCGCCTAAAACCACGTACAGCACTAATAGATGAAATAGTCACTAAATGACCATGGTTTTGCGCTCTAAAAATTTCCATTGCGGCTTCAGCTTGCGCAAGTGCGGCCACAAAGTTAGTTTGTGCGGTTTGTTTATTGGCATTAAAGTAACCCGTACCAATAGAAGCCCCCTTGCCCATACCAGCATTTATAATTACTCTATCAAGGCCGTTAAGCTCTTCTTTAAAGGCATTAAATACGCTAAATACTTGTTCGTGGTCGTTAACATCAAGCACTTTTATGCTAATGGTTATATTTGGGTTTATTTGTTCAAGCTCACTTTTTAGCTGCTCTAACAGCTCAAAGCGCCGAGCACATAAAGCTAGATTACAACCTTGTTTTGCAAACTCTTTTGCCATGCCTTTGCCTAAGCCTGAACTTGCACCTGTTATTAGTATGTTTTTGCGCATAATTAGATCCTTAGGTGTATGTAATTAATTTTTGTTGTGGGTGGCACTCTAAAAAGTGATGCTCGTTTAAACTACTTATCGTTAATTTTTGATTTTTTCCTTTGCCGCGCGCCACTACTTTAGTTACGCCTGCGTTTACTAAGCTCCAATTAATATCAATAAAGCGCTCGAGCTTTAGCCCCATTAAATGGCTGGTTATAATGCTAATAGGCCCACCAGAGGTGTAAATAAGTACTTTTTTACCGTGGTTTTCATTGGCTATTTGTTCAAGTGCGCCCAGTACTCGCGCAGTAAATGCATTAAAGCTTTCGTTATACTGAGTGCTGTCGGGGTTGAGTACCCATTGCTGTATGGCGCTGATAAATAAAGTTTTAAAGTATTCCATAGGCTCGGCTTGCTTGCTAAGTGCAGCACGCACTTGGCTTGGGGTGGCAAGCTGTGGGTTATAAACCGCTAAAATGTGTTCGTGATCGTATTCGTTTAATCGCGCATCGTTTATTACCACAGGCGTATTATTAACACTTGCTAAACTAAGCTCTGCGGTTTGATTATGGCGCAGCATACTGCCTGCAAATACAGCATCGGGTGTTAGCTGCTTTTGAGCTAAATATTCACCCAGTAGTGTGGCTTGCTGTTGCCCTTTTGTTGAGAGCGTATCGTAATTATCAGCCGAAAAACTGGCCTGCCCATGGCGTACTAAATATAAAATACACATTAGACTTTACCTTGGGTGTTAATGGCTTTTTTACAGCGCCATAAAAGGTAATGTACAAACACCCAAAAGTGTTTAAAGGCGGGGTTTTTAGTTTGCCCATGGTGATAGCGGTAATAAATTTGCTGCACAATGCCGGCAAGTCTAAATAGTCCGTACACTTCGTAAAAGGTAAAGTCATCTACGGTTATATTCATTTTTTTACAGTAGTAGGCCACCACTTCTTTGCGCGTTAGCATACCCTCTAAGTGAGTGGGTTGACGGCGCGTGGCTTGGGCTAAAAAGTCATCTCCTGGCTCTACCCAGTAAGCCAGTGTATTGCCCAAATCCATAAGTGGGTCGCCAAGGGTGGCAAGTTCCCAATCTAAAATACCCAATACGTTGGTGTAGTCGTTTGCATCAAGCACAACGTTATCAAACCTAAAGTCGTTATGTGTTATGCAAATGCGCTCGTTACTTGGCATGTTGTTTTCAAGCCATTTAATTACTTTTTTGCCGCTGGGTACATTCCAAGTTTTGGCTTTAGTAAAGCGCTCGCTCCAGCCGCTAATTTGGCGCTGTGTATAGCCTTCGCCTTTGCCTAAATGGCTTAAGTTGGCCTGTTTGTAATCTACTTTGTGTAACTCTACTAAGCAGTCGAGTACGTTTTCGCACAGCTTTTTAGTGCGCTCGGGCGTGGGGGTTAATCCGCGTGGTAAATTTTTACGCGGAATTATCCCCGTAAGCTTTTCCATAACGTAAAAGTCGGTGCCGAGTATGTTTTCATCGTCGCAAAACGCCTCCATATTTGGCACATAGCCGTAAACTGGTTTTAGTGCCTGCTGAAGTTTAAACTCGCGGCCCATATCGTGTGCGCCTTTGGCTTTGGTGCCTTTGGGCGCACGGCGTAAAATAAGCGATTGCTCTGGGTATTCTAAGCAGTAGGTCCAGTTTGATGCCCCCCCTGCGTATTGAGTAACACTTGGCTCGCCAGTTAATTGTGTAATGTGTTGCTTAAGCCAGGCATCTACTTTTTGTGTGTCGAGCTCTTCGCCTTGGCGTACGTTTTTGGCTTGATCTAATAATTGTGTGTTCATTGCTAGCCTTTATTATTTTGATTTTAAACGTTGCATAGAGCGTGTTTTTTTCAGCATGTTTTTAATGTACCACTCAACGGGGAGTAGTTTTTTCATTAAAAAGGCCTGTTTACCTAATTTATGGGTCAAAATTAAAAATGGGCGTTTGAGTGACTGCGTATAAATAATATCGGCAACTTGCTCTGCGTTTATGGGAGAGCGCTCAAAGGCACGGTTAAGCATGGTTTTCATGGCCGGCTCGCTAGTGCGCATTGATTCATCAAGATTGGTTTTAAAAAAGCTTGGGCACACTACGCTTACATCTATATTATCGTGGGCGAGTTCAAATTTTAAGGTTTCGCTAAAGCCAATAACCGCCGCTTTTACGGCGTTATAACTGCTCATAAATGGAATAGGGGTAAGCCCTGCTTGTGAGGCTATATTAATAAAGTAGCCACTGCCTTGTTGCTTAAATACGGGATAAAACGTTTGGCACACCCGCACCATAGAGAGCAAATTAATATCCATAATCCACTGCCATTGCTCAAGCGATTCGCCCTCAAGCGAGCCGCCCGTTGCTACACCTGCATTATTAATAACAATATCTACGCCTTGCCACTTAGTTTGGATAATATCGTAAAGCCCCTTTACATCTGCTTGCTTGGTTACATCGCAGGCGTAAAAAAAAGCATCGGCTTCTAGTGCTTGCAGCTCACTAATGGTTGTGGCTGCACGCTCGGCGTTTATATCTGCAATACAAATTTGTAAGTTAGCGCCCAAATTACTTGCATAACTCAGGGCTAACGCTTTACCCAGCCCTGTGGCTCCACCTGTTATTATTAGTCGTGTTTTCATGGTGTTGCCTTAGCGGTATTTGTTAAGTTCGAGGCGCGAAACCATGCCCATATGTACTTCGTCTGGGCCATCTGCAAGGCGTAAAATACGGCCCATTGCATTAAACGAGGCAATAGGAAAGTCGCTCGACACCCCTGCGCCACCAAACACTTGTATTGCCATATCTGAGACCATTTGCAACATATTAGGTACTACTACTTTTATGCTCGATATTTCGGTCATGGCGTGTTTAACGCCTTGAGTGTCTATTTTCCATGCCGCGTGTAGGGTTAATAAACGGGCTTGATCTATTGCCATACGCGCTTGCGCTACACGTTCTAAATTACCGCCTAATTTAAGTAAGGGTTTACCAAAAGCGCTGCGCGACAGGCCTCGTTTAATCATGAGCTCTAAACAGCGCTCTGCTGCGCCAATTGCGCGCATACAATGATGAATTCGCCCAGGCCCTAAGCGCCCCTGTGCAATGGCAAAGCCTTTGCCTAACCCTAAAATAAGGTTTTGCTTTGGTACGCGTACGTTATTAAATTCCATTTCGCCGTGGCCGTAGGGGGCATCAAAATCGCCACAGGCACTTAGCATACGCTTAATGTTTACACCGGGTGTGTTTAGCGGCACAAGTACCATTGAATGCTGGCTGTGTTTATCGTTTTCGGGATTAGAAAGCCCCATAAAAATAGCCACCTGTGCATTAGGATGACCAAGGCCGGTGGTCCACCATTTTTTGCCATCTAAAATGAGATCTTCGCCATCAACATCTATGGTAGCTTGCATGTTTGTCGCATCTGATGAAGCGACATCGGGCTCGGTCATGGCAAAGACTGAGCGAATATCGCCATTTAATAATGGGGTTAACCACTGTTGTTTTTGTTCATCGTTTGCAAAATGATAAAGCACTTCCATATTGCCGGTATCGGGGGCGTTACAATTAAATATTTCTGAGGCAAATAAGCATTTACCCATTTGCTCTGCAATAGGGGCGTATTCTAAACAGGTTAAACCTTGTGCTAGTTCTGCATCGGGTAAAAATAAGTTCCACAGGCCAGCGGCTTTTGCTTTCGCTTTTAATGGCTCAATGTGCTCACTTAGTTGCCAAGTGGTCCAATCGTTTGAATTATTTTTAGCATGGTTATGCGCAACCACTGCTTGCTCAATAGGCAATACGTGTTCATCCATAAAGGCAGTTACACGCTTTAGGTAGTCTTGGCTTTTTTGGCTTGGCTCAAAGTTCATTAGGGTTGCCTGTTTATTTTTTAGTTAACCCAGCATAAAACATTCGCCCCAATGAATTAAATGAAATATATTACCAGTTAAATGTGAATTACATTCATAGTGTGGGCGGGTAATAATGATTGAAGCTAAAAATATTCAGCAGTTAGATTTAAATTTACTTAAAATATTTGAATGCCTATACCGTGAAAAAAACATGAGCGAAACCGCAAAGGTACTATACATAACGCCCTCAGCAGTGAGCCATGCTATAAAACGTTTGCGCAGTGTATTAAACGATCCGTTATTTGAGCGCCAAGGGCAATTAATGCTCCCCACCCCTGCGTGCCAACGTATGGCACCCGAGCTAATAGATTTACTCGAAAAATTACGTCAAGTCCTACAAGCCTGCGGTGATTTTAATTTAGCGACCACTGCACAAACCTTTAAAATAGCCCTGCACGATGCAATAGAGCCTATTGTTTTGCCTAAATTGCAACTTGCACTGGCAAAACATGCTCCCAATGCAAGCTTAGCGAGCGTAAAATTAAGCCGTGAAGATATGCATAAGCAATTAGCTAATCATCAAATAGATATGGCAATTGATGTAGCACGGCCAATAAAAGCGCCTATTAGCCATGCTGTGCTTTCAAGCGATCACTTTTGTGTACTCATGAAAAAAAACCACCCGCTTAAAAACCAACTCAATATAGACAATTATTTAGCGGCTAAGCATGTGGCGGTATCTAACCGGGCAACAGGTACTGTTATTGAAGATATTGCGTTATTGCAATTGAGTTTTAATAGGCAGGTGGCTATACGTTGTCAAAATTATTTTGCCGCGAAAGAGGTAATAAAAGACGCACCATTTTTACTTACTTTACCTTCAATGGTTGCAAGCCAATTGCTTGACGACACGCTAATAGCACGCCCCGTGCCCACTACTATGCCTGCTATTTATCAGCATTTATATTGGCATCAGAGCACTGATAAAGACGACGCTTTAGTATGGTTACGTGGGCAAGTGCAGCATATTTTTAAACGTTAATAGCTATAAAAAAAGCGCCAAACTTAGTGAGCTAAATTTGGCGCTTCGCGTTGTTTTTTTAAGCGTTTACAAGGCGTTTGTTTTTAAATTTAAGCCCAGCAATTAATAACAGTGGCCCAATAAACATGGCAAGGCCATATACACCACCAGTTACCGCATACTCAGGCTTATTTAAAAAGCTTATAGCAATTAAAATAGCCAGCGATGCGTTTTGAATCCCTACTTCAATGCCGAGTGTTAACGAATCAGTTAAAGATAGTTTTGAAAGCTTTGCTATTAGCAAGCCAATGATCATTGAACCAATATTAAGTGCTATACACGCCCAAAACACATCGTTAAACGAGCTTGCCAGTAAGGCGCGTTCTTTTATTACTAGCGCGGCTATCATGGCGAGCATAAAAAATAACGAAAAGCGCCTAAAAAACGGCTCGCTTTTAATCGCAAATTCGCTTTTAAAATGGCGCAGGCTTATGCCTATGGCTACAGGCACTAAGGTGATTACAAATAGCCCAAGTGATGTAGTTAATATTGAAAAGCTGGCATCGTCTTGCGGCGCAAATTGGTGCATGGCAAAGCCAATAATAAACGGTGTGGTAATAATGCTAATAGCAGTTGAGGCAGCGGTTAAGCTTACCGAAAGTGCTAAATTAGCTTTTGCTAGCTGGCTCACTACGTTTGACATAGTACCGCCAGGGCACGCGGCTAAAATCATTAACCCTATTGCAATTGGTGTGGGTAAATTAAGTAAATAGCATAAACCTAAAGCCAATAGCGGCATGGCGATAATTTGGCCTACCAAGCCCATAGCAATTGCTATGGGCTTTTTAAAAAGTCTTGTAAAGTCAGTAGTTGTAAGGCCTAAACCCATACCAAACATAATGAGCGCTAAGGCTAGGGGTAATATTATTTCTGTTAAAAAAGATGCATTCAAATTAGGTGACCTCGTTAGTTATTGTTTTTATAGCGAGAACTTCATAGTTAAATGAAAACGGGGTTAACAGCGCCTTTATTTGAGGCTGTAACTCGTTTATTTCGTTTTCATTTACAAAAATATTTGCTTTTATGCCTAACTTTTTATCAGCAAATACGTTTATTTGCACGGCTTTGTTTTTTAAATGCGCGTTAATTGCTTCTGTAATGGTTTGTTTTATTTGTAGGCAAACCAGTTCGGGCTTATAAATTTTACCTACTGCGGTCAGTGGTATTTCGTCAATTATATAAATAGCTTTTGGTATTGCTGCTCGCTCAGGTATGTTGGCGCTAACATACGTGATGAGTTCATCTAGTTTAAGCGTGCTCTGTGGGTTTAGCATGGCGTAAAGTACCGGCACTTCGCCTGCGTAGCTGTCTGGGCGTGGCACGGCGGCTGCAAGTGTTACATCGGGGTGGCTGGTTGCGGCATCTTCAATCATTTTGGGGTCTATATTGTGCCCGCCGCGTATTATTAGCTCTTTTTGCCTACCGCATAACGATACATACCCGCTCTCATCTATTTTTCCTAAATCCCCGGTTCTAAAATATTGTTGGCCGTTTTCATCAACTACCCATGCGCCTTGGTTATGCGCATCTTCTACATACCCCGGGAATACGTTATTACCGGTTATTATTATTTCGCCAACATCGAGTGTATCGCACATTTTAACAAGCGTGCCTTGCTCGTTTATATCGGCAATCTTAAGCGTAATCCCCGGTATTGGTAGCCCTACAGAAGCCTCTTTATTAATTGGATTTACAGGCATTAACGTACTTACCGAGCTGCCCTCAGTTGAGCCATAACCCTCTACCAGTGGGGTCTTGGTGAGTTTAGTAAACAGGGCTTGTAAATCTGATGAAAGCGGCGCAGCCCCACAAATGGCAAACTTCATTTTAAGCGGTGGCACCGATATTTTTTGCGAGGTAATTTGCTCAACCATAGCAGCGTAAACCGTAGGTACGGCGGTCATAACGGCTACATCGTAATTATTAATTAGGGTGAGCAAGTTTTGAATGATGTTTTTACCCCTAAAGCCAGAAGGGCTTGCGAGTAAAATTTTACAGCCTTTCATAACCGAGGCTATGCCCGTGGCTACCGCCGCATTTACATGAAATATAGGTAAGCCTACTAACATGGTGTCGCCTGCGTTTACTGGCGAAAGTAAATTAACCTGCCCTGCATTGGTGAGCTGGTTTAAGTGCAAGTGCTTTGCAAGTTTTGGTAGACCGGTGGTGCCACCCGTATGAAAATACGCGCACACATCGCTTTGCTCAGGCAAAGTAAAATTAGCTGCTTGCGTATTTTGCGCTGCCACTAACTTTTTAAACCCATACACGGGTACTTTATTATTTTGCGAGCACGCTATGTCGTCACCAAATAAGCTAATAACCGCTTTTAGGCCGGGAATATGCTCTTTAATTGCCATTACTTTTTGCCAAATATCGCTACCAGGCACTGGGCCTAGGGCAATAATTACTTTGGTATTGGCTGAGATCATAATTTCTTTCATTATGGACTCATCAAGCAAGGGGTTTATGGGGTTTGCAATGCCTGCGGCCTCTGCTGCCCAAAGCGAGACATAGGTTTCTGGAAAGTTAGGTAACACCAGCGAGGTTACCTCGGTTTTAGTAATACCCAACGAGTGCAATGCATTGCCAAGCCCTGTTACGTTTTTTGCGAGCGCTTTGTAACTCATTTTACGGTGCGGATTAGCAAAGCTTTTGCCTTTAAAGGTCATTAAAATGCGGTGAATAAGCTTTTTTGCAAACGGAATTTGCGCTTCGCTAATACAGTCGCCATCTAAAATGTATTCAATAGCGGTTGCATCACCAAAGTTTT
Source organism: Pseudoalteromonas sp. ECSMB14103 (assembly GCF_000813065.1). Lineage (NCBI taxonomy): Bacteria > Pseudomonadati > Pseudomonadota > Gammaproteobacteria > Alteromonadales > Pseudoalteromonadaceae > Pseudoalteromonas > Pseudoalteromonas sp. ECSMB14103. Next base: position 164,854 of record NZ_JWGY01000003.1, on the reverse strand, counting down.
GGGCCGATTGTAAAATGGCATGATAAGTAGAGCGAGGAAGTTGCGCTGATGATATTTCAGCAAGGTTTAAATTGCCAACATCGGCGTGGTTTTTAATTGTTGTTATAGTCATAAAACTCTCAACGTATTTTTATAATGTGTGTTTGCGTGTGAGTGCATGGTGTTTAACGCGGCTTTGGGTGTGTGGGCCATTACCGCGTAAAATTTAGTCCATCAAAAACTAAGTTATTGCCATTTTTTAATCTAAAAAACTGTTATCTTGTGCAGCAACGACCTGATACATGGGCTGAAAGTTCCCCCATGTAACCAGCTCTGAGCCATTGGCTTGTTTTGTATGTAGTGCTACCTCGTGTGAGATAAGCTTAGGCTCGCCTGCGGCTTGTGCTAATAACTGGCTTTGGCAGCAGCTATCTAGCAATACAAAGTTGGCAACTGCGGCATCAACCGACGAACCAGCGGTAAGTAAACCATGGTTTTGCAAAATAACAGCGCAGTGATCAGCCAGCGATTTAGCTATCATGTTGCCCTCTTCGCTGTCGGCTACTACGCCGCTAAATACATCAAATACACTGTGGTTTTTGTAAAATACGCAAGCATCTTGCGAAATTGGTTTAAGTAACTCACCTAGTGCTGAAAACGCACGGCCATAACGTGTATGCGCATGGGCTACTGCGTTTACGTCGGGGCGCGCCATATGTATACGTGAATGTATAGCAAACGCCGCATTATTAATCGGTGTGATGCCTTCAATAATATTACCTTTATGATCAACCCGAATAAGATCTGACGCTTTAATATGCGCAAAGTGCATACCTACGGGGTTTACCCAAAATGTATCGGGCTCTATGCAGTCGCGAAGTGTTATGTGCCCCGCAAGCCCTTCATCAAAACCGTACATAGCAAATACTCTAAAGCCCGCGGCTAGGCGTTGTTTTTCGTAGGTGCGTTGCTCGTTTAGGGTGTTAAATTTAGGCGGCATGATAAGTTTAAATTTATCGCTGCCTATGGTCATTTTTGCGGCTTGCTGCTCTAGTGTATTGCTCATAATAATCCTAAATTAAAGTCTATTGACTTTAGTTTAGTCTTGCTTAAGATAAATAGAAGTGATGTTAATTAATGGTTAAACATAAATACTATGCATGGAAAGATAGATTTAAACCTGTTTGTAATACTCAAAACGGTATACCAAGAGGGGAGCATTACCAGTGCTGCAGATAAGCTGCATTTAACGCAACCAGCAGTTAGCCATGCGCTTTCGCGCCTAAGAGATAAGTTTGACGACCCCTTATTTATTCGCCATGGCCGGCGTATGGTGCCCTCGCCTTTTTGCCAAAAAATAATAGCGCAAGTGATTGAGTCGGTGCAGGCATTAGAGGCAACCATGAACAACGAGCGGCTTTTTGATATAGCCGCTTTTAAGCGAGAAATTAAATTTGGCTTTAGAGATATTTTAGAATCGATATTTTTTCCGCCACTAATGAGCGACCTACTTACAAACACCCCTAATATTACAATTAACAGCCGACAGGTTTCGCATGTTGATATGGAAAAATCACTCGAAAACCAAGAGCTAGATATAGTCATTGATGTGCTTACCCCAACGAGCAACCATATAAAAAATACCTTTATTTGTAATGAGCATTTTTCGCTAATTTGTAGGCACGATCATCCCATATTAAATGACTTAACCGTACAAAGTTACGCAAAGGCATCGCATGCGTTGGTGTCGTTAAAAGGTGCGCAGGTAGATATTATTGATATGGCGCTGGCAAAGCATGCACTTGCCCGTAATGTAGTGCTTAAATGTGAACATTATTTTGCGGCGACTAAAGTGATTAGCCAAAGCGACATGATAATGACAATGCCAAACGCGTACGCGCAGGTATTAAAAGAGCAAATGCCAGTGCATGTAACTAGCTTGCCGTTTGATGTGCCGTTAATGCCTGTGCACATGTATTGGCACGAACAAGCCGATGACGATTTAGTAAATAGTTGGATGCGAGAAAAGCTGCTAGGTTTAGCCCAGCAACTTATCCCTGCTGACAAACTTAAAAGCGGTAATTAAATTGAGCGTGATAACTGCGCCCACGCTCTGATAAAAAACGGTGTGCGTAGCTAATTACCGGCACATCGTTGGCCTGCGAAAAAGTGTGTTTATCGGTTAAATTTTTAGCCAATAACGCCACCGACCAATCTCCTTCACTGCTACCTAGCTCTATGCGTAAATTTAGTTTTTCAAAAGCGCTTTGCTTGGCTATTGGGTCAAGATCTTGCTCTAAAAAGTAGTCGTCACTAAAGTTAAGGGCTAAATTGCTATTTAAAGTAAGGTTTGAAAACACCTCGGTATTGTAATCAATCGCTATATTGCCTGAGTAGTCGGGAGCAAACGCGCCCGTTTGCCCGGTTAAATCTTGAAACGCTTGGCCAAGTAGTTCGCTTTGCATAACTGTTGGCGAGGCACTGGCGTATTGCTCGTATTCAAAATCAAGCACAGCAAGGTTTGCCGATAGCTGCCAACTTTGATTTATTGCCCAGCGCGAATCGAGCTCAATCCCTTTTACTTTGGTTTCGGCAGCATTTTTAACTACAAATGCATTACCATTAAATTCAGATACTTGTAGGTCATCGTACAGGGTGTAAAACAGTGTAGCGTTTACTTGTAGAGTATTTTTAATTGGCTCGGCTTTAATACCAAATTCAAAATTAGTGGCTTTTTCGTCGTCAAACTCAAAGCCTGAATTTTCATCAACCGTATTACCTTGCGAGCCATTTAAGCCAGAGCCATCAAAACCACCGGCTTTGTAGCCTATGCCAGCGCTTGCAAATAACATGGTGTTGTTAAACCCTAAATATTGCACACTAATATTGGGTGATAAGTGTGATTCATCACGCTTAGCGTTAAGGTTATGTACCCCCGCTCCCGAAAGCTGCCCTGCAATAGTGGGCGCAGCGGCATTGGCAAATTGTTGTACGGCTTGCGGTGTGTTGGGCTCAAATACGCTATACACATTTTGTACGCTGCTTACTTCTTTTTCTTCTTTTTGATAACGCAAGCCAAAATTAGCGCGCCATTGCGCGTTTACATTCCACGTAAGGGCGGTAAATGCTGAGTAGCTTTGTTGGTCTTGATCAAACAGCGCATTTACGCCCAATGATGTACCCACTAAATCAGGAATAAGTAACGATGCGCCAAATAAAATATCGTTTGGGTGTTCCAGTTCGCTGCTCATGTAAAAAATGCCCGCTACGTATTCAAGCGTGCGCCCTATTGGCGAGCTTACTCTAAACTCTTGCGTAAACTGGTTATAGGTTTCTAAGTAGTCTTGTTTTATAAGCGGGATTTCTGAAAAGTCGGCATCAAAAGTTGAGTCCCAATCGTACTCGCTATACGTGGTTACAGAGGTAAATTCGTATTCGCCATGGTTATAGGTTAATTTAAGTGATGCGTTATCAAGCGTGGTTTTACTTTGCTCATTAAGCCCACCAGGGTGCCCATCGCCCGATACCGAACTTGTGTAATCAAGGCCTGAGTTGTCGCTTAGTAAAAGTGAGCGATAGCCCACGTTACCCGGGTTTGTTGGATCGCTTGCTATTTGTAAGTCGCGGTTGGGAGTATCGATAATGTATTGATAGCGCGAGCCATGCGATTCAAACTCACCGTGTTCCCATTTAAATAATGCATTTATATCATCGTTTATTTGCCAATCTATTGATAAACGCGCACCTGATGAGTCGTTAGATTGCTCGTCGCTTTGGCGCGCTTGGTTATATAAAAAGCCATCAACAGAGTGGTCAAACGCGGCAATACGTATGGCTAAATCATCGTTAATAGGAATATTTATAACGCCTGTAAAGCGCTTTTCGTTATCAGAGCCAAACTCTGCCGATACGTTGCCTTCAAGTACATCGGTTGGCGAATTTGAGATCATACTAAATGCACCTGCTGTGGCGTTTTTACCAAACATAACCGACTGCGGGCCTTTTATAAGTTCAAGGCGCTGCATATCTAAAAATGGAAATTTAGCCTGATGCCCGCGCCCTAAATACACGCCATCTTTATACATAGCAACCGATTGCTCAAAGCCTGAGTTAGTACCAGAGCCTATACCGCGTACAAAAATACGTTTGCTGCTTGAGGTTTCGGTTATATGCACGTTAGGTAGGTTTTCGCTTAGGGCGAGTAAATCGTCAACACTGTTTTGCTCGAGGTAATCGCCAGAAAGCGCTTGAATAGAGGTAGGAATATCTTGCAGTGATTGCACCCGCTTTTGCGAAGTGACGGTAATGGTTTCAAGCTCACTTTTATTTACTTTATTCTCGGCGGCTTGTGCCATACCCACGCTTAATGCGCTGAGCGTAAATAGAGTCAGTGCTTTTTGCTTTAAAAAAGCTGGCTTTAAACGTGTGTGTGATTGTGTGTGTTCAGTTGTCATAGCTGCAACTCCATTATAGAGGTTATTTTTATTGGATAATTTTGCGTCTATTTCATACTGACGAGTCTTAAAATAAATAACAGTGATGTTTATTTATTCAACACTATTAGTAATATTTATAGTTAAGCGAAAAAGTGTTGTGTTAAATGGGGTTATAGCGGGTTAAAAAATACTTGTGGATTAGCGGTTTTATTAGCGATTGCCGAGCTTGGAGTGTTTGCTGCATTGATAAAGGCGGTAAGCTGTGGTGCATTTTCGCAAAAAATAATATCCAGTGCTAAACGGTTTTTGCCGTATAAGCCTCGGTGAATCATATTGGCTGAAAATAGCAGTAAGTCACCCGCATTAAGTTTAATAACTTTGCCTGTAGTTAGGTTATCGCTTGGCAGTTTATTATTTTTTGCAAGACGTACATTTAGCTCCTCTGGTGTATCCCAATTTTTATGCGAATGGGGCACAAGCTCTATACCAGGCTCGTCTTGTAGGGCTAACCGGCAGTGCACTACGTCGGGCCCGTTTAACGCAGCTTGTTGCTCTTGCACATTTAAATGGTATTGCATATCGCGATGCCAATAGTTTTTTTGTGTAACATTAACGGGATTAAAAAATAACTGAGTATTTAAAAACAGTGGCTCACTAATCGCCAGTTCTACAGGCTTAATTAATTTATCACCAGCAATTAAACTAAATAAACCCTCGTTTTGCTGTGCCGTTAAGTACTCACTATTTGTTATGCCTGAGCTATTAATTGCACGGGATTTATAATACTCATGGTTATTAGCCTTCCACTTTGTATGGAAGCTTAGGGCGTGTTGAACTTTGATGGTTGAATTTGCAGCAGTATGTTTGGTTTTTAGGCAAGGCAGAGCCTATGAAGTGTGGTTATTCCACATAAATAGGCGATAACGCAGCATAAATGCCAAACATGCGCTGCCCTTTGGGTTCTGCCTAGGGGCGATAAACTCTTTGTTGCTCGGTTTTTACTTAGCCCACTAGGTTACAAACCTCGCGCCGCGATTTAATCGCCCCTAGATTGAACAAATTTCAATCCGCAAAGATCAACACGCCCTAATTATTGGCTTAATTTTATTTAGCTCTTCGGGGCTGTAAAGCCCCTTTACAAGCATATAACCGTTTGATTTATATCTTTTCATTGTGGCTCTTTGTTTATTATTTTAGCCACACGTTCGCTTAGCTCTGGTAATACTGTTTGCTCAAACCATGGGTTCTTTTTAAGCCAAATATTATTGCGAGGGCTTGGGTGCGGTAATACTAAATATTGTGGCCAATACTCACGCCACGATTTTACTAACTCGGTTAAAGGCCTGTTTTTAGTATGCGGTAAATGATAAGCCTGTGCGTATTTACCGAGCACGATTGTCAGTTCTAAATTTGGCAGAGTGGCCAGTAATTGCGCTCTCCATGCGGGTGCACATTCTTTACGCGGAGGTAAGTCGCCCGACTTACCTTTACCTGGGTAGCAAAAGCCCATAGGTAAAATAGCTACTTTTTGCGGGTCATAAAACTCATCAACACTTAGCCCAAGCCATTCGCGTAGGCGGTTTCCGCTAGCATCGTTAAAGGGCTTGCCAGTTTCGTGTACTTTTATGCCCGGTGCTTGGCCGGCAATTAAAATACGCGCATTGGCATTAAATTGTATAACGGGGCGAGCACCTAACGGTAAATGAGGTTCACAGATCACGCATTTACTAACTTGCTCAATTAAATTGATCGGATCCATATAAATTTGGCCTTAAGTGCTTAAATTTTGTTCTAAATGGCCATTTAGACCTAATGAGTTGGTAAAAAATCGGTTTATTTTACTCAAATTAGTTATTAGTTGGTAAAATTGTGATCTCATCTAAAAATAACAACTAATCACTTGATATATTTATTGTTTTTCTGACCATACGGCAAATTCGTTACCACTAGGTTCGGTAAAATGAAAGCGGCAACCACCGGGGAACTCAAAAATAGGTTTTACTATTTTGCCGCCATATTGCGCTACTTTTTTATAGGTTGCGTGAATGTCGTTACTGTAAAACACCAGCAGTGCGGCTCCATGTTGAGTAAGTGATTTAAGCGGTGCTTTAAAAAAGCCACCATCAAGTCCTTGGCCGCTAAACGCCGTATATTCTGGGCCGTAGTCGGTAAATTGCCAGTTAAACACGTTAGTAAAAAAGTTTTTTGTGGCTGATAAATCGCACGCGGGAAACTCTACATAATTTAGTTTTTCGTGGTTGCTCATTTTAAATTTACTCTTTGGCTTGCCAGTATTGACCACTGTAAACCTTCGTTATTAGCTAAGCAATAACCCTAAAAGAGCAGAGATCAGTATTTTACTAACATGCTAGGGATTAATGTAAAATTATCTATAATATACAAATGAGAATCACTATCTTTTGTATTTGTAAGCTTTATAATAACCCCTTATTTTTATCCTCGTATTTGAATAAGGGATTTGTTAACTATGCAGGCACCTCTGCACATAGCACCTTTTACAAAAACTAACCTAGCTGCGCTTTTAAAGGTGGCCCAAAGCTATAGAGTGTTAGTATTTTTGCGTTTTATTATTGCCATAGTGGGTGGCTATGCATTTACCTCAGCGTGTATTTCATTATTAAGTGTGCTACTGCCCATTCCTAAGCAAGATGCCGTATTACTGTGTGTGTCTATCAGTATTTTAATTTACGCCGCTGTGTTTATTTATGCGTTTTCGGTTAAGTCGTTAAAAACTGCATGGATCAGTATTTTACTAAGTACCGGTTTTTTTGTTGCTGTATTGGCTTTACTGAAGGGTTGGCTATGAAAGACAGCTTTTTTAGGTCGATGACCTGGCTGCATACCTGGGTGGGCTTACTTACCTGTTGGATTATTTATGTAATATTTTTTGCAGGCACAGCGAGTTTTTTTAGAGACGAAATAAACCTCTGGAATCAACCTGCTATACACAATGTGCAAGCCCAAACCGACAGAGTGGCCGCGCAAAGGCAGCAAATTATAAAGGGCTTTGATTACTTAAATCAGCACGCTGCAAACTCCCCTAGTTGGCGTATTACCTTGCCCGAAGAGCGAATACCGTATTTAGTATATGGCTATGCAAAACCTAAAGAGCCAGGACAGCGCCGCAGCCAGTTTGTAAATACCCAATTAAACCCAAACACCATGCAAGCGCTGCCCCCTTTTGTTGAAACCAAAGGCGGTAACTTTTTTTATAGGTTGCATTATCAGCTTTATTATTTAGATGCCATAACAGGGCGTTGGGTGGTGTGTTTTGCCAGCTTTTTTATGCTGCTGGCAATAATTTCGGGCGTGGTTATTCATAAGCGCATATTTAAAGATATGTTTACTTTTAGGCGCAATAAAGGGACTCGTAGCTGGTTAGATGCGCATAATTTAAGCTCGGTACTTGCCTTGCCGTTTCATTTAATGATTACCTACACAGGCATTATTACGCTTATATTTATGTTGTTCCCCTACCCTGCGTTAACGACCTACGACAAGGGTATGCGTGGCTTTTTTAACGATGTAACACCTAGCAATAACGTGACTAATAACGCCCAAGGCAGTGCAGATTTGCTCCCTATAAACACTATTTTGGATCAAGTTTATACCAAGTGGCCTAGTGCAGATATTACGCGTGTTCAGGTTAGTAAACCGAATATGGCCGCTTCAACAGTAACGGTATTGGTAAGCCCTGCAAAGGCGCTTCGCGATCAATCTCCGTGGCTTTTGTTTAGTGGTGCTACGGGCGAGTTAGTTGCACAAACTGATGACGAACTTAGCAGTAGTAAAGCACTTTATGAATCACTTAATTCTATGCATACAGGGCGCTTTGCTACGCCTTTACTGCGCTGGTTATACGTACTTGGCGGAATTGCAGGCTGCGTAATGATTGGCTCTGGCTGCATAATGTGGGCTAAACGCATACGCGAGCGTAATAAGGGAAAAGCCTCATTTGGCTTACAGTTAGTCGAAGGTTTAAACTTTGCCACCATTATGGGCTTACCACTGGCTACTTGCGCCTTTTTTATTGCCAATAGATTACTTAGTCCAACCGTAGCAGGGCGTGGTGAAAAAGAAGTTACAGTGTTCTTTTTAGCATGGTTAGTGGTTGCCATTATGGCACTTTTAAAGCGCGATAGGTTGCAATGGCGTGTAATGGCAGCCATAAATGCCCTCGCGTGTTTGAGTGTACCGGCAATAAATGCGCTGACTACACAGGGCAATATAGTGAGCTACTTACTTAATAAACAATGGGCCTTGTTTATTTTCGATGCGGTATTTTTACTGTTTAGCATACTGTTTTTAGTACAAACCGAAAAATTACGTACTGCTTCTAGCGCATCTAAAAAAACAGCTAATAACCTAACCAATAATAAAAAGAGGCAAAAGCATGATTGATTTACTTAGCTTTAGCCTCTGTTTGTTTGCCTTTAATGGTTTTGCTTTGGCAAAACCAGCGCATTTTAAAACGGTGTTTACAACGCGTCCCTCTGAGCTGCAAAGTAATTTACTGCTAATAGTTGCTTGGATCAGTATTTTACTAAGTTTATTGTTCTGTGTTGTTACGCAGCAAGGATACGGAGCTTTACTGTTTTGTGGTTTTATGGGGCTAAGCATATTAATTATAACGATTTTTTATAATTTTATAGAAAAGTTGATTAAGCCATTTAGCTTTTTAAATATGCTACTGATTGGCTTATCAGGGCTATTACTGGCAGTAGACTCACTTTAGTTAGTAAAAATCTGATCCAAAGAAAGCCATTAATTTTAGGCAAAAAAAATGGCAAGCTATAAAGCTTGCCAACAATAGGGGGGATATTCAGTATGTCCAACACTTGCATGTCTCGTTGCAAGTGCAGCTAATATAGCCCGAACATATTTAACTTACCTTACAGTAAGGTGATCGTTTTATTACAGCTGTAACAATCATTAGCACAACAACTGTAAAGCCCCTTTACATCGCTAAATAACTACTGTTTAACCCAAATAATTTGCTCTGTAGCAAAGCCTAGTTTGTTTGCTTTAGCTATAAAATGCTGTTTAAGCTTGTCACTAACGGTAGGTGTACGTGATAAAAACCATAAATAATCACGGTTATAACTTGTAATAAATGCATATTGGTAGTCGTCTTGGTCTAATTCAAAAATTACGTAAGCACCATAAAATGGGCCAAAAAACGAGACTTTAAAATGGCCTGTGTCATTCCCTTCTACAAATTTAGCTAAGCCTTCTGCTTCATCCCACTTTTGCTCTTTAGTTATGAAACCTTTGTTGAGCACTTTTACTGTGCCATCGTCGTTTACTGTGTAAGTTGCGGTTACTTGCTCCATGCCCTCTTCAAATGAGTGATCAAGGCGGGCGATTTCGTACCACTTACCTTTGTACTGCTCAAGGTCAAAGTTTTTAACGGGGGTAATTCCTTCAGGTGCACTTGTGCAGGCAGTGAGTAAAAATAACCCTGTAATAAGTAAAATAGTCGTAATGGCCTTCATGAAAGCTCCTTTTTAAATGTGATGCAGTTTGTACGGCTTTAACCAAATAAAGTTTGCTAGCCGATTAAAATAAATTGCTATAGGATCAGTTAAATACTAGAGCAATTAAAAGATTTAAGCATGAAAATATGGGTAGATGCCGACGCATGCCCTGTGGTAATAAAAGAAATACTTTTTAGAGCAGCAGAGCGCACGCAAACACCAACCATTTTAGTGGCTAACCATGCAATGCGCATTCCGCCTTCAAAATTCATAAGCCGCGTACAGGTTTCGAGCGGGTTTGATGTGGCCGATGACGAAATAGTAAAGCGTGTAGAAAAAGGCGATTTAGTTATTACTGGCGACATCCCCCTAGCCAGTGAAGTTATTGATAACGGTGGCCAAGCACTTAACCCGCGTGGTGAGCTTTACACGCCAGAGAATATTCGCTCGTTATTAAACGTGCGCGATTTTATGGATACCATGCGCTCAAGCGGCGTAGAAATGAGTGGCGGGCCACCACCGCTTAGCCAAACCGACCGCCAAAACTTTGCCAATAACCTCGACCGTATTTTAGCGCAAAAAAAGGCGAGCTAGTGTGAGTGAGCAAGCTATTGGCCTAGGTGAGCATGATTTTAATGTAGGCGTGTATGTCGCAAAAGCACCGCCTATGCCCTACTTTGAAACCCTGCAAAGTGTTGAGCCTGTAATAAACGAGCAAATAAATACCATAAACCAGCACTGTGGTAATGGCTGGCGTAAAGTGTTTAACGTATACGCTAAAGTATTGTTTGCGCTACCGAGTGAGCATTACAGCTTTGCTAAACAAGCCGATAGCTGGCAAGCGTATCGCGATACATTTTTACTGCAAAAAAACAGTAAAACAGCGCTGCTATTTAGTGTCCCCATTATTAACGGCACTAATAAAAACCAGCTGCATATTATTGCTGGGCGAACCCATGCTAAAAACTTATTACAGCAAGGTAAGCTTAATGCGCAATTTAATTGGCTAGACGATGAGTTTGCAATTGATACAACGAATAACATTATTGTGTGCCCGTACTTTGATTACAGGCAGTTAAGTAATATTAAAATAGCCCGATTAAGCGGGCTTGTAGCTAAGCTTAAAACAGCTAATTAAAAATGTAAGGAGTCAACATGGTGGGAATTTTAGAGCTAAATACGTTATTAAAATCAATGAACCCCGAGCTTAAACAGGGTGAATATATATTTTGCTGTTTAGCAGGCGACCTTGCTGACTACGTTCATTTAAACCCGCTTGCTAGTTACGTTGAAGAAGAAGGCCTAACCCTTATTTTAAATGCAGATACCGCTGATAAAGCCGGTATTACTTACGAAGGTAAATATAATTTAATAACCCTTAATGTGCATTCAAGTCTGGAGGCTGTTGGTTTAACCGCTGCGGTATCGGCCAAATTAACCGAGCATAATATTAGCGCCAATGTAGTGGCTGCGTTTTATCACGACCATATTTTTGTACAAATAGATAAAGCACAGGCGGCGCTATCTGCGCTTAAAGAGATTGGTTAAAATTAATTTGATTAAAAGTCCCCGGTTTTGGGTTGTTTAACGTTCAGTAACCGCGCTTTTAATTTTTTTAATTACACTATAGATTCAACAATTTTCAATGCTTTAAGTTCGTTTTCGTGGGTTATGCCATCAGCTTCAATTACTTGCTTAAGAAGCTCTAAAACAAACACTCTCATTGGTTGGTCAATAATGTGCGACATACGGTGTTGAATAAATGACTCTATTTCGTTTGTTTGTACCGCTGAAACACATTTTTTAGTCATTTCTATTATGTAATTGTCTATTTCTATTGCTGAGTTCCATTCAATTTTTTGTGCCCAAGCACTCACTACATTTAGCTCTTCGTCAGCAATAGAACCATCAACAGTGACAAAAAGTAAAGCGAGGTCTAATAACGACTCTTTTTGAAGTTGCTCAACACATACGCCCATATCAAAATTATTTAATAACTGTTCAAACTTCATAGTGCTTCCTTGATGGATAAAAATACTGCTAAAGAGCTTATACCAAAGCACACCAAAAAGTAATTTTAATGGGTTTGTTTAATTGCAACATTTTGTAAGTAATTAATAATACGAGCCTTGAAGCTAGGTTAGCTTTTGGTGTTATTTATATTTAGGCAAAAGCTGTCATTAGCCGCTTCTAGCTTTACTTTATTTCCTTTTTTTACTCTTACACAGCGAGTACTTTTTGGCAGTTTTTTCTTTTGAATTACATTAAATTCGCCGTTATCTATATCGTTAAGTGTGTATTGATATGCTGTGTTACCGCCTTCAAATAAGGCCGTGAAAAGTCCGCCAATCAATGCTCCGGCAATTGCACCGCTGATCATGTCTTCGGTGTTACCATCTAAATCCTCGGCTAAACCAATGCCTGCACCAACCATGATTCCGGTTCCGATTTCTGATGACAGCTTTACCTTTTCAATTGATTCGACCGTAGCATAGTAATGCTTAATGATATGACCTTGGTCATCGCGATCAACGCCCTGAGAGGCACAGCCAGACAGTAATAAAAGGGCAATTAAACTTTTTTTCATGATTATTCTCTGTGTTGGTAATGAGTACAATCATAATCGCTAATTCGTAATAAAACTGTGAGAGCTTTGTTTGTAGCTGTTAGAAGTTGTAAGAATGTGTTCAGAGGAAAACATCGACTCAGGAAAAGCCGATGTTTAAATTAAGGCGATTAAACAACGTATCCGCTAAAACCAAGCGCTTTAAAATAAAGCTTAGGAATACCGTATTTGCACTCGTTAAGTAATTCACTTAAGCGCATTCTATCAAGTGGGTAAAACTCACTTTCTAAGTTTTGAGCTGTGTAGGCCTGCCCTGCGTCACTTAAGCCTAAATCGGCACACACAGTAATTTGTGCTTCGCGCTCAAAGTCGGTTTCGGGTTTCATTAAATCGCTAATAAATAAGTTTGCGCCTTTATTTAAATTAGCTTTAATGTTTTTGAGTAGCTGCTTTTTGCTGCCGTCGTCTTTTAAAAAGTGCATTACGAGTAGGCATACCGCCGCATCGGCCTTAGTAGATAGCTTATCAAGCTCGCCTTCAATAACGTTAACGCGCTTTGCTATGCCGTGCTCTTCAAACGCTTGTTTAGCAATTGCGAGCATATCACTTGAGGTATCTTGCGCGGTAAATTGCCAAGTAGGGTTAAGCGCGGCAAGGGCGAGTATTTCTTTACCTGTACCGGCTCCTACTACTAAAATATGCGCGTTGTCTGCTAACGTAGCGAGTAGTTGTGCATTGGTTAGTTGGTGTAATAGCTCGTAACCAGGTACTAAGCGGGTAATGCGACTATCGTAATGTGTTGCTTGCTCGCCTGTAAATGTCGGCATTTTTAACTCCTTTAATCAGCTTATAAAACTTCAATAGTGGAGTATCCACCACTTTGCTTACTTACATGAACTTGCGTGGCTACACGTTCGCTCATTTCACTCACATGCGATATAACCCCTACTTTGCGGCCCTGTGCTTGCAACGAATCGAGCGCGTCCATAGCAACGCTGAGTGTTTCGCTATCTAACGTACCAAACCCTTCGTCAATAAACAAAGAGTTGATTTGTACTTTGTTTGACGAAAGGGATGCAAGCCCTAATGCCAGTGCTAGTGATACTAAAAACGATTCACCGCCAGAGAGTGTATTAACCGAGCGTTGTTCGTCGGCCATATCGCGGTCAATAATGGCAATATCGAGCGATTGCGCAATGGCTGTAAGCTCGTAGCGTTTATTAAGGGTTTTTAAGTGGCTATTAGCGTAATGCAGTAATATTTTTAGTGTTTGTGTTTGCGCTAAGTTACGCATGGTTTTACCGGTTGCATCGCCTAGTACTTTATTAAGTAAGTGCCATTGTTCAACTCGCTTTTTAAGGGTGGCTAGCTCAGTTTGCTTACCCTCAAGTGCTTTGGCATTTTGGTTGTGCTGTTCTATAGCAGTATTGGTGATAAGTAAGCTGTTTTGCTGCTCAGTTTGCTTTGTATTAAATGCCGTTAATTGCTCGCTAAGTTCAGCGTTGTTTTGTGATGGCTTGTTAGTATTTTGGTGATCTGTATGCGCACTCTGTTGCTGTTTAAGCGCAGCATTTGCATCTAAAAGTGCAGCTGAAAGCTGCTCAAACTGTTTTAAATAGGCTTTAATTTGCTCACTACTTAAAGTTAGTAAAATTGTGATCTGCTCATGTGTTGCCTTACTGTACAGGGCTTTAAAGTCGCTAAACCATTCGTTGTAGCGCTCTTCAAGTGTTTTAAGCTCCGTGCTTTGATCGGCTAAACGCAGCTCTGCGTTTTTAAGCTCAATTGCATGCTCATCACGTTTTTTAACAGCGTTATCGTAAGTTTGCTGGCTGTTAGTTAACTGAGCTTGGCATTGCTCAAGCTGGGCATTAATTTTTGTTTGGTAGTCGTTTACGCTTATTTGCTCGTTATTAAATAACGCAAGGCGCTCACTTTGTGTTGTATTTTGTAGCTGTTGAGCGTTGTCTAAATCATCTTTTAGCGTTTTAAGTGCACTTTCGCTTTTAGTTATTAGTGGCTTAAGCTGCTGTAATTGCTGATTGGCTGTGTCCATTTGTTTTTGACTTTGCTCAAGTTGCGCATATGTATGCTGATACAGCTCAACCTGTTGGCTTAAATCATTTAAGTTAAGCGAGCCAGTTTGCAGCTGCTGCCAAAAGTTGCTGTGTTCAAATTGTGCATTAAGTGTTGTGGTTAGATCGTTAATTTGCGACGTTAGCTCAGCGTGCTTTGTATTTACTTGGCTTAGTTTATTGGTTAATTCACTATTTAAATTATGCAATTGTTGCTGTATTTGCTGCTCAGCTTTTAGTGAGCTTTGTTGCTGATTTACTTTTGCTTGTAGGGTAGTTTGCTGTTTTTGCGATTCAAAATACTGCGCTTTTTGCTCGTTAAGCTGTTTATAGGTTTCATCTAGCTGCTCTGCTGTGAGGGCATTTAGGTGAGTACGCGCAGTCTCCATGGTGGTTTTTATTTCATTTCGTTTAGTATTGAGCGTTTGAATGGTTTGACCGTGCTGAGCATGCTCGTTAACGAGTACGGCATGTTGTGTTTGATGTGTGTGTAACTGCGTTTGTGCACTATCGTGCTGCTTTTTAGCATTAGTATAGTTGGCTTCAAAATCGGCTATTAAGTTGTTTAATTGCGGGTTTTGATTAGTAGCATAGGGGTGCTCGGTTGCACCGCACACTGCGCAGGGTTCGTTAGGGTTAAGCTGTGCGCGCAAATGCTCTACGTTTTCGCTGGCACGCAGGCGAGCTTGGTTTAGCGCATATTCGTTATGTTTAAGTGCTTGCGCGCACGTTGCTAGGTTTTGTAAAAGCGACTGCTGCTGTTGCTCACTTTGGCTAAGTTTAGCTGCAATATTATTTTGCGCTTGTGTACTTTGCTTAAGCTCTTGGGTAAATTGAGCGTAGCGTATTCGCTGCTCTTTTAAGTAATCAATATTTTTAAGTTCGCTGTCGCATTGCTCAATATTGAATTGGCGTTGGTGCTCGTTCAGCTCGTTTAGGTTTTTTTGATCATGGCTTAGTTGCTGCTCTTGCTGCTCTACCTTTTTATTTTGCGCTGTTAAAAGCTCAGCCTGTTTGGTTTGCTCTGTTAGCAGTTGCTTATTTTGGGTTGCTGTTGCATTAAGTTGCTCATTAGCACTTAAATACGTATTAAAGCTGTGTTGGTAATAATTCCAATCATTCGCGAGCGGTTTAAGCTGTGTATGTTCAGTAAGCCATTGCTGATGCTGCGTATTTAGCTTAGTTGCCTCATCAAGCACGGTTTGGCTGTGTTTAAACTGAATTTGTAATTCGCTAAGTTGTTGCTGCTCTTTATCACTTTGCTGAGTAAGGCTAGTAATGCTTTGTGCGTGAATAGCAAGCTGGTTGTCGAGCTCGCGGGCTTTTGTAATAATTGGCTCAGCAGAGTGCTTTTGCTCTTGCGCTGTTTTTAATTCGCTTTGTTTGGTTTTAAGTGCCTCGGCTTGCTTTTCAATAAGCGTTGCATGGTCAATATTTTTTAAGTCACTTATTTGTTTATTTAGGGTGTTATTTTGCGCCGTTAAATACTCATGACGTTTTCGGTTATCTTTTATCTCAAGTGCGCTTTGTGCTTGTTTTGCTTGTTCACTCTGTTGAGCAATTTTTGCAAGCTCGTTGGTAGCATGCTGCTGACTTTTTGTTGCCTCTTCAAGTGCGAGCTCAAGTGCACTGGCTTGCTTATACCAGTTTAGACTTTGCTCTGTGCTTATTAGCGCTTTTTTAGTATCTTCTATTTGCTGTTTTAGCTCATTAAGCGTGGTGTGTTTTACTGCTAATTCATCTTCACTTAATAAGGTATAGCTTGCGAGGCTTGCTTGTAATAAATCAAACTCATCTTTTAGTTCTTTGTTGCGCTCAAATATACGTTTACCAATCAGGCTAAATTTGTCGGTGCCCGTTAGGCATTCTAATAATTGCGCGCGTTCATCGCCAGTGGCTTTTAAAAATGCAGCAAACTCGTGCTGCGCTAATAATACCGCACGCGAGAATTGCTCAAAGCTTAGCCCTATTTTACTTTCTATTTGTTTTAAGGTTTGGCTTTTGTCGGCTATGAGGGTTTCATCGGGCAAAGTAACTAACGTATGCTCGGCGACTTTTAATTTACCCGTTACTTTTTTATGGGTGCGCTGTATAGAATAACGGGCGCGGTAAAGGTGTTTGTCTTGCCCTACAAAGTCAACCTCAGCAAAGCCTTCCCATTTTCCACGGCGTAATAAGTTACGCGCATCGTTTAATTTTATGCTGTCGCCATTAAAATCAATTAGGTTACCTTTATCGCCTTTTAGGCGTGCCGTTTTTGTATAAAGTGCTAAACAAATAGCATCTAAAAAGGTACTTTTACCCGCGCCGGTGTCGCCGGTTATTGCAAATAAGCCCGCATCTTTTAATGGGGCTTGAGTAAAGTCGATTTCGGCGTCTACTATTGATGCTAAGTTATGAATGCGTACTGCGGTTATTTTCATAGTTGCTCTTGCTCCGTCAGTTCACTTATTACATCGTTTAAAAGCACTTTTAGTTCATCGGGTACGTTCTGCCCTGCCATGTCTTTATCATTTGCAAAGGCTTGTTCTAATAAATTGAGCGGATTGAGCATTTCAACTTCACTTAAATCTTCAAATACTGTGTCGCTGTCGGTTTGGGCTGTTTGTTCACGAACGCGTTCGATACCGCAAAATTTTACGTGCTTACCTTCTAGTGCTTGTTCTATTTGTTCTCTGAAGGTGGTGTCGGTATCGCTTGATTTAAGCTTTACGCGTAAATAAGGGGCAGTAGCATGTTGTGATGTATCGAGTGCTTTAATTTGTTCACATAAGTCATTCAGTGGCACACACTCCCCTTTTGGTAAAATAATAACGTCGGCTGAGCGCGGAATGTAAAGGGGGTTTACAGTTGTGCTAATGCTCTGTTTTTTATCGCTTTTAAATTCGATAACATTAACTTGGTGAGTATAGTTACGCTCTGAAAACGACATGGGAATAGGCGTGCCGCTATAGCGAATAGCCTCGTTTTTAGCAACTTGTTGCGCTTTGTGTAAATGGCCTAGAGCTACATAGTTGGCTTTATTGCCAAACACATTGGCTGAAATAGACTCTTCACCACCTATCACTAAGTTGCGCTCTGAATCGCTTGATATGTCGCCGCCTTTAGCGTGTAAGTGCCCCATTACTATTAACGGTGATTTTTGCTCATTAATTTTATAGGCATGCTCTAAAGCAAGCTCATAGGCATTTGCAACGCCCTGTGCATAGCTAGGGCCGTTTTTTGTCTGGCTTAGTGAGCTGACATCGCTTGAGCGTAAAAAAGGCATAGCAGCAATTACAGCGCGTTTATTATTAGTATTTATTTCTATAATAATATCGCCTGGCGCTGATACATCAAAACGCCCTACTACGTGGGTATCAAATTGAGCAAGTAAGGGCTGAGCCGCTAAAATACGATTTGCAGAGTCATGATTGCCAGCAATAATTACCACGTGCATGTGTGGGCAATGTTTTTTAGCGTCTTTTATAAACTGGTAAAGTTGGTTTTCGGCGCTGGCACTGGGTGTTGTCGTATGATAAATATCGCCTGCAACTAATAACAAATCTATTTGCTGCTCAACAAGTGTGGCAAGTAACCAGGTAAAAAATGCTTGATGCTCAACACGGCGGTCGTGTTCGTAAAATTGTTGGCCAAGGTGCCAATCGGAGGTATGAAGGACTTTCATGTCGCGCTCTTAAAAACCAGTAAGAGCGCCAATATACCCAAGGCTGCTAAAGATGCAAGCCTCAGTATAACTAAACAGTTAGCTTAAGCTGTACCAAATGCCAAAAATTACTGGCAAAGCAATTAATGCGATGAGTAGAGGTTTTTTTAACGTTTTAGTTTGTTTGGATTGTAGTCTTTTAAGTGCGTTAGTTTCGTTACAAGCAGCTACTTTATCAATGTAAAAATAACCTGAATCTAGGTACTGCTTACAGCTATTTTCGTTGGCTGGGATTGCAATTAGTTCTTGTTGTTTTTTTAGGATATAAAAATCCATGAGCCCACCGCATTTCTTACTTGTAATCGATAATATTTGAGGATAAATAGTCGTTATTTATTTGCCTCAAATAAAAAGGTGGGCGATTTTAAATACAAATGACTACAAAGATCAACCAAAAACTACGGTAATTTCAATTTATCGTACAAATAATTAAAATTAGTGAAAACACCGCAATATTTACGCCAATTATGAGCTGTTTTTTACTGTGTTTTTGTTCAGTGGTTAGCCGTTTTAGGGCATCTTCTTTGTTGCAGGCCGACACAATATCTACATAAGAATAATGGTCAGCTTTATAGCGCTCAAGTAGTTCTTTTTCAGCAGGAATTGCGTCTAGTTTGTTTGCCTTTTTTACAATATAGAATTTCATAGCGTGGACCTTTAAAATCTCACTTAACTTTACTGTAATCTCATTTGATGAACTTGACCTGAAGTTGGCTAATACGTGAGTGTTTTAATGCTCTAGTAGGTTTAAAATTTGTAAACCCCCTTTACATTTTTAAATGAATTAAAATAGCTAACAAATTATTGTTATTTGTGCGTACAAAACTTTAGTGAATATCACCCTAAAAATAGGGTGTTTGGTCGCTATTTAATTGAAGAAAACGGCTACATTTGACACAGTATGATCACAAAATTATTTTAGGACTAACAATGAAAAAAATAAGTCTTACGCTTAGTGCTCTTTTATTGCCAATGGTAATGTCGGGTAGTGCTATTGCGTCTTCAGTTGAACAAACAAAAGGCTCGTTTGTTGATAAGTTTCGTCAGTTAGATGAAGCATTGCCGACACCAAATGTTTACCGCAGTGCTGCGGGTGAACCAGGTGAAAATTACTGGCAGCAAAAAGTTAACTACGATATTGACGTGAAGTTAGATGAAAAAAAGCGTCGTCTTAGTGCAAGCCAGAGCATTGAGTATAAAAATAACTCACCGCATACATTAAAATATTTATGGTTACAGTTAGACCAAAATATTTTTAAAAGTGATTCAATTGCTGAAACCACTAAAACCTTTAAAAGCACGTTACAAAGCCTGCCTGCGCAAAAGCCCGCAAAACTGAGCCTAGGGCAGTTACGTCGCCAGCAATTTATGAGTGACAACGAACTTGGCTTTGCAATAAGCAATGTTAAAGACGAAGACGGTAAAGCACTACGTGTAACAATCGTAGATACATTAATGCGTATTGACTTGAATGAGCCGTTAAAGCCAGGTAAAGAAGTTGAGTTCAGCATGGACTTTGCGTTCAATATTGTTGAAGAAGATGCTGTTGGCGCACGTTCAGGTTATGAGCATTTTGAAAAAGATGGCAACGATATATTTTTACTTGCCCAGTGGTTTCCGCGTTTAGCGGCGTACACAGATTACGAAGCATGGACGAATAAAGCCTTTTTAGGCTCAGGTGAATTTACGCTTGAATTTGGCGATTACGACGTAGAAATTACAGTACCCGCTGATCACATTGTATCGGCGACGGGTAAGTTAGATAATCCAAGCAAGGTACTTACAAGCACGCAGCGTAAACGTTTAAAGCAATCTGAAACTGCTAAGCGACCTGTGTTTATTGTGACCGAAGAAGAAGCACTCGAAAACGAAAAAGAAGGCACCGACAAAACGAAAACATGGCGATTTAAAGCTGACAATGTTCGTGATTTTGCATGGGCGTCTTCACGTAAATTTATGTGGGATGCAAAAGGCTATCAGCAAGGCGGTGATGTTCAGCCACTGGTTATGGCCATGTCTTTCTTCCCTAAAGAGGGTGGCGACTTATGGAAAAAGTATTCTACTGAATCTGTTGTGCACACAATGGAAGTGTATTCAAAGTATTCGTTTGATTACCCTTACCCAACTGCACAATCGGTAAATGGTCCGGTAGGTGGTATGGAATACCCAATGATTACCTTTAATGGTCCGCGTACTAAGTTACAAGATGACGGTACACGCACTTACTCTCAGTCTGAAAAACGCTTTTTGATTGGCGTTGTGATTCATGAAGTTGGCCATATTTACTTCCCAATGATCGTTAACTCTGATGAACGTCAGTGGACGTGGATGGATGAAGGCTTAAATAGCTTTTTAGATGGTGTTGCTGGACGTGAATGGGATCCTACTATTCCTTGGGGTGTTGAGCCTCGTGATATTGTATCGTATATGAAATCTGAAGTTCAGGTGCCTATTATGACGCAATCAGATAGCGTACTTCGCTTAGGCCCTAATGCTTACACTAAACCTGCTGCCGCGCTTAATATTTTACGTGAAGTGATTTTAGGCCGCGATTTATTCGACTTTGCATTTAAAGAGTACGCACAGCGCTGGAAATACAAGCGCCCTACCCCCGCTGATTTTTTCCGTACTATGGAAGAGGCGTCAGGTGTTGATTTAGATTGGTTTTGGCGCGGCTGGTTTTACACTACCGACCATGTAGATATCTCGTTGGATAAAGTGTATCAACTGCGTTTAGATACTAAAAATCCAGATATAGATTACAGCCGCCTACGTGATATTGAAGCTGACAAACCAACATCGTTATTTGTTGAGCGTAACCGTGCAGAAGGTAAAAAAACATGGGTTGAGAAAAACCCTGATATTACTGATTTTTATGACGAAAATGACCGTTTCACGGTAACGAATAAAGAGCGCAACGCGTACAACAAGTTTTTAAAAGGGCTTGAGCCGTGGGAGCGTAAAACGCTAGACCGTGCTTTAAGTGACGATCAAAACTATTACGTGATGGAATTTTCAAACTTAGGCGGTTTGGTGATGCCAATTTTACTTGAGCTCACGTATGAGGATGGCACTAAAGAGGAGCGTTACATTCCTGCTGAAATTTGGCGTCGTAATCATAAAAATGTACAAAAGCTTATAGTTACTGATAAAAATAAGCCGCTTGTATCAGTAAGTGTTGATCCACGCTGGGAAACTGCAGACGTTGATGTAGAAAACAATAACTACCCACGTCGCATTATTCCTTCACGTATTGAAGTATTTAAAAAGAGTAAGAGTAAAGCTAAAGTGAGTCGCGATATCATGCAAGATATTAAAACAGAGCTTAAAAGCGATGAGAAAAAAGACGCAAAGGATGAAGTAGAGGAACAGCAATAATGCGTTTTTTGCTTATTGTTGTTTGCTTTTTAATTGCTGCGCCAAGTATGGCGCATCAATTAAAATCATCAGTAACGACTGTGCTTTTTAACAAAAGAACGCATAATGTTGAGCTTATGCATCGGTTTTACTTACACGATACTGAGCATGCCGTTAGCAGCTTATTTAAAGGTAAAATTGATATAATTAGCAATAAAACCGATCAACAACGCTTTGCCAAATATGTTGAGTCACATATGGCTTTGCAAACATTAAATGGTGACGTTGTGCCGCTTAACTTTGTTGGCGCTCAGGTTGATGGTAAGTTTTTTTGGGTTTATCAAGAAGCGCCTATCCCAGAGGGAATTCAAGGGATAAAAATGAGTAATGGTGCGCTGCGTGATTTATGGCCATCACAAGTAAATATGGTGAACGTTGAAGGCAAAGGTAAAGTCAAAACCCTAAACTTTGCTCAGGATGATACCTGGCTTGAAGCTCGCTTTGAGGCTAACTAACTCATTCTTAATATAAAATACGCGCTTATTTAAGTGCGTATTTTTTTGCACTATTTAACGTGCGTTCATAATTGATCGGTAAAATACCAAGTTACGTAAAAAGTTGGGTTGTTTATATTTACCTTGTTTTGCGCAACATACAACTAGCTGCTAAGCTTTTGTTCATTGGTAGTTGCAGTGAAGTTACTGACCACCTCGCACTATTAATTTAAATATAATTAGTATTAATTGTTCCCACTTAAGGGTGTAAGCTCAGAGTATTTTTATGTTTGAAAAAAGCTCAACTAATTATTTTCACAAACAAGGATTGGTATGACGACTCAGGTAGAGGCTATCCATGGTGTTATTTTTGATTTAGATGGTACTTTGGTATCGTCAGAACTCGACTTTTCACTTATTAAAGCCCAAATTGGCTGTCCCGATAACGAAGATTTACTCGACTTTATTGCGCAACTTCCTTCTCCTTATATGCGCGAAGAGGCAATGAACATTGTTCACCAGCACGAATTATTAGATGCGCAACATGCAACGTTGTTGCCAGGTGTAAGTGAAGCTATTGCACTATTAAATGAACGAAATATTCCTATGGCAATAGTGACGCGTAATTTTGACAAAGCAGCTGCGCTTAAATTAAAAAATAACCCGCTTCCTATCAGTACAGTACTTACACGAAGTGACGCACCAGCAAAACCCGATCCAAGTGCATTAAATGCTATTGCTACGCTTTGGAATATTAGCGCAGATAACCTATTGTACGTAGGCGATTACTTATACGATATTCAAGCTGCACACAATGCTAATATGCGTGCCTGCTTATATGCTCCCAATGAAACGCCTCCTTATGCTGATCAAGCTGATTATGTGTTGCATGATTTTTACGATTTGGTTGCTTTAGTTGAAAGCTACTCCAAAAAAGTCGAGTTATGTTAAATTGACGCTATATTAGTTTTAATAAATTTACCTCTCACAATATGGGCGCTCATTCACTAAGGTTTACTAGCCCAATACGTTTTGAATTGGTAAAATAATAAAAAAAATGTAATGTATTTATTAGAGGCACAAAATGGGTAGAGCATTTGTAGTTCGTCAAAGTTCTATGATCAAAACAGCTAATGCAAAAACAAAAGTAAACTCAAAGTACGGTAAAGAGATTTACGTTGCTGCTAAAAATGGTGAACCCGATCCTGAAGTAAATCAAACTTTGCGTCGTCTAATCGAAAAAGCTAAAAAAGACCAAGTTCCTGCGCACGTTATCGAAAAAGCAATAGAGAAAGCTGCCGGTGGAGCAGGGGAGGATTACTCGGTTGCTCGCTACGAAGGCTATGGGCCGGGTAATTGTATGGTGATTGTTGATTGCTTAACTGATAACCCTAACAGAACCATCAAAGATGTGCGTTTACCGTTTACTAAAACTGATTCAAAAATAGGGACGCCTGGTTGTGTAGCCCATATGTTTGATCATTATGCAGTATTAGGCTTTGCAGGCGATGACGATGAAGTTGTTTTAGAAGCGCTAATGATGGCCGACGTTGACGTTGCTGACGTAGAAGCTGAAGATGGAAAAATTTCGGTTTTTGCACCGCCTACAGAATACTTTAAGGCTAAAACAGCTCTTGAAGACGCATTTGAAGGTATTAACTTTGAGGTAGACGAAATTACTTTTATCCCTCAAGTTAATATTGAAATTGATGATGAAGAGGTTATTGCTAACTTCGATAAATTTATAAATATGCTTGAAGACTGTGATGACGTACAAAATGTGTATCACAATGCAATAATAAAAAAATAACCTTAACGTCATTTTTTATAGCAAATACAAATTAAAAAGCGTGTTTTGTGTATACAAAACACGCTTTTTTGTATTTACAGAAATGTTAGGTATTCATAGAGGTTATTGTTTTATGTGTTTCTATTTTAAAGTTAGTTGTTTTAATTGTGTTTAAACACATTTTTAAAAATATTGGTGTGCTTATTTGTTGATTTAGAAAATAAAAAACCAGCCCTAAGGCTGGTTTTGACACGAAATAAACAATTAAGATACAGCGTTAAACATTTGGAGTGTACTAACTTTGCTGTAACTTATACTGTATACGGTAGCTATGTAATAACGGTTCAGTATAGCCACTAGGTTGTGTTGTTCCTTCAAGTACTAAGGCGAGGGCTGCTTGAAACGCAATACTATTTTTTAGTGTTTCAGGGCTGCTTGCCATTGGGGTATAGGCTTTATCGTGTTCGTTTTGGCCGTCTACTACCTTGGCCATTTTTGCCATAGTGGAAGTAATTTGCTCTTGTGTACATATGCCATGTAATAACCAGTTAGCCATATGTTGACTAGATATTCTAAGTGTTGCTCTGTCTTCCATTAGCCCTATATGGTTAATATCGGGTACTTTAGAGCAGCCTACACCTTGGTCTATCCAGCGTACTACGTAACCCAAAATACCCTGTGCATTGTTTTCAAGTTCGCTTTGTATGTCTTCTTTAGAGAGTGTTGACGTATCTTGCATAAGTGGCGGAGTAAGTAAGTCGTCAAGGCTTGCTATTGTACGCTCAGCGATTGCGTGTTGCTCAGTAAAAACATTAACATCATGGTAGTGCATAGCATGCAGCGTTGCAGCAGTAGGAGAGGGCACCCAAGCTGTATTAGCGCCCGATTTAGGGTGTGCTAACTTTTGCTCCATCATCAGCGCCATTTTGTCAGGCATAGGCCACATGCCTTTGCCTATTTGAGCTTTTTGGCTTAATCCACAGGCAAGGCCAATATCTACGTTGCGATCTTCGTAAGCACTTATCCAAGGCTGTTGTTTTATTTCAGCTTTAGGGAGCGCAACACCTGCTTGCATTGAGGTGTGAATTTCATCGCCTGTACGGTCTAAAAAGCCGGTGTTAATAAATACAACACGTTGTTTTGCTTCATTTATACATGCTTTTAAGTTTACAGATGTACGGCGTTCTTCATCCATAATACCCATTTTTAAGGTGTTTTTAGGTAAGTTTAAGGCTTCTTCTACATGGGTAAATAGTGTGCTTGTAAAAGCAACTTCTTCTGGCCCATGCATTTTAGGTTTTACAATATTAATGCTCTGCGCGCTGCTGTTTTTTACGCCAGAATTTTTATTTAAGTCGTGCAGGGCGGCTGTGGCAGTAAACATTGCATCCATTATACCTTCAAAAACAGGCTCGCCGTAAACGTCTGTAATGGCTGGGTTTGTCATTAAGTGGCCCACGTTTCTTACAAACATCATGCTTCGGCCTTTAAGCGTTATGGTACCGCCATCAATAGAAGTATACGTTTTGTCGCTTTGCAACGTACGTTCTACAACTTTGTCGCCTTTTTTAAACGATTCGACTAAGTTACCTTGCATTAAACCAAGCCAGTTTTTGTAAACTTGCACTTTATCTTGTGCATCTACGGCGGCTACAGAATCTTCACAATCCATAATAGTAGTTAGGGCTGCTTCAAGTACCACATCTTTTAAACCCGCTTTATCAGCTTGGCCAATAATATGGTGGTGATCTATCTGTAATTCTATATGTAAGCCATTGTTTTTAAGCAATACAACGCTTGGGTTTTGGGCTTCGCCTTGGTAGCCAATTAACTGAGAGGGGTCAGCTAAAGTGGTTTGAGAGCTGTCACGCAGCGTAATAACTAATGCGCCGTTTACAACAGAATAATTGGTGCTTTCAATATGTGAGCCGTTTTCAAGTGGCAGTGCTTTGTCTAAAAACTGGCGTGCGTATGCCATTACTTTAAAGCCACGAACCGGATTATAGGTAGTGCCTTTTTCTGCCCCGTCATCTTCACTTAACACATCTGTGCCATATAAGGCGTCGTATAACGAGCCCCAACGTGCGTTAGCTGCATTAAGTGCAAAGCGTGCGTTACTTACTGGAACAACTAACTGTGGGCCTGCTGTAACCGCTATTTCGGGTTCAACCTGTTGTGTTTCAATTTTAAAATTTGCAGGCTCTGGCACTAGGTAGCCAATGTCACTTAAAAAACGTTGGTATTGCTTGCTATCCCACGTTTTATTTGCAATGTGGTACTGATCAATTTGCTGTTGCAGCTGTTCTCGCTTAGCCAGCAACGCTTTATTTATTGGCGTGAGCGTTTGAACAATCTTTGCAAAGCTTTGCCAAAATTGTTGTTCTGATAAGTGTGTACCAGGTAATAGTTTAGTTTTAACAAAGTCAGCAAGCTCTAAATCTACGCTGAGTCCTGAATGTGTGAGAGTGTGGGTCATAATTGCCTTCCTTAAACGGTCGCCATAGTATTTGTGCGTTTGAGCAACAATAACGTAAAAAAGCCATGTTGAGTGTGTTTTTGATATTCACAAAAAATATAGTCGTAATAAAAACTATAAATTTACTAAATCTAAAAAATAAGCCTAATGTTGAATTAAGCGCTACGGAGCACTTGCAACGTTGCCACTCTCACAACATTAAATTATTTATATACCCGTTCGAAGGACTTTATTATGACAACATATCAACGCGAAACCGACACACTTTCTACTTTATGCCAATCTCAAGGAAATGCATGGCAGGCAATTAACCCTGAGTATGCAACTCGCATGCGTTTACAAAATCGCTTTCGTACTGGGATTGAAATTGCACAATACACAGCTGACGTAATGCGTGAAGATATGGCCGCTTACGATAAAGATACAAGCCAGTACACACAGTCTTTAGGGTGTTGGCATGGATTTACTGCCCAGCAAATGATGATGGCTATTAAACGCCACCAAAAAACAACTAAACGTAGTTATGTTTACTTAAGTGGTTGGATGGTTGCTGCACTTCGCTCTGCGTTTGGTCCATTACCTGACCAAAGTATGCACGAAAAAACATCTGTTCCTGCGCTTATTGAAGAAATTTACACATTCTTAAAGCAAGCCGATGCCCGTGAGCTTGACCACTTATTTAATGACCTAGATGAAGCAAAAGCGAATGGTGGCGACGTTCAAGCTGTGCTTGATAAAATTGACAACTTTGAAACGCATGTTGTGCCAATTATTGCTGATATTGATGCAGGTTTTGGTAACGAAGAGGCAACTTACCTACTTGCTAAAAAAATGATTGAAGCAGGTGCATGTGCTATTCAAATCGAAAACCAAGTATCTGATGCTAAACAATGTGGTCACCAGGCGGGTAAAGTAACCGTGCCTCACGAAGACTTTTTAGCAAAAATTAATGCGGTTCGTTATGCATTTTTAGAGTTAGGTATCGACAACGGTATTATTGTTGCGCGTACTGATTCGTTAGGTGCTAGCTTGACTCAAAAAGTGCCTGTATCGCAAACGCCAGGTGATTTAGCAAGCCAGTACAATGCCTTTTTAGAGACTACACCTATTAATGGCGTAGAGGACTTAAACGAAGGTGATACGGCAATGAAAATCAACGGTGAGCTGTGTAAACCTACTCGCCTTGAAAATGGCCTATACCAGTTCCGTGAAGGAACAGAGAAAGACCGCGTAGTACTTGACTGTGTAACTAGCCTACAATCTGGCGCTGATTTATTGTGGATTGAAACAGAAAAGCCACACGTAAAACAAATTGCTGAGCTTGTAAACCGTGTAAAAGAGCAAGTACCAAATGCTAAACTAGTATACAACAACTCACCTTCGTTTAACTGGACGCTTAAGTTCCGTGAGCAAGTGTACCAAGAGTGGCAAGAAGCGGGTCGCGATTTGAGCGCTTACCCAAGCCTTGGTGATAACAAAGGCCTAATGGCACCAGAAATGGATGCAACAGAGCTTGCAGCCGCAGCTGATGTATTGGTACAAAATTTCCAACGTGATGGTGCACGTGAAGCGGGTATCTTCCACCACTTAATTACGCTGCCTACTTACCATACTGCAGCACTTAGCACAGATATTTTATCAGAAGGTTACTTTGGTGACTTAGGTATGCTTGCTTATGTACGTGATGTACAACGCCAAGAAATTCGCCGTGAACAAGCATCTGTTAAACACCAAGACCTAGCAGGTTCTAACATTGGTGATACACACAAAGAGTACTTCTCTGGTGATAACGCGTTAAAAGCCGGTGGTGAAGATAACACCATGAACCAGTTCTAAAAATTTCTAGATAGTGTTACTCAAGGGCCGTAAGGCCCTTTTTTTTATGTGTCATAAATATTTTTACTTCACTCACTAATAGCAAAGCCTTTATTAGTGTTAAAAGCGGATAGTGTATGAGAAATAAAACTTACATTAGGTTACTTAGTTAGTTGAGATCAGGTTTTAACCAACTATAGATATGCGGATCACGTTTTAACTAGCTAACCGAATTTGTAGATCAGAGTTTAACTAACCCTTTAATAAAAGCGTTTTGTAAGTGCTTTTTTGCTGTAAAGGGGCCTTAAAAAGCTATTAAAGTAATCAAAAACGTTATTTTTTGTTTTTTTTGGTGTTTAAATTCGATTTATAAACCGATTTTTTACTAACGTATACCTTTCACAAAACAAAATTTTACCAACTGAAAGGCTATAAACAGTGACTCAAACCGATTTTTTACTAACTCAAGCTATAAAAAAAGCTATAAACCGAAATTTTACTAACTGAGAAATAGACTAAGTCCGATATTTAATATGCCCTAAAAGTGTAAAGGGGGTTTACACTTTGCACATACGTAAAAGCCACTTTTAAAAAGTGGCTTTTAGTAATTTAATTAATGTAATGCTATTTACTGTGCTTATCAAACCACCATTGAATGTAAGCAACTTTAGTCATTAAATTAGAAGGGCGAGCTGTAATACCATGCGATGCATCTGGTATGCGAACCATCGCGGTGTCAACACCTTGTAATTTTAGTGCTTGGTAGTATTGCTCTGTTTCAGAAATAGGTGTGCGATAGTCTGCTTCACCTGTAAGCAGCATTGTGGGTGTAGTAACATTACCTACATAGCTAATTGGCGAACGTTTCATGTAATGCGCTATGTGATCCCATGGTTTGCCTGGGAACCAGTAATCAGCAAAAAATGGATAAAAGTCGGCAGTTAGTACAAAGCTGATCCAATTTATAACAGGTTTAGCAACAACAGCTGCAGCAAATCGATCTGTATGTCCAACAATCCATGCTGTTAGTACACCTCCGCCAGAACCACCGGTAACAAATAGTTTAGACTCATCAATAAACCCTTTTTTAATAAGAGCATCAACCCCAGACATTAAGTCATCAAAGTCATTACTTGGGTAATTATGATGAATGGTTTGTGCAAACTCTTTCCCATACGAATCACTTCCGCGCGGGTTCATGTATAACACCACATTACCTTTTGCTGCAAAAAGCTGAACTTCGGCACTAAAGTGAGGGCCATAATTAGCGACCGGCCCGCCGTGAATTTCGAGTACTAGAGGATACTTTTTAGTTTTATCAAACCCTGGCGGGTAAGCAATCCATCCTTGAATAGGTAATTGGTCGTGGCTTGATTTAAGCCAAATCTCTTCCACTTTTGCCAGTTGTTTATCACCTAGCGCATCGCTATTAAGCGTGGTTAAGCGCTGAGTTTTACCGCGTTTAATGCTCGCTACATCCGCAGGGCGTTGAGTGTCAGCAAGTGTAAACGCGATATCGCCGTTGCTGCTTACATCAAAATCTCCGCCTGAGTATGGTCGTCCAAATGCTACACTGCCAATTTGTTCGGTGATCACTTTACGCTTACCACTTCGAGGTTGATAAGCAAGGGTAGTTTGCCCTTCATTGGCATAGCTAAAGTAAACCCCTTTAGAGTTTGCAGCCCATTTTATTTGCCCAACGCTTCTATCAAAGTTGGGTGTTAAGCTTTTGGTGTTACCCGTTTTTAAATCACGAATGTAAAGTTGAGTATTTTCGTAGTTAGTGCGTTTATCGTCATATCCTGTATACGCAAGGTAACGACCATCAGGGGAGACTTTGGGTTGTTGATCTGGGCCATTTCTATTTGTCACAGCTTCAATGGCTAATGTATTAAGATTTAACTTATATACTTCGCTGTTTGTAGGCTTGAGTTCACCATTTTTATGCCTATTGGCTGAGTAGTAAAGTAAGCTGCCATCTTTGCTAAAGCTAACATCACCTGCGTTATCAAATTCATCGCTAGTAAGTTGCTTAGCATTTCCGCCATTAGCATCAAGAGTAAATAATTGATTAAAGCCTTTTTGCGAGTATCCACCACCATCAGCTCGATAGTATACTTCATCAATAAATTTAGCTGGCTCTGCCCACGTTGCACCTTTTGGTTTTCCTGGCAAATTAACTGGTGGCGAGTTTTTACTTGGTACAAACATGCTGAATACAAGCTGGCTTGAATCGGGGCTCCAACTAATAGCGCGAGGGTTACTGGTTAAATTACTTATTTTGGCAATGGCACCGGTTTTAAGCCACTTCATATAAATTTGGCTGCTGCCATCGCGGGTAGATATAAAAGCAAGGCGCTGCCCATCTGGAGAAAGTACCGGCGAGTAATCCATATGAACGCCTGAAGTGAGCGGCTGCATTTGTTTGGTTTTGTAATCAACAGACCAAATGTTTCCCACTTTTCGGTCTGTTTTTATATCCATGCGGTTTCGCACAAAGTAAACGGTTTTTCCGTCGTCAGTAATATCTATTTGATTTGCATATTCTAAATCAAATACATCTTGAAGTTGCAATGTGTGTGTATTGTCGTTTGCGATGGCCAAATGGCTTGCGCTTAATATAAAACTAAGTGCTAAAAGTTGTTTCATTATTAATCCCTGTTGTTAACTTATGTACAGTTATAAGTGAGGGATTATTAAATTAACAGTGCAATGCGATGAAGCTCATATTTAACTCTATGGGTGTATTTAACAAGTTGGGGTAAAAAGCTGTAAAGGGGGTTTACAGCTTTCATATATTATTAAATGTCAGTCACACAGTGCTTTTATTCCTTTAATGAGTTCAATTGCATCATTATTGTCTCCATGCACACATAGGCTATGTGCATTAAGCATAAGTT
The DNA here is from genome assembly GCF_000813065.1 of Pseudoalteromonas sp. ECSMB14103. Lineage (NCBI taxonomy): Bacteria > Pseudomonadati > Pseudomonadota > Gammaproteobacteria > Alteromonadales > Pseudoalteromonadaceae > Pseudoalteromonas > Pseudoalteromonas sp. ECSMB14103. Next base: position 133,763 of record NZ_JWGY01000003.1, on the reverse strand, counting down.
GCTTACCTGAGCGTGTGGTTACACTACCTGTTTGTAAGAGCTGTTTGACTTGTGTAAGTATGGCCGGTTTATCATGCACGCTGCCATCGAGTTTGCGAGAGACCAAATGGCCCTCATCAGTGTATTGCCTATCTGCAAATGCTTCGAGTACTAGTTCTACATTAAACTGTTTAGCTAACTGGATGTGTTTATCTGCTTGATTAGTCGCTAAAATCATCAGCTTTAGTTTACTAGGGTAGTTCGCGACAGCAGATATAATGGTTGCTAATACGTCGTTGTTAGCCATCATATCGTTATAAAGTGCACCATGTGGTTTTACATAGCTTAACGTAAGCCCCTGTATTTTTGCCATGCCTTCAAGCGCTGCTATCTGATACTGAATACAATTAGTTAGTTCGCTTGTTGTTAACGCCATAGAGCGTCGTCCAAATCCTTGAAGATCAGGGTAACTGGGATGCGCGCCTACCGTTACGTTGTTTTTTTTAGCTAACGCTAATGTTGTTGCTATTACATCAGGGTCACCGCCGTGAAAACCACAAGCAATGTTCGCCATATTAATATGTGGCATAACTTGATCATCTAGCCCCATTTTCCATGAACCAAAGCTTTCGCCCAAATCACAATTTAGTTTCATGTTAATTGCCTTTTTGCGGTTTAATTGTAACAGGCAAGGTGCCATTGGCAGTGGCTTGGCCTACTAATACTTTAGCGAGTGCGGTAAATGCAGGGCCTGAAACACGCTCGAGCGTGTCTACATCAATATTGTAAGCATATGAGGCCAGTACACTGTGGGCATAGTCGCCAAATTTAGCAATGTCGTAAGGAGCCCTCAAACTTATAAATACAGTTCGCTTGTTAAATTTGTTAGCCATGGCAAGCAGAGACTCAAGCGCTTGTGGCTGTTCGCGCGTATTAAGCGCAAAACTAGGGTCATCTTTTAAATCATCCATGCCACCAATTTCAACCGCGCTTTGATTGGGCGTGGCATTACCCGCTATAACAATATCAGCTGTTTTAATGCTCTGGGTTGCTTGTGCGGGGTCAAACCCTTGTAAGCTGCTGCAGCTGAACGTAATAGATGATGAACTTGCAGATTCAATTGCTTGCTGCATAGCCATACATTTACGGGTGTCGGGCATAATAATATGTATATGTTGGCCATCATCTAAATTTAGTGGCAATGTGTTTTCTGTGTTTTTTACCTGTGTTATTGCTGCTAAAGCAAGCTCAGCTTCTATTTTTCTGTGTTGTTTATTGCCTATTATACTTTTTGCATTAACTACTGCATTAATAGGGTCAAACTCAGTAGATAACTCAAATGCATTTTTAAGCGAAATAATACGCGCAGCCGATTGTGTTATTTCTTGCTCATCTAACTGATTTGACTCGACAGCATGAACTAACGATTTAATAAGCTCATCAAGCTTTTTTATATCATCGGGCGTTCTTATTTCTATAGGCATAAGCGCAATATCAACGCCGGCTAAAAATGTATTTATAACAGCTTGAATGGGTGTGAAAAACTGACTAATACCTGCCATATCAAGTGCATCGGTAACCACTACGCCTTTATAGTTAAGCTCACCTCTTAAAATGTCGGTAATAATAGTGCGCGACATAGTGGCGGGTTTAATCATTGTTTTGCCTTCTACAGAGACAAAGGTTGAGCTATCAAGCGCAGGATATTGTATGTGCGCTGTCATGATCATACCGGGATTTTGCTTAGCAATAATGTGTTTAAAAGGGGCTAAATCTTGTTCGTAAATAGTGCTTTTTGAGTGGGCAACGTTAGGGAGTCCTGTGTGGCTATCAACGTGAGTATCGCCATGTCCCGGAAAATGTTTGAGCGATGTAATTATGCCATTACTCTCAAACCCAGCAACTTGTGCTGCGCCGAGTTCACTCACTCGTTGTGGGTTCTCACCAAACGAGCGTACATTTATAACGGGGTTGTCTGGGTTCATATTCACATCAATGGTGGGTGCATAATTTACATTGATCCCCAGAGCTGTTAGCTCATTGGCAATAACCGTTGCTGATTTAGTAGCAAAGTCAACGCCATGCTGTTTATAGGTTGCACCAATAGACATATTACCCGTGAATGACGTTGCAACATCACGCGGCAAACGCGCAACTCTTCCGCCCTCTTGGTCTATTGATATAAATAGTGGTAGTTTACTTAAAGATTTACTGGCAGCCACTTGAAGTTGATGGCTAAGCGTAATGGTTTGTTCAATTGACTGAGTGTTTTCTGAAAATAATATAACGCCACCAATGTTATAGTCGCTGATTACGCGCGCCAATGACTCTGGTAGCTTTGTCATTGGTGTTCTGCAATGTTGACCAGTGCCTTGTTCACAAAAATAGCGAAAATCGAGCATTAACTTTTGCCCCAGTTTTTGCTCAAGAGAAAGAGCCGGTTTTGCAACCGCTTTAATTGATGGCATTAAGCACCCAGATATAAAAATAATTGACGATAAAACATACTTATTTAGCAAAATACACTCCAAAGCTAAATAAAATGAACAAGTGAAAGCAGCTTATCTATTTTTTTATACAACTGCAAAATAAGCGCACCCTAGTTAGTAGAGGGAATGTAACGTCACAATGTAATAAAAAGTTATTTGGCTGGTTATTAAAAATACACTATGTGCTCAAATATTAGATAATTAATAAATGGCGGGGTATAATTGTAAATACTTTTTAACAAAGTACTTGCTTTAATAGCAGTGTACTGTGGGCTGTTTACTTTTGCTGAATAAATTATTTCCTGTGCTTAATCTGCGTCTTCTTATTGTGCTATTGGCTTTTTCTGCGGCTTTAGCCACGCTCATTAGTAGTTTTCATTCAACGTACCAAGTACAAAAAGAGCAGTTAATAAGCCATACATTAGAAAGTAACTTCGCTTACGCTAATAAATTAGCTTCAGCAACCGACAACTTTTTAGAGTCGGCAAAACAACAACTTGCATATTCAGCAAATAAAATTGAGCAAAACATAAATAATGCAGCATTACTGCAAGAAGAAGTAACGCGCTTAAATTTGCAGACAAATAGCTTTAATTCAGTAGTTATCAGTAAGAATGGGGTTATAAATGCCACATCTCCTTATTTATCTGAGATCATAGGAAAATCAATTTCCTCTCCCGGCGCAACACAGGCTTTAAAAGAAAAAAAGCCACTTATTAGTATGCCGTACATGTCAGCAGCCAATAATTTAATTATATTTATATCGCACCCCTTATTTAACGAAGAAGGGAATTATTTAGGCTACGTGGGCGGCTCGTTATATTTAAAAGAAAGAAATATTTTAAACGATCTCCTAGAGCAACACTTTTACGAAGGGGGATCGCACCTTTATGTCGTCGATGCTAATAAGCAAATCCTTTATCACCCAGATAGTAAACGAATAGGTACAAGCGTTGCCAATAATAAAGTAATCAATGCGGTTATTACAGGAGAAGCGGGGCAAGCCGTTGTTGTAAATAGCAAAGGGGTAAAAATGCTCGCAGGATTTTCACCCGTTATTAATTCAAACTGGGGCGTAGTGGCCCAACGTCCCATCAAAGCAACACTTGCGTCTCTAGATACATTAATCATGGAAGTATTTGCAAGAACGCTCCCCATGGCGTTGGTCACCTTCATACTCATAGGCGTATTTTCGTATTTTATTTCACGCCCATTAAAGCAACTCGCTAGTAGCGCAAACAGACTCGACGAAGTAAACAGCATAGAAAAGCTAAAAAGAATAAAAGCGTGGTACTTTGAAAGCCAAAGATTGAAGCTGGCCATGCTTAATGGCGTCAATATTTTACAAACACAAATAGGGCAACTTAAGCACGATGCCCAAACCGATCCGCTGACAAACACCCACAATCGTAGAAGCTTAAATGGTTTACTTAGCCAGCTAATGTTAAAGCAAACACCTTTTGCTATTTTAGAAATAGACATCGATTTTTTTAAACGTGTGAACGATACCTTTGGGCACGATAAAGGCGATGAAGCACTTAAAGTATTAGCCGATATTATAAAAAAGATCTCTCGAAAAGGGGATATTGTATCGCGTATTGGTGGTGAAGAGTTTTTACTTGTATTGCCTCATGAAGATAGCCAAAGCGCTCTAAAAATAGCAGAGCGATTACGCACCACTGTTGAAACAACGCAAATGGAAACAATCGGTTTCATTACCGTTTCAATCGGAATTGCAACTTGGCCAACCCATAGCAATGACATAGACCAAGTATATAAATGTGCAGACAAAGCGCTTTACCATGCTAAAGAGCATGGCCGTAATCGCTGCGTAGTGGCAGAGCCTAGTTAGTATAGACATGTTTAACTTGAATTAAACTTTACTTTAAAAGCCCTTAAATTTATTTAAGGGCTTTTTTGTTTCTTAAGTTTTTTTTAAGTTTCGCTCTTTAACTTATAAACATACTCCTTAAACGGGCGATGTTTATGCAATTAGCACAGTTAAATTTATCACTAGATAACATATCAAATTCGGCACATTTAATAACTGCTCGAGAGAATGATGAGCATCGTAATGCACTAGAATCTGCGGTAAAAGATGGCTTTTTAGTAGCTTACAATGCAACGCTTAAATCATTTATGCCACTACTTTGCCAATACACAACAAGTGAGGGGCAATGTACGTTAGGTTTAAGGCAAGCCACCTCTCCCTTATTTATTGAGCAGTACACTGCAGAGCCCATTGAGCACTTTTTATTAAAACAAACTCCGCGTAGCAAAATATTTGAGCTAGGTAACTTATGCTCTACACATCGCAGGGCAACGCTTGGTCATTTTATTGTTGTTAACGAGGCACTTTACAATGCTGGAGCTAAGTATTTAGTATTTTGCGCCACAAAAAAAGTAAGGGCGATGGTTCGAATGCTGGGTGTTAACTGCACTGAGGTTGCTGTTGCAAACAGCTTTGTGGTTGAAAACCCATTAAGTTGGGGAAGTTATTATGCAAACCAACCTACGGTGTGCATTGTTAATTTAGCGCAGGCACATCAGCAAGTACTTAACACACCCATGCTGTTAAATATTAAACAGCAAAACACACAACAAATTAATGCCTTGATGACTGCGTTGGAGAGCTTATGAGCCTATTAAATAATATTAATAAGGTAGCGAATGAGCCAGTGGTTGTTAGTTACTTAGCCAATAAAGTGATGCCTATTAGTGCTTTGGAGTTAAAACAAGAAACTAATAAGCTAACAGCTATTTTTAACGCTTTAGACTCAGGTGCAATTGCCTTCCAGCTTGATAACACTCCAGCTTGGCTGGTTGTTGATGCCGCAACCAGTGCTGCAAATAAGGTTGCGGTGCCTATCGCCCATTTTTTTAGTCAGCAGCAAACACAGTATGTGCTAGCGCAATGTGGTGCGCAGTTTTTTATTAGTGATATGCCTCGTTATTCGCTTGGTAAGCATTCATTGTCGGTAACATTATTTGAGCATTATACCCTTTATATTTATCAGCTCGATGCGATTGAACCCGTGGACTATTTTACTGGTACGCAAAAAATTACATTTACTTCAGGTTCTACTGGCGAGCCAAAAGGGGTGTGCTTATCAACACAAAGCCAGATGCAGGTAGCTCAATCATTATGTGAGCAAATAAACATTAGTAATCCCGTGCATTTATGCTTACTCCCGCTGCCAGTACTATTGGAAAATATAGCGGGTGTGTATGCGCCTTTGTTAAGTGGCGGTTGTGTACATTTAATGCCGCTAAACGAATTAGGTTTTGTTGGCTCAGGGTTAAAAAACCCTAAGAAACTCATTGGTGCAATCGATAGTGTAAAACCTAACACCCTTATTTTAGTACCTGAGTTATTAACGTGTTTAGTTGCCTTTGCAAAACAAGGCTGGCAGCCACCAAAGTCACTTAAGTTTATTGCTGTTGGCGGAGCACGGGTTAGTGAATCTTTAATTTTAACTGCACGAGAATATAACCTACCGGTTTATCAAGGTTATGGTCTGTCTGAGGCTGCCTCAGTAGTGAGTTTAAACACCCCCAACTATGACGACATAAATAGTGCTGGTGAAGTATTAGGGCACGTTGAAACGAAAGTTGAAAATGATGAGTTATTTATTAAAGGAGCGTTATTTTTAGGGTATTTAAATCAAGCGCCGCATAACCCAAATACCTGGTACGCCACTGGCGACTTAGTATCTAAGCGTAATAATAAGCTGTACATAAAAGGGCGAGTAAAAAATCTGATCATCACCAGTATGGGGCGTAATGTTAGCGCCGAATGGCCTGAATCATTAATTTTAAGCCAAAGTGCGATACAGCAAGCGGTGGTGTTTGGTGAAAGCCAGCCATTTTTAAGCGCGCTTATTTATGCGGCTCCCAGATTTAGTGATGAGCAATTAAAAGCACATTTAAAAACAGTAAACCAGCAACTTCCTGACTACGCACAGATTAAAAAGTGGCATCGTTTGGCCCAACCTTTAAACGAGCAGCAAGGATTATTAACCGCTAATAATCGCCCTAAACGAGCGGCAATTAGCCAGCACTACAGCCCTATTTTTGAACAGTTTTACCGACTTGGAGAAGTGATCCATGAGTGATTTTTTTAATACATTAAAAGCACAAACTCAAAACGAGCGTGAGTACTTATTAGCTGCGCCAATTATACAGCGTGTATTTAACGGACAAGCAACGCTTGAAGAGTATGCCTCGTTTTTAGCGCAGGCTTATCATCATGTAAAACACACTGTTCCTTTAATGATGTCACTAGGCGCACGTTTAACTGATGAGCAAGAATGGTTACGAGAAGCGGTAGCTGAATATATTGAAGAAGAAATTGGTCATCAAGAGTGGGTGCTAAACGATATTGCAGCCTGTGGGTTTGATAAAGAAAGTGTGCGTCATAGTCAGCCACAATTCGCCACTGAAATGATGGTGTCGTATGCCTACGATAGTATTGCACGTAAAAATCCGCTTAGCTTTTTTGGCATGGTTCACGTATTAGAGGGGACCTCAATTGCGCTTGCTGATGGAGCTGCATCAAACATAGCGAATGCAATAGGGCTTCCTAAAAAAGCATTTAGCTATTTAACCTCTCACGGCGCGCTTGATATAGAGCATGTTAAGTTTTTTGAAAACTTAATGAATCAAATTACAGACGAGGCGGATCAGCAGGCTATTTTACATGGTGCAAAATGTTTTTATCGTTTGTACGGCGGTATTTTTCGCGCTTTAGACGACGAGCCGTTTTTTAAAGCATCAGCACAAGAGCAACACGCATGAATACCGGCTTATGTGTATTAACTGGTGCGGCAGGCGGAATTGGTCAAGCGATTGCTAAAACATTACACGGCCAAGGTTGGCAGTTACTTTTGGTAGGGCGAAATAGTGATGCCCTCAATACGTTAAGTAGCCAATGTCCCGGTAGTATAGTTTTTGTGGGGGATTTAACGGTTGCCGAAAACATGTTGGCACTAGCCATTAAAGCCAAAAAATTAGGGGGCGCTAAGTTACTCATAAACAATGCAGGCATTAATGTAATGCAAAGCTTAAGTGCATCGAGTAGTGAGCAAATTGATAATCTACTGAGCACTAATTTAGCCGTCCCTATGAAATTATGTCAGCTGTTTTTAGCGCAGTTGCACGCGAATAAAGGCTCCATAGTTAATGTTGGGTCGTCATTTGGCAGCATAGGTTACCCGTATCAAACACTTTACTGTGCTAGTAAGTTCGGTTTACGTGGTTTTAGCGAAGCGCTATCACGAGAGCTTTCAGACACACCCGTTAAAGTTAGTTATTTAGCACCAAGAGCAACCGATACAGATATTAATGATGCACAAATACGAGCAATGAATAAGGCGCTTGGTAATCAAATGGACTCCCCGCAGTTGGTAGCTGATGAGTTAGTTGCATTATTAAACTCAAATAAAACCAGACGATTTATTGGTTTTCCTGAGAAACTTTTTGCACGTATCAATGGCGTTTTTCCAGGTATTGTGGATAACGCAATTGCCAAACAGCTTCCTAAAATAAAACAGTTTTTAGGTTAATAGAGGATTTATTATGAAAAAATTTACTTTAGTAGCTTATTTAAGCATTGTTAGTGTGTTTTCATCGCCGGTATTTGCAGACGAACAAAGCGATTTACTCGCTATTCAACAGCAGTGGGCTGTCGCTAATTATGAGCTTGAAGGTGATGCACAAATCAAAGCCTTTACTCAACTAAGTGAGCAAAGTGCTCAATTTATTGAAAGCTACCCTGATTCAGCAAATAGCTATACGTGGAACGGCATTGTACTGGCCAGTTTTGCTGGTGCAAAAGGCGGATTAGGGGCACTGGGCTATGCTAAAGATGCAAAAGCGTCATTAGAGCAAGCCATTAAGGTAGACGACAGTGCTTTAGGTGGCTCAGCGTATGCCAGCCTAGCAACCTTATACAGTAAAGTACCGGGGTGGCCTATTGGTTTTGGTGATGATGACACCGCCAACAAGTTTTATAAGCAAGCGCTCGCTTTTAACAAAAAAGGCATTGATACTAATTACTTGTATGGTGAGTTTTTATATGACGAACGTGAATATGAGCAAGCTAAAGCCCATTTGTTAGTTGCGCAAGCAGCAGGTATTCGTGATACTCGTGCTAAAGCTGATAAATATCGTCAACAAGCAATTAGCTCTTTATTAGCTAAAGTAGATAAAAAACTAAAGAGATAACAAAATAAACAATGCATTTATTATTAGTTGAAGATGATCATCTTGTGGCGCAAGGGCTTTGCCGCTCATTGCGCCAAGAAGGCTACAGTGTAGAGCATAGCGCAACGGTTAAGCATGCATTGCAATGCTTAGGCAGTGGTGAAATAGAGTTGGTTATACTTGATCTAGGTTTACCCGATGGTGATGGTTCACAAATTTTAAAGCACATAAAAGCACAAAAAAAAGTGATTCCGGTGGTTATACTAACTGCACGAAGTAGCATTGATGACAAAGTGCAAGGGCTTGATATGGGCGCTGATGATTATTTAGCTAAGCCATTTGAACCAGCCGAATTATTTGCTCGTTTGCGCGTAGCAAGCCGACGAGTAAATCAAGCTCAGTCGAGTTTATTACAGTGTGGTGAAGTGACTATGGACACGTCAGCGCATAGTGTCACACTCAGCGATGAGCTGCTTTCTCTGCCACGAAAAGAATACATGCTGCTAAAGGCACTATTGGAAAACCAAGGTCGCGTGCAATCTAAACAGCAGTTAGAAAATAAACTCTATCAGTGGGGAGAAGAGGTTGGCTCTAACACCATTGAAGTACATATTCATCACCTACGAAAAAAATTCCCCAGCGATTTTATTAAAACTCTCCGTGGTATTGGTTATGTCGTGGGAAAGAGATAGCTCACGTGATTAAAACGCCCCTAGATTGCACAAACTTGAATTTACAAAGGTAACCATACTCTATGTCAATTCGTAAGCGTTTAACTCTTATTTTACTATCAATGATGGTGTTTACGTGCTTTTTAGCTTTAGTCAAAGGCTACCAAAAAAGTATGAGCCATGGTGAGCAACTACTCGATAGTGAGCTAAAAGTGGTCGCTGGAGTGTTGATGCAACAGCCTTTATCTATAAACGCTATGGCGCCAAAAATGCAAGAAAGCGCCCAGTTACTGTATCAAATTTGGCAAGCTGGTGAGCTCCTTAGTGGCTCTGACGAATTAAATCTTGATTTGAGCCAGTATCAAGCGGGTTTTCAAACGCTTAATATTGCAGGACAGCGAATGCGGGTATTCGTTTTTGTTACTTCTTTACGCACCGTGATTGTTGCCGAGCCGATTGCTAAGCGGTTTGAACTTGCCGAGGCGGTTATTTTATCAGCTATGTTGCCTATGCTCTGGGCGGTTCCTTTGCTTGCGCTATTTATTAGTTTTTTTGTTAAATATGCACTGGCACCATTAACCCGTTTATCAAAACAGTTAGCTCTGCGCCAAGCAAATGACTTCACTGCGATCAATTGGCAGGTGACAGATGAAGAAATAAAACCGGTGATCAGCCGCTTAAACGATTTATTCAAACGCGTAGAAACCGCCTATTTACGAGAGCGTTTTTTTGCCTCTGATGCGGCACATGAATTACGTACTCCCCTGAGCAGTTTAAAAATTAATGTGCACAATTTGGCAGCTCAACAAGGAGATAACCAAGAACTACAAGCCATGACCCAAGGTATTAATCGACTGTCCAATATAGTCGAGCAAATGCTAATACTAGGGCGTACTCAGCCAGAGCAGTGGCAAAAACAGTTTAAGGAGCAGTCATTATTAGCGATCACGCAAGAAGGTGTTAGCCAGTTGTATGAAAAAATAGAGGCTAAAAACCACACTATCAGCCTTGAAGGAGATGATTTTATCATTAACGGTGATGAATTTACCTTAGTGACGTTGATTTCAAACCTACTTAGCAACGCTATAAAGTACGCACCAGCCAATGGACAAATAAAAATAACGCTAAAGCAGATGCACAAGCAGCGTATTTGGCAAATAGAAGACAGTGGCCCAGGTATGACGAACGATCAAAAACAACGGATATTTAACCGTTTTTATCGTGTTGGCGGTGACCAACACCCTTCGGGTGAACAAGGTGCGGGTTTAGGCATGGCAATAGTGCAGCATATTATTGCTATTTACCGCGCTGAAATTCACTTAACGGATAGTGATTTGGGTGGCTTAAAAGTACAGGTAGTTTTTGCAGGAGCTAAATGTGATTAAACAACTTATTAGGCCTTACTTATATTGTTGTGTATTTTTATCATTTAACGCCGCCAGTAAAGACTATCTTATTGTACTTAAAGATCATTTGTTTTACCCCGCAGAAATCGTCGTGCCGGCCAATAAAAAGGTACGCTTGTTAATCGAAAATCAAGATAGTACGCCTGAAGAGTTCGACAGTTTCGATCTCAATCGAGAGAAAGTACTTTACCCAAAGCGCAAAAGCGTTATTTATATCGGGCCATTAATCCCTGGGCGCTATGAATTTTTTGGCGAGTTTTCGCCCAATACGGCGCGTGGTGCTGTCATAGTGACTGAAAAGGAGCGTTCTAATGCTAATAACTAGCCTAGTGATGAGTCTAAACCAGTTACTGCCGGTGGCTATTTTACTTATTTTACTCCAAGTTGTAGCCAAGCAAAGTTTAATGAAATTGTTGGGAGGGCTTATTTTAGGGATCGGGCTTTCATTTTTGTTTGTTAAAAGTGCGCCATTAATGAGCCCCTTGTTTGACTATCAGGGATTAGAATATGCCCAAATTGGTTTGTGTATTTTAATTTTTATTAGTGCACTGTACTACGTCATTAAACAAGCAACAGCTGCTTTTATGATTGCGATTATCAGTGTAATGACACTTTATTTAAGTCACTACATTATTTACCTGATTGGCTTTTGGCAAAGCAACGAAGCGGCTCAAAGTTTATTTATTGGCACTTTTTTAGGGTTGGGAATATGCAGCAGCTTTAGCGTCTTGTTGTATTTTTTATTGAGTGCAATCAAACAGCGCTTTGGGCTTACCCCTTTATTGGTATTGTTAGCTTTAAATAGTGCGGCAAAACTAGTTGTGGCGCTTGATTTGGCGAGCCAAATTGATTTGATACCAACAACGGTAACCGTATGGGATTTACGTGACATTTTAACCGAAAACTCAGAGTTTGGGAGAGTATTGCGAGCTCTGATCGGTTATGAGGCTACGCCAAATTTAACCAGTCTTTTAAGCTATGTGCTGAGCAGCGTGTTATTTTTATCTGCTTGTTATTTTATTCCTAAATCAATCACTAAGGAAAAATCATGAAAGCAATAAACCTATTTGCAGCTACTGTATTAATTGGTTTTTGTTTATTAATACCTAAGCTCGCTTATGCTGATGGCATAGTAGTAGATAAAGTTTATCACCCGTATGTGTTGCCGTTTGAACGAGAGCTTGAGTGGCGCCTTGTGTCGCATCAAACCGACAGTGGCAATATTTTAGCTCAACGTATTGGTTTAGGTGGCGCCATTAACGACACTATGGCACTCGAAGGTTATTTAGTGGGTGAGCGAGATGATAACGGCGACTTTGGCTTGCAAGCGTATGAATTGGAGCTTAGATGGCAACTAATAGAGCAAGGCCGGTTATGGGCTGATTGGGGCGCTTTGTTTGAATTTGAAAAACAGCATGACGCCGACGCATACGAAGCAACCTCCGGTTTTGTAATTGAAAAAGAGTTTGGTCGTGCAAGTCTCACCATGAATGCTTTTTTGGTATACGAATGGGGGCAAGACATAGAGAACGAATGGGAAACAGAGTTTAGGGCACAATATCGTTACCGATACTTGTCTGCGTTTCAACCCTCTATTGAGTTATATGCAGGGGAAGATTTTATCGGAATTGGGCCCGGGTTTATTGGGCTATACCGGTTTGAAGGGCAAAAACAGCTAAAATGGGAAGCTGGCTTTATAAGTGAAATTAGCCAGTCTGAAAAAAACCACAGTTTTAGACTTGCCCTAGAATTTGAATTTTAAGCATATAAACACAGGTTGATTATTTATTGCTCAATAAAATAAGGAAGTGCTTGACTTATATTTGGTTATCTATATAGTGGGCCGCAGCTAGAAAGAAAGCATGTAAGCTATAAATCTCCATTTCGTTGTTGTATAAGTAATACTTGTAGTACCGTCCTGAAGTTTTTAAAGTACCATCTCATTTTTTGCTACACCCGCTCATATGAGCATATTTTTTTATTTTTATATCAGGATATTACAATGTCTAACATCGTATCAGGTACAGTTAAGTGGTTCAACGAGTCTAAAGGTTTTGGTTTCATCGAGCAAGAAAATGGCCCAGACGTTTTCGCACATTTCTCAGCAATCAAAAGCGAAGGTTTCAAAACTTTAGCTGAAGGCCAACGTGTAGAGTTTACTCTTTCACAAGGTCAAAAAGGCCCTCAAGCTGATAACATCACAGCTGTATAATTTTACTTTTTAAGTAAAATGAAAGAAAGCGCCTAGGGCGCTTTTTTTGTGCCTAAAATAAACCTAACTTATGTAACAACCCTACCTACTACACACAAGCACAATTTAAGTGATTCTATTTCCCCCTAAACACCACTACTTTTTGGCAGTAATACGTGGCAATAAAATGTCGAAATAGCCAGTTTTAATGAATAATACCAACTCCCTTAATTAAGTGATCTTTTGAGGATGAAAAAGCGCGTGAAAGTTGCTCTAAATGAGTTTTTTACGCAGATAATGATACGTTTTGCATTGCAGGTTGGTATAAAGCGAAGAAGCTGACAAGTGCTTGCAGCGCTTATTAAAGTACTAATTAATACGATGAGGTAACAACACTTGTTATTGGTTTACAGCACAGGTAAACAATACAAATTAAAAGTTTGCTTATTTACCGTAAGGGCTTTTTTTAGTTTTGTTTATCTCTTTATGTGCTTTTTGCATTTTTTCTATAAGAACTGTATCTGTATCTTTATTTGCAGCTAAATAAGCAACCGTTGTTAGTGCATCTATTTTAAAAATAAACTTTAAGTGGCCAGGCTTAAGTTTGAAGTAATCACTGTATTGGAGCATGTAATGCGGGTCATCTAATATTAGATCTACTTTTTTGGCTAGTAGTAACTTATAAGAATGCTGTATATCTGAAGTTATAACGCCCTCAAACCCCATTTTAGTGAGAGTTTGTGTTGAAAAGTCGTTATGTTGCATAGCTATTTTGTAATTTTTTGCTTGGTCAATATTATTGATTACTATATCGGTTCTGCTTGATAGCCCAACAAACCCCATTTCAAAGCGACCAATTTCCCCAACCCACTGAAATTGCTCTTCACGTTCTGGCGTGCGAGCAATGCTGTAAATAAACGTATTTTTTTCCTCGCTTGCCATTTTGTAGGCGCGGGCCCAAGGGTACATTTGTATGTTTGGCGTTAAACCTGCCTGTTTAAATATATCTCTTATGTACTGTGTTCCTTTACCTTGAACTTCACCGTCTATTAAAACTTGATTAGGTGGTGCTAATTCTGTAACAACCAGCAAAGGCTCTTCAGCTAAAGTGCTAAATGATAAAAAAAGGATAAAAAAGGTCAGATTATATTTCACTACAACTAGTCAATTTAGGCTTGGAGACACTTAATTAAGTGTGGTTTAAAATTGTTAAATTTACAAAGTATTAGTAGTTATTTGAGTTGTAAAAATCTCATAATGAAAATAAAGAGAGGATATAGGAAGGAAGGTAACTTTATTAAAGCCCTAAAACGATAAAAGGGCCTTGCGGCCCTTGGTGAAGTATCGTTCAAGTCAGCTAGCACTTTAACCCCTTAAAGTACTAACTTCTTGTTTTGCAACACCGGTTCATCTCTTAAGTTTCTAAGCTAGCGAGAGGAAAAACCCAGCAATTGCTGCGCTCATAAGGTTAGCCATAGATCCTGCTAACACTGCTCTGAGCCCTAAGCGTGCGATATCCTTCCGCCTGCTAGGCGCCATACCGCCTAACCCACCTAGTAAAATGGCTATCGATGATAAGTTAGCGAATCCACACAAAGCAAACGTAACAATTGCTTGTGTGTGCGCACTTAACGTATCGCGATAATTTATAAAGTCTAAGTAAGCAACAAACTCGTTTACTACTATCTTTTGACCAATAAAGCTGCCGGCTATAATTGCTTCATCCCACGGTACACCGAGTAACCATGCAACAGGAGCAAATACATAACCTAAAATTTCTTGTAGCGTTAATGTTGGATGATCAAACCATCCGCCTACACCACCTAATAAACCATTTAGAAGCGCAATTAACGCTACGAATGCCAGTAGCATTGCACCAACATTAAGTGCTAAATGCATACCATTTGCCGCACCTGATGCAGCAGCATCAATTACGTTTACCGGTTTATCATCGTCGTTTAAATCTAAATCAGCTAAGTTGTCTTTAGGTGTTTCGGTTTCTGGCACAATCATTTTTGCCATTAAAAAACCACCTGGTGCCGCCATAAAGCTGGCTGCAATTAAGTACTTAAGCTCTACACCAATAATTACGTAACCAGCCATTACAGAGCCAGCTACAGTGGCTAAGCCACCTACCATTACAGCAAATAACTCAGACTTGGTCATTGTTGCTATAAACGGTTTAACAATTAACGGCGCTTCAGTTTGGCCAACAAATATATTTGCCGTCGCTGAAAGTGATTCTGTTCGCGAGGTTTTTAAAAGCTTTTGTAAACCACCGCCTAAAATTTTAATTATCCAGTCCATAATGCCTATGTGATATAAAACAGCGACCAGCGCTGAGAAAAACACAATAACGGGCAAAACCTGAATTGCAAAAATAAAACCTAGCGTGTCTTGCGATGCCAGTGGGCCAAACAAAAAGCCAATCCCGTCATTCGCGTAGCCAATAACCGATGAAACGGCAGCTGACATACTTGCTAATACGTTTTTTCCTGCGTCAAAAAACAGAACAAAGCCGCCAATAACAACTTGCATTGCAAATGCTATAGCAACGGTTCTTAAATTAATTGCCTTGCGATTAGTTGACGCGGCAAAGGCAATGCCCAGCAGCACACACATGCCTACCAAGCTCATAAATGTTGTCATACAAATGTTTCCCGTTGTTATTCTTGTAGTAAATATTTAATTTTACTTTTTATAATATCAATCGCAACGCGGTTCATGCCGCCTCGAGTCACTACTAAATCTGCATTATGCTTAGAAGGCTCAATAAATTGATAAAACATCGGTCTTACAGTTGCTTGATACTGTTCAACAACAGATTGTAACGTTCTGCCTCGCTGCTCCATATCACGTTGCATACGACGCATTAAGCAGATATCTAAAGGAGTATCTATAAATACCTTAATATCAAATTCTTTATTTAGCGCTTTGTCGCTCAGTAATAAAATACCTTCAACAATTAAAATTTTTGCAGCGGCTACACGTCGCGTTTTATCGCTGCGGGTATGCTGTGCATAATCATATGTTGGTACTTCTACTGAATTTCCACTACGAAGTTGAGTTAAATGTTCAAGCATTAACTCATGTTCAAATGCATCAGGGTGGTCGTAGTTCGTTTGCGTACGATGAGCCATCGGCAAATGCGACTGATCCTTGTAATAAGCATCTTCTTCAATAATGGCAATTGCGCCCGGTTCAAGCTCATTAACCAACTCGTTGTATATAGTTTGGCTAAACAGAGATTTGCCCGACGCAGACGCGCCAGCAATAGCTATAATAGTTGTTCGTGTCACTAAAGTTCTCACCCACACAGAAGGATATATTGTTGGTAGATCACAATAGCAAAAAAGACACGATTAATCTCTTTTGCTTCGCTTAAGAACGCAAATTTATAATGTTTAGGTTTTATGAAACAGGACTTTTGTCCTGTACGGAAAAATCGTTCAGCAGATAAAGTAACCACCTAGAAACAAAGTGAGGTCAAAATGGCAAGAGCAATTATCTTAATGGCAGATAGCCTAGGAATCGGTGCAGCACCAGATGCAGATAAATTTGGTGATCTTGGCGCCAATACATTCGCTCACTTACTAAAAGCATATTACGACGAAACAGGCAGCGCACTTTCGCTTCCTAATTTATCTAAATTAGGTTTAGTAGACGCCTGTGAAGCCGCCGGTGGAGAAATGTGTTTAGTTTCAGACCGCCAAGCACCACAAGGTGCATGGGGTTACGCTAAAGAACTTTCTAGCGGAAAAGACACTCCATCAGGGCATTGGGAAATGGCTGGCGTGCCTGTGTTATTTGATTGGGGATACTTCCCAAAAACACAGCCCAGTTTCCCACAAGAATTTGTAGACGAATTTATAGCTCGTACAGGTATTCCTGGCATTTTAGGCAATTGCCATGCATCAGGAACAACCATATTAGAACAGCTAGGTGAAGAGCACGTAAAAACAGGTAAACCAATCTGTTACACCTCAGCTGATAGCGTGTTTCAAATAGCCGCGCATGAAGAGTCATTTGGCCTAGAGAAGCTTTATCAAGTTTGCGAAATCGCACGGGCGCTGCTTGATGAAATGAATATAGGGCGAGTGATTGCGCGGCCATTTTTGGGTTCAAATAGTCAAGACTTTGCACGAACAGGTAATCGTCGTGACTATTCAGTACTTCCGCCAGCACCAACATTGTTAGATGTTTTAGCAAAAGACGGCGGCGAAGTAATTAGTATTGGTAAAATTTCAGACATATACGCGCATCAAGGCATAACCCAAAAGCACAAAGCACCAGGGCTTATGAACTTGCTTGAAAAAACCAGCGAGGTTATTTCAACAGCACCTGATCGCAGCTTAATTTTTACCAACTTGGTTGATTTTGATGAAAAATTTGGTCATCGCCGTAACCCGGTAGGTTACGCTAAAGCATTAAAAGAATTTGATGACTATTTACCAACTATACTAAACCAGTTAAATGCAGATGATGTATTAATGATCACTGCCGACCACGGGTGTGACCCAACCTTTCCAGGTTCTGAGCACACGCGTGAATACGTACCTGTGATAGCGTACAAGCCTGGTATGGATAATACACCGCTAGGTGAACGAAACAGTTTTGCAGATATTGGTCAAACACTAGCACAGTGGTTTAACTTGTCTGAGCTTGAATATGGCGACAGCTTTTTAACTCAATTAAACGCGCCAAAATAAAAAGGAAACAACGAATGAGTACTCCTCATATAAATGCAAATGTTGGTGATTTCGCCGAAACAGTTTTAATGCCAGGCGATCCGCTACGTGCGCAATATATTGCTGAAAACTTTTTAGATGATGCGGTACAAGTAACTGGTGTACGCAACATGTTTGGCTTTACAGGTACTTACAAAGGTAAGCCAGTAAGCATTATGGGTTCAGGCATGGGTATTCCATCAATGTCTATTTATGCACGTGAGCTGATTGTTAGCTTTGGCGTAAAAAACATTATACGCATTGGTACATGTGGCGGTATTGGTACCGACATTAAAATCCGTGACGTAATTTTTGCACAAGGTGCAAGCACAGATTCAAACGTAAACCGTGCACGTGTTCGTGGTTACGATTTTTCTGCAATTGCAGACTTCGACCTACTTTTAAACGGCGTTAATGCAGCAAAAGAGCTAGGTATTAAAGCAAAAGTAGGTAACGTATTCACAACCGACACTTTCTACCAAGCAGACGACACTTTCTATAAAGATTTAGATAAGTTAGGCGTTCTTGCAGTAGATATGGAAACAGCCGGTTTATACGGCGTTGCAGCTGAGTACGGCGCAAACGCAATGGCATTATTTACCGTAAGCGACCACGTGATCACTGGCGAAGCAACACCAGCCGATGAGCGTCAAAGCACGTTTAACGAAATGGTTAAAATTGCATTAGAGTCTATCTAATCAATAAAACAGTTCCTTGGTAACGTATTCACTAAGTTTTGGAGACACGCCCAAAGTGAAGTGAGACTAACCTCCAAAGCCGCATTTTATGCGGCTTTTTTTATGCCTTAATAATTATAAAATCATGAGTACCAGACTCTAAAAGCGCAGCGACTCTTAACCTCTTTGTGAATACAGTGCTTTTAAATCTTAATGCACAAAGAGAAGCGAATCAGGAGTAAATGAGAAGACAAAGTGAACAGGTTATAGTTTAACTTTGTTTTTTTGACATAGAGCTTGCTCACTTTAGAAGTGTCGCTTCTCACTTCTGGTCAAATATTAAATTACTTATTTTTTACCTCTAAAAGCGCAGCGCCTCTCAACCTCTTTGTGAATAATGGGTTTTTAAATCTTAATGCACAAAGAGAAGCAAATGAGGAGTAAATGAGAAGACAAAGTGAACAGAGTGAGGAGTAAATGAGTAGCTAAAATAAATTGGCTAGGGCTTTGTTTTGTAGACGTAGAGCTTGCTCACGTTAGCAGCGCAGCTTCTTATTACTTAAAAAAGGTATCACCACAGAGTGCACCGAGGCGCTTCGCGCTACACAGAGTTAAAAATATTTGTTAGTCACTACTCCTGGTCTTCTCCTTCACTTCTCGGTGGTGAAATAATCACTTTTATAGCAGTTGCTATTAAACGAAAGTAAAGCGAGTCTGTAGGCTACATTCAGCCACTGCTTTTAAATCTTAATGCACAAAGAGAAGCGAATGAGGAGTAAATGAGTAGCTATATTAAATAGGCTAAGGCTTTGTTTTGTAGACGTAGAGCTTGCTCACGTTAGAAGCGTCGCTTCTCACTTCTGGTCAAATATTAAATCACTTATTTTTACCTATAAAAGCGCAGCGTCTCTTAAACTCTTTGTGAATAATTGGCTTATAAAACACTGATGCACAAATAGAAGCGAATGAGGAGAAAATGAGTAGCTATATTAAATAGGCTAGGGCTTTGTTTTGTAGACGTAGAGCTTGCTCACGTTAGAAGCGTAGCTTCTTGTTACTTAAAAAAGGTATAACCACGGGGTGCACTTAGGCGATTAGCGCTACACCGAGAAAACAAGAGTAACAACTAGTCACGGCTTCTGTCCTTTCCTTTACTTCTCGGTGGTGAAGCAATCACTTTTCATACCATCATTAAAAATTATGTATTTAACAAAATTATTTTAAAAGCTGGGTTAAACTCAAGCTAAACTACGCTATGAAAGCCAAGGTTATTCATTTAATTGCTACCCGAAAACGTTAAAATTTGCTATGTTGCAATACAATACACGCTTAGTGTTTTTATTAGGAAAGTTATGAAATCGTTATCTATTTTTTTTGCTTTATTTACCTTTACGCTAGCCTTAAATAGCTATGCCACAGAGCCTACTACCGAACAGCAAAAAGCGGATGAAAAAGTAAACACACTAGAATACAAAGCCCCTGAGCTTAAAAAACCGGTTGTTGACCCAACCAAACCAGACGACTCAAAAGTGTTAGGCGATGAAACACCAAAACCAGTTGAAAAGCCTAAAAATAAAATAGAAAAGGCAGCAGCCGTAGCCGAAGCAGAAAAAGCAGTAGCCCAAGCAAAAGAGGCCTTAACAGCTAAACAGCAAGCTAAAGCCAAGCAATCACGCGAATCACTAGCTGTGGTTGAACAACTTATAAAAGCCTATAACGCGCGCAACATTGAAGAGTTTATTCGTGTTTACGATGAAGATGTAGAGTTTTATATTTTCCCCAATGAGCTATTATTTAAAGGAAAAGAAAAACTAATAGCACGTTATGGTTTAATGTTTAAAAAGCTAAAGTGTATTCACTCATCGCCAATTAAACGCATAGTACATGGTGATATAGTAATAGATCATGAGCTATCAGAAACCTGCTCAGCAGACGAAAACGTAATAGATAAACGCTCAGAGCTTGTATCGAGCTATCAAATTAAAAACGGAAAAATAATTCGCGTATTATTTTTTCGTTAAGGATTATTATGCAAATTACTGACGACAAAAAACTTCGCTTAATGTACCGAGTAGAGCCCGGTTGTTTAGGCCCCGAAGGCGCACAACATATTGAAGATTTTTGTCGTTATGCCAACAAGCATATTAAGTCACCTTATTATGCACAATTCGTTTTTTTACCGCGTTACGATAAACAAAAAGACGAACGCCAATACAGTGTAAAAAGCCGTAACCTATCGCAATTGCAGGTTAGAAAGTACTTTAGTCACTTTGAAATCGATATGGATGGCTTTGAGGAGCAACTCGACGAGCTACTCACCAAAGCAATCGACTTGTACTTTAAACGCTAACACCTAAAGCTTCGAACAAAAGTAAAGCGGCTAAAGGTATACTTGTTACGTATGCTTTATACCTAAAGCCTGCTTACGTAATCCTTTATTAAATCACTTAGCCAGCCCCTACCTCTAAAAGCGCAGCGTCTCTTAACCTCTTTGTGAATAATGGGTTTTAAAACAGTAATACACAAAGAGAAGCGAATGAGAAAACATAATGATCTGGGCAATGCTTAGCCTTGTCTTGTAGACGTAGAGCTTGCTCACGTTAGAAGCGCCGCTTCTCATTTCAGGTCAAATATTAAATCACTTAGTCCCAACCTCTAAAAGCGCAGCGTCTCTTAACCTCTTTGTGAATAATGGGCTTTAAAATTTAAATGCACAAAGAGAAATGAATGAGGACTAAATGAGTAGCCATAATACACAGGATAGAGCTTTGTTTTGTAGACGTAGAGCTTGCTAACGTTAGAAGTGAAGCTTCTTATTACTTAAAATTAGATATGACCACAGAGTGCACCGAGGCGCTTCGCGCTACACAGAGTTAAAAAATATTGGTTAGTCACTGCTCCTGTTTTTCTCATTCACTTCTCGGTGGTAAAACAATCACTTTTATAGCATAACTAAAACGCTTCTACAGGCTGTATTTAGCCACGGCATTGTGAATATGAGCTTTTAAATCTTAATGCACAAAAAGAAGTGAATGAGAAAACATAATGATATGGGCAATGCTTAGTCTTGTTTCTAGACGTAGAGCTTGCTCACGTTAGAAGCGTAGCTTCTTGTTTCAGATAAAATATTAAATTACTTAGTTCCTAACTCTAAAAGCGCAGCGCTTCTTAACCTCTTTGTGAATAATAATCTTTTAAAACCTTAATACACAAAGCACAGGACTTTATTACAGCCATAAAAAAAGAGCTTTCGCTCTTTTTTACAAACTATATAAGCAAGCTAAACTTACTCGCCCGCCACAATAGTATTAAAGCTATTATTATCGTGAAGGCTTGCAAATGCACTTTCGTGAAGTAACTCATTACGTAAGTTAGGCGAATACTCAAGTGCCATTTTTATATCGGCCAGCGCATCGGCGTGCTCGTGTATTAACGCAAACGCACACGCGCGTTGCCAATACGCATAACCATAATCGCTATCTATATCAATTGCTTGGTTACATAAATCAATCGCTTTGGCTGTTTGATTAATTTCAAGCAGGGCATCAGCTTTGTAAGCAATAGCCTCAACGTCTTCAGGTTTACGCTTTAAAATTTCATCAAAAATCTCGATTTTATTAGCATAATCACTTTCTAAATTTGCGCGCATCCACAACGAGTGAACCTCATTTGTAATCGATATACGTTCTTGGTTACTGAGTATTTCTTCCGAACGAACGCGCAGCTTTTCTTCTAATACTTTTAAGCGTTCTTCGTACTCATCGGTAATAACACTCACGCGGGTATTTACAATATCTTCTACTTTATTTTTAACATCGCGCAGCGAGTTCCAGCCAACAAGTACCAAAATAGATGCCGTCGCGGTAATAATAAAAAACACATTATTTATAGTATCGGTAGTGTAAGTAAGGGCTCTGTCGGCCGTGTCTAACTGCGCATGCGTTACTTGTTTAGTAACGTCTTCACGTAACTTTTGCTGATCTTGGCGAACCGCTTTTAGCTCATCTAAAATGTAGCGTTCCATAAGCGGTTTGTACATAGGCTCTTTAAGTTGTTCAAGCGCTTGCTGTTCTTGTAGCTTTGAGGGGGCTTCTGTTTGTTGCTCAGCCGCATTAGCCGACGTTAAAAATAAAGTAAAACAAATACATAGTAAATAAAAGTAATAACGCATCAACATGCCCAAATAAAATAATAAATTGCAAAAATAATATTAACACGCACAACCTAAACTCACTAGGGCGGGTTTTTTTTTGAAGGCGAGATTACAGCACATTATAAATTATTATCACTAAAGCAGTGTGCAGTAATAAATTTTAGGCAAAAAAAACCAGCTCTGGGTGAGCTGGCTGAAACTGCTAAAACATCAAAGGTTAGGGAAAACTTAACTACCGTTAGCTAATAAAAATCAGCTAACAAAAAACAGGTAAATTAGAGTTATAAAGTAAAGGTGTATTGGGCTTAGTAATACACCTTTAACGTTATAACTACAATTTCATGGTGAAGGGGGGTATTCCTATGTGCGCTGTGGTAAACCAAAGCCACTTTCAAACCCTTCACATACCATTACGCCGCTACTTTTTAATTCGATCATCGTTATTTAAAAAAAGATCAAAAATTTATAAATGCTCGTTTTTAAATACCAATCAAAAATACAAATCGGTCCAATCGTTTTAAATACGGTGCATTTGTTGGTATAGCTCAAAAAATAAGCCTATATTGGTAATTCAAAATAAGTACAAGTATATAAACAATTGATTAAGCAACATTTGCATGAATTAAAAATAGTAATACCTAAACAAATTGACCATTGCTTACGTATTTTATTTTAGACCAAGAGGATTAAATAATGAGTAACTCTAGCGCTGGCAAATGCCCGGTAATGCATGGCAGCAATACACAAACAGCAGGCCAAAACACAGATTGGTGGCCAAATGCACTTAATTTCGACATCCTTCATCAACACGATACAAAAAGCTCTCCATACGGTAGCGACTTTAACTACGCTGAAGCATTCAAATCCCTAGATCTAGAAGCCGTAAAAACCGATTTAAAAAACTTAATGACCCAAAGCCAAGATTGGTGGCCAGCCGATTGGGGCCACTATGGCGGTTTAATGATCCGCATGGCATGGCACTCTGCAGGTTCGTACCGTTTATCTGACGGACGTGGCGGCGGTGGCACGGCAAATCAACGCTTTGCCCCTTTAAACTCATGGCCCGATAACGCCAACCTCGACAAAGCGCGCCGCTTACTTTGGCCAATTAAAAAGAAATACGGGAACAAACTCTCGTGGGCCGATCTCATTATTTTAGCGGGTAACATGGCATACGAATCAATGGGGTTAAAAACCTTTGGTTTTGCCGGTGGCCGTGAAGACATTTGGCACCCAGAAAAAGACGTATACTGGGGCGCCGAAAAAGAATGGTTAGCACCAAGCGACGAACGCTACCAAAATGTTGATAAACCCGACACAATGGAAAACCCGTTAGCGTCTGTTCAAATGGGCCTAATTTACGTAAACCCAGAAGGGGTAAACGGTAAACCCGATCCGCTTAAAACTGCAGCACAAGTGCGCGAAACGTTTGCCCGCATGGCAATGAACGACGAAGAAACGGCAGCGCTTACCGTAGGTGGCCACACAGTAGGTAAAACACACGGTAACGGAAAAGAGTCTAACCTTGGCCCAGAGCCAGAAGCGGCTGATATTTCAGAGCAAGGTATGGGGTGGAACAACCACAAAACACGAGGCATTGGCCGCGATACAATGACATCGGGCATAGAAGGTGCGTGGACCACACACCCAACAAAATGGGATAACGGCTACTGTGACCTTCTTTTAAATTACGAATGGGAAATGACAAAAAGCCCTGCAGGCGCTCACCAATGGGAACCTATAAATAT
Source organism: Pseudoalteromonas sp. ECSMB14103 (assembly GCF_000813065.1). NCBI lineage: Bacteria > Pseudomonadati > Pseudomonadota > Gammaproteobacteria > Alteromonadales > Pseudoalteromonadaceae > Pseudoalteromonas > Pseudoalteromonas sp. ECSMB14103. Next base: position 109,518 of record NZ_JWGY01000003.1, on the reverse strand, counting down.
TAAAGAAGAAGACAAACCGGTCGATGTAGAAGACCCATCAATTCGCTTAAACCCAATTATGACCGATGCCGATATGGCCATGAAAATGGACCCAGCGTACCGCAAAATAATTGAGCGTTTTCATAACGACTTTGAATACTTTTCAGACGTGTTTGCACGTGCATGGTTTAAACTTACGCACCGCGACTTAGGGCCAAAAGCGCGCTACCTTGGTGCCGATGTACCAAGCGAAGACTTAATTTGGCAAGACCCAATTCCAAGCGTTGATTACACCCTAACAGATACCGAAATCGCCGATTTAAAAGTAACACTACTTAATTGCGGCGTAAGCGCCAGCGATTTAATTAACACCGCATGGGACAGTGCGCGTACGTACCGAGGCTCTGATCACCGAGGCGGCGCAAACGGTGCACGTATTCGTTTAGCCCCGCAAAAAGAGTGGCAAGGCAATGAACCAGAACGCTTAGCAAGTGTGTTAACGGCTCTTGAAAAAGTACAAGCTGGGTTAAGTAAACCTGTTAGCATGGCCGATTTAATTGTACTTGGTGGCACAGCAGCTGTTGAACAAGCCGCTAAAAACGCAGGGGTAGAGGTTAACGTACCGTTTGCGCCAGGGCGCGGAGACGCAACCGACGACATGACCGACGCCGAATCGTTCGACGTACTTGAACCTATTCACGACGGTTTTAGAAACTGGCTGAAAAAAGACTACGTTGTGTCTGCAGAAGAGTTACTACTAGAGCGCAGCCAGCTAATGGGTTTAACAGCACCAGAAATGTCGGTTTTAATGGGTGGCATGCGTATGCTTGGCACAAACCATAGCGGCACACAACATGGCGTATTTACAAACAATATAGGAACGTTAAGTAACGACTTTTTTGTAAACCTAACCGACATGGCAAACCGATGGGAGCCAGCCGGTAATGGCCTTTACAACATTGTTGACCGCGCAAGCGGTGCAACTAAATGGACCGCAACACGCGTAGATTTAGTATTTGGGTCAAACTCAATTTTACGCGCATTGGCAGAGTTTTATGCACAAGACGATAATAAAACCCGTTTTGTTCACGACTTTGTAAATGCATGGGTAAAAGTAATGAACGCCGACAGGTTTGATATTTAATAAACCTAAGTAACAGTTAAGAAGGAGCAGCAATGCTCCTTTTTTGTTTTTAAAAACTGAGCTTTAAAACCGTAATGCACAAAGAGAACAAAATGTGGAGTAAATGAGTAGCCAAATTGAATAGTGTTAAGTGATTTTTTTATCACCACAGAGCACACCGAGGCGCTTTGCGCTACACAGAGTTAAAAATATTGGTTAGTCACTGCTCCTGTTATTCTCCTTCACTTCTCGGTGGTAAAACAATCACTTTTGTAGCTGTTGCTATTAAATGAATGAAAAGCGCACCTGCAGGCTACATTCAGCCACTGCTTTTGAAAGCTGAGCTTTTAAAAACATAATGCACAAAGAGAAGAGAATGAGGAGTAAATGAGAAGATAAACTGAACAGGTCATAGTTTAGCTTTGTTTTGTAGACGAAGAGCTTGCTCATGTTAAAAGCGTAGCTTCTCACTTCTGGTCAAATATTAAATTACTTAGTCACTACCTCTAAAAGCGCAGCGCCTTTCAACCTCTTTGTGAAAAATTGGCTTTTAAATCTTAATGCACAAAGAGAAGCGAATGAGGAGTAAATGAGTAGCCAAAGTAATCAGGGTTAAGTTATTTTTTGTAGACGTAGAGCTTGCTCACGTTAGAAGCGATAGCTTCTTGTTTTACATGCTATTTAATTTAAATAAATACAATCCCAAAATGGATATTGCCCGACACTTTTTACTATGCCAGTTCTTAGTGGGTTAGCAACAATATAACGAGCTTGATTGATTAAATCTTTTTCAGAACGAAGCTGATGCTCAAAATAATTTTGCTGCCAAATCTTGCCTGTTGTTTCATTTAGCTTATTTGTTTTTACAGTCGTTACACTTTTAAAGATTTTTATTACGTTAGCTAGTGAGCAGTCTTTAAGCTGAAATAACCAATGGAGATGATCAGGCATTAATACATAACAAATTTTATTTACTTTATTTTGCATATCCACAATAGCCTTTGCTGCAATACATGCATTGCCAAATTCTTTAAATAGAGGTGCTCTATCTATGCAGCATATAGTCACAGAGTAGAACTGATTATTATTTGAAAAACGATGTGCTAATAATTTTGAGGAGTCATGCATAGGAAAGGAATATATTTTGGCTTTGTATAAACATAGATAAGAATTAATCTAAAACAAGTTTTAAAAAGCCTTGCTTTTTCACGCCAGCAAGCTGCGCGTCTACAAGTTACTTTAAACACTATTTTGTAGACGTAGAGCTTGCTCACGTTAGAAGCGACAGCTTCTCAGCGCTACACAAAAAACACGAGCAATAGTTAATTACCTCTTGGTGATGATCTAATTACTTGTTTACTTATGCATTTAACCAAGCACAAAAAAGGCGCTAACTAAGCGCCTTTTACACTAAACACCAAATGGTTTATGCTTTTTTCTCTTCGCAGCTTGCAAGGTACTCGTCAAACGTACCCTGAAAATCAATAACCTGCTTATCTTTAATATCAATAATACGCGTAGCTAACGACGACACAAACTCACGGTCGTGGCTTACAAAAATAAGCGTACCTGCAAAGTCTTTAAGCGCATTATTTAACGCTTCAATGGCTTCCATATCCATGTGGTTTGTTGGCTCGTCCATTACAAGCACGTTCACGTCTTGCATCATTAACTTACCAAATAACAAACGGTTTTTTTCACCACCTGAACAGTTACGCGCTTTTTTGTTTGAATCGTCTGCGGTAAACAACAAACGGCCTAACATGCCACGTACCATTAAATCGTTATGCTTGGCCGTACGCCACTGCGACATCCAATCAAATAACGTTAAATCGTTATCAAAATCTTTAGTGCTGTCTTGCGGGCAGTAACCAAAGCTCGCATTTTCAGACCACTTAATTTCGCCTTCGTTACTTTTAAGCTCGTTAACCAAACAGCGTAAAAAGGTAGTTTTACCCACACCGTTTTCGCCAATTACCGCAAGCTTTGCACCGGCTTCTAGTAAAAACTCACCGCCGCTAAATAATGTTTCACCATCAAAACCATGGCCAAGCTTGTTAACTTCAAGCGCTTGGCGGTACATTTTTTTGCCTTCGTCAAAACTTAACGATGGGCTCATACGGCTTGACGCTTTAACTTCATCAAGCTTAATTTTATCCATTTTTTTAGCGCGCGAACTTGCTTGCTTAGCTTTAGACGCGTTAGCACCAAAGCGGTTAACAAAGTCTTGTAGCTCGTCAATCTCGGCGCTCTTTTTAGCGTTTTCGGCTAACAACTGCTCGCGCTGTAAGCCTGCCGCTTCTAAAAACTTCTCGTAGTTACCAGGGTAAATACGCAGCTCGCCGTAGTCAATGTCGGCCATGTGTGTACATACCGAATTTAAAAAGTGGCGGTCATGCGAAATAATAATCATGGTGCATTTACGTTTATTAAGCTCATCAGCAAGCCACGTAATGGTATGAATATCCAAGTTATTGGTAGGCTCATCGAGTAGCAGTATATCTGGGTTTGCAAACAAGGCCTGCGCCAAAAGCACACGGAGTTTCCAACCTGGAGCAACGTTTGCCATTAACCCATAATGAAACTCTTTATCTATACCCGCTTCTATTAGTATTTCTTCAGCGCGGCTTTCGGCGGTGTAACCGTCCATTTCGGCAAAAACGCTTTCAAGGTCGGCCACTTTCATGCCGTCTTCTTCGCTCATTTCGGGTAACGAATAAATACGTTCGCGCTCTTGCTTTACTTTCCAAAGCTCAACGTCGCCCATAATTACCGCATCTACCACCGTGTATTGCTCAAATGCAAACTGGTCTTGGCTAAGGTTACCTACTTTTAAACCCGGGGTAATCGACACATTACCCGCACTTGGCACAAGCGCACCGCTTAAAATTTTCATGAAGGTCGACTTGCCGCAGCCGTTAGCGCCAATTAAACCGTAACGGTTACCGTTACCAAATTTAGCTGAAATGTTTTCAAACAACGGCTCTGCGCCAAACTGCATCGTAATATTTGCGGTGGAGATCAAAAAGGGTAATCCTAGAATGAGTACTGACAGGAGCTTGCTGCAGCAAAAGGCCACAAACAACATCAAGCAATAGGGTAAATTAGCTGGCGAATTATACAGATCAGCCACAATTAATGAAAGGTAAAAGGCAGCTAATTTATAACCAACCTTAAACGCACTTAAACGGTGCAAAAGCCCTTAAAATTTGCCTAGCAAGTAATAAAGGTTAAATAAATAAAACTATTGATGGGTTTGGTAAATACGCTCAATAACCGCTTTATTGTTAGTAATATACGAATTAATAGCTGCTATATCGTCGGCAGTAACCGTTTTTTTACTCAGCATAAAATGCACATTATTAACGTTTATAGGCTCAACCAATGGCGCAGGCATAATGTTTGAATACTGTTTTGTAAAATATTGCGCCACTAACGAATCATCAATTAAAAAATTAATGCGCTGCTTATTAAGTAAAGTAAAACGCTTTTTAGACTCCTCCGTAAGCACCACTTGGTTTGCATACTGCATGCGTAGTTTTTCAAACGCATTACCAAAAACACTCCCTCTGTTTACACCCACCGTAAGCGATTTTTTAAATAACGCGTTAATGCTATTCACATTAGGCGAACTGGCGTGTTTATATAGCAGCATTTTTTCAACACGGTAGGGTAACGTAAAGTGGGCATACTCAGCGCGATCAGCAGTTTTGCTAGCAGCAAAAATTAAATCAACACGGCCCTGTTTTAGCTCTTCAAATGCACGTAACGAATTTGGCAGCACACTAAAATTTAAACAATAAGGAGAGCTTTTAAAAATAGCGTTAAGTACGTCTATTTCAATACCACCCAGCGTATTGTTTTTTAATATTACATAAGGCGGCCAGTAACTTTCGTTGGTAGCCACCGTTAACGTTTTAGTGCATCCCCAGGCATTAAATGCACTAAAAGTAACAAGGGTCATAAACAGCAATATTTTCAAACTACAGCCTTTTGTGAAGGGTTTTTAGTGTATGTATAGTTATAATGTTTCAAACAGTTCTTCTAATTGTGCTTTTCTGCTTTGTATTAATTTATTAACTTCAACTACATCTTGCAAGGTAGAGGTATTTTTACTCAGCATTAAATGAATAGAGCCTTTGTTAACATAGGTTGTGGTATTTACCCGCTTAATATTGTTTGACTGGTTAATAAAATACTCGCCCACTAATTGGTCTTCAATTATAAAATCGACCCGCTGTTTAGCTAATAAAGCAAAACGCCTTTTTGCTGCACCGGTAAAAATAATTTGTTTTGGGTAAATACTTTTTAAGCGCTCAAATTGCTCGCCGTAATAACTACCCGCATGGGCGGCCACGGTGTAGCCTTGTGCAAACGCGTCTTGCAGGTTTTTAACGTTGTATTGTTTATTTTTATGCTGATACAGCCACATCACCTCGTTGCGGTAACTATCCGAAAAATAAACATGCTCTGCACGCTTTTCAGTAAAGCTTGCAGCCCATCCTAAATCCATTCGGCCTTTAGTTTGCTCAACAAACGCACGCTCTGTATTGGGTAAAAACTCAACCTGAACACAATAAGGCGAGCCTGCAAAAATAAGCCAAAGTGCCGTTACTTCTTTACCTTGTGCGTGGCCGCCTACATCAACAACGTAAGGCGGCCAATAGGTATCGTGCGACGCGACAAAAAACTTTTTTTCGCAAGCCCCACTCCCAAAAGAGAGAGCTACTAACAAATACAAACCGTATCTTTTTAATCTATGCATAATATCCCTCATGCTAGCGACGCAATACATACAGTATAAACCAGCCTAAAAATTTAGTCGTAAATTTTGTATAAGCATGTAAATAGCATCATTGGGTTTGTAAAGTTATGTATTTATAATCAATATGTTGGGAGGGTTAAGCTAACATGTTCATTTTTGTAATCGTGGATTTAGCAATACGTACGAGTGATTAATGAAAAGGGCGTATTAATTTAAAATATTCTACTACTAAGTCTATATTTTATTTATATGTTCCTGTAGATTAAACACCAATGAATTTAATATTAACAGCGGCTTAGCTGTTAAACGATTAGCCAAGGAGCGGGTTTATCGTGCCAAGTACCACACTCACTTACTACAATAACAACGCGCAAACCTTTAGCGACTCAACGCTTAATGTTGATATGTCGGCGTTGTATGCTGAGTTTTTACCGCATGTAAAACAACGTGGCCATATTTTAGATGCTGGTTGTGGCTCTGCGCGCGACGCCATGTATTTTAAACAGCAAGGTTGTTCTGTTAGCGCGTTTGACGCAAGCCCAGCGCTTGCAAAGTTAGCCAGTAATTACTTACAGCAACCTGTAGCGGTTAAAACCTTTCAACAGCTTGAATGTGTAAATAAATACGATGGCATTTGGTGCTGCGCGAGTTTATTACACGTGCCAAAAGTAGAGTTACCGCAGGTATTTTTAAAGCTACAAAATGCGCTTAAACCGAATGGTGTTTTGTATGTATCGTTTAAGTATGGCACGCAAGAACGCGTGCATAATGGCCGCGAATTTACCGATTTAAATGAAGACGGCTTAACTGCGCTAATTACTCAGCACACAGAGCTTAAATTACTAAAACAATGGCAAACGGTTGACCAACGACCTGAGCGCGAAAGCGAAGTGTGGCTCAATGCGTTAATTAAAGCTGTGCCTGTTTTATGATTGGCGCAATGCAGCAACAGCTCGACTTTATTGCATACATACAACGTATGTTGGTTGAGGGTGATTTTAGCGCAACCTACAAGTTTGCACTTTTACACGCCATAGCCGATGTATGCGTAGAGCAACCGTTGTTGTCAGAGCAAAGTGAATTAGTAATAGAGCTATCAACCCTTGCCGATAAACTCATTACTTTGTACTGGCATCATGCAATGCCGTTTTCATCAGAGCACACGGGCGAAAGCGCCTTACTTAAGCAAAATACAGGCGCGCAATCAAAAGTAATTAGCGTATTGTTTGAATGCCAACAAAACAACATACGTAACTTTCGCCAGCTTAAACAAAGCCCATTTTATAAACCCACATTTAATGCGGCTATGGCAACACTAAAATCAGGCCCACTTTGGCGCTTACAAATACTCGCCAAACAAGAAGAATGCTTTTTATACCCACATACAAACAGCACTCAATTTATTACGTTAAATGCAGGTATAGCTAGCTGCTTTAGGCGTTTTTACGACCTAGTTGTGTACTTAGCTAAAAATGCATGGCTTCAAAAAATTCAAAGTATAAAGCATAACCAAGCGTTAATTGGCCCGCAAAGCCAGCTGCAAGAGTTTTTATTTGGGGTAGACCGTAATGCACTTACCAAGGCAAAGCCTGTTTTAGTAGAGCTGCAATCAAACACGTGTTTTTATTGCCAAAAGCCAATGAAAAACGATGTGGAGGTTGATCACTTTATACCGTTTGCCCGTTACGCAAACGACCTTGGCCATAACTTTGTGGCAGCGCACCGTGCATGTAATAACAACAAACGCGACTTTTTAGCCGCACAGCAGCACCGTGAACGCTGGCAAAATCAAAACTTGGTTGTTAACAGCCAAATTATTAGCAATGAACTAAGTGCGTATTTTCATTGCGATGCTGACAAATCTCTCGCAGTAAGCAATTGGGCGTATCAGGTGGCACAAGCCAATAACGCAAAGTTATGGCTTGCAAATAAAGACCATTTTGAACAGGCAAAACCAACTGCTGAGGTAGTGGCTTTCCCGCAAGCAAAACAACCTGAGTTAGCTCAAGTTGCTGAACCTGCCGTTAGTTTAAAATCAGATGATAACGCATTAAAACTGCCGTATTTTCCCAATATTAAAATTGCCTGTGGGCATTTTAAAACAGGGGATAGCAGCGATGTTGAATATTCAGACGCGCCACTTGGCGCAGGAAAGCTTGATCCAAATGTGCATTTTTTAGCACGCGCTTCCGGCAACTCTATGAATGGCGGTAAACACCCAATACTTGATGGCGACTTATTGTTACTTGAACTTATAACCTCCGACAAAGCGGGTTCGCTTCGCGGCCAAATAGTCGCGATAGAGCGAGACGATATAAGCGGAGACGGGCAGTATTTACTGCGCAAAGTTAATAAATTACCAAACGGGCAATACGAGCTAATCGCTCAAAACCCAGATTACGAGGTAATGATTGCAGATGAAAGCATGCGAACGTTCGCACGCTTTAAACAAGTGGTTGCAGAGTAGTTTGTAGTCGCGCTTTAACTTGTAGGCGCAGAGCTTGCTCGCGCGAAAAGCGAAGCTTTTGAATGTTGATTAAATTTGCGGCGTTCACGAATGCTGTTTTGGTATTTGGGTTTCGAGATTGAGACCTCTATTCGAGGTTTTATCGCGTTGGCGATGGCAACCAAAGGGCGTCTACCGCCGACCGCCCTTTGGAATCCCACGGCGCACCGAGGAGCACTCTGTGTCCTCAAGTTAAAAATTGATGTGAACGTAAGCGCCGTGTATTCGCCATCCGTGGCGAAGTCACGGCTTAATTTGCATTGCCTATAGGGATTTAGGTACTTGGAATTTGTCGGGAACAAAATTCCGCCATGCAAGTGATTACTCATCAATTGATAACTTTCGGGTGTGATCACGGGGAGTTGGAGTATGTTGGTAGATTGATGTTTATGAATGTAGGCGGGAGTTTATCTCGTGTTTTATATTTTTTAATCATTTAATACTCATGCAAGTGGCAAATAAGATCGAAAAATGGCCGGTCAAAAATTATAATTTGGCCTATTAGTTATAAAAATAATAATTAGAGATAAGGAAATTCAATATGTATTTAGAAAGTTTTACAATTAAAAATTTTCGTAAATTCAGTAATACTAATAATACAGTTTACTTTGTAGAACCTACTTCAATTCAAAGTGACGACAGTAGTACAGATAATGCCGTTATATCTCCTTCTTCCACTTTGATAATTGGTAAAAATAATGCTGGAAAAACAACGATTGCAAACGCTTTGACACTTTTATGTGATAACGCTCAACCTAAAGCCGCTGATTTTAATATTATCTATTTAAGAAAGTTGTTTGAGCAATATGCTAAAGCTCATGAAGAAGGAAAAGATTTTGATACTTTATCATCTCCTGAGCTTGAATTTACTATTAGAGTAACGGTTGATACTCTTCAAAATGACTTAATGGTTAATTTAAGCCCATTTATTGCCATAAGTGATGCATCAGCTGAGTCAGGTGACGATGAAGCTAATGTAAATATTATCGCTCGAGTTGAGGTAACTGAAGTTGCTGCGTTCAAAGAAGTTGTTAAATCTATCTTTATAACTGTCGGTGAACTAAAAGAAAAATTTATTAAATTTTATGAACTGTTAAATAATAAGCTAGAGGATCTTGAGACAGAGAAAAGATTATTTAAAACTAATTACTACACAATACATGGAGCAGAGGTTAAAGGCTTTGTTCTTAAAAACCTCATACAAATTAAAGAAATAAAGGCAAATAGGCACCTTAAGAGAAATGTATTATCAGAAGTGTACAATAAAATAGTAGCTTTTCAATTTGATAATGATAGCTCACAAAAACAAAAACTTGAGACACAGATAAAAAAAATAAATACAGGACTTACAGGTGTTATCGACGGAAAAAAGGAAGATATATGTAGCGTATTAACAGAAGTCGAAACCAATAATCAGGTGGATTTGGACTTAACTGGTAACGTAACTTATGACTCTATTTTAAAAAACTTAATTAAATATAGCTTTAATGATAATGGTAATTTTATTCCTGAAGATCAATTTGGTTTAGGATATATAAACCTATTAAATATAATAGGTGAAATAATCCATTATGTAGATACTTATGAGAATAAAAGCCATAACAGCCATATAAATCTGTTATTTATTGAAGAACCAGAAGCATTTATGCACCCTCAGATGCAAGAGTTTTTCATTAACCGAATTGATGCTGCTGTCAGTAAAGCCTTAGAAGTTGCTAACCAGACAACGAAAGAGGAAGAAGAGAAAAAAGTTTTAAACTGTCAAATTGCTATAACTACACACTCATCCCATATAGTGAATAGTAAAATTCATAGTAGCAACTCATTTAATAATATTAATTACCTAAATGATATAAATAAGCAAGCAACGGTTGTGAAGCTAACAGATCAAGTTGTAGTGGGTGTAGAAGCAAAACCTGAAACTCTTCAATTCATAAAAAAACATATTAAGTATAAAGTTTCGGAGCTTTTTTTCTCTGATGCAGTTTTATTTGTTGAAGGTGTCACAGAAGAATTATTACTTAAATTGTATATTGAGAATGATGTGATATTGAAAAATTACTACATATCAGTTTTTAATATCAATGGCGCTCATGGAAAACTATATCAGCCATTAACTAAAGCACTTAAAATCCCATGTCTAATTATTACAGACATTGATATTAAGCGAGAAAAATGCGAAAAAAATCAAAAGCACGAAGCTAGCGAAAATTGCGATCGCTGTGGCCAGAAAGCGAAAACAGATGAAAGTGAATTTGTATCTGGTAGTCATCCTGAATATAAGCAAATAACGGATTTAAAAAATAGAGAAACAACTAATCAAACACTGATTAGCTTAAACAAAGGCTCGAAAATTTTAGATGGTATTAAATATTTTTCAGAAGATAATCTTCATGTGGTTTTTCAAAAAGAATCTATCGAAGAACAATTTGCGACTAGCCTAGAAGAGGCTCTGATCTTAACTAACTATAGTAATAATATTATCAATAGTGTTATTAAAGAATGCAAATCCAACATCTATACAGATCTTGTTGGTCAAGGGGGGGGACAAAATAATAAAAACCTAATAAGTAACTCTTTCAAACTTCAAAGGAAGCTTGCAAGCAATAAAAGTGAATTTTCAAATAAACTGATCTTTGAATGTTTAGTCAGTGAAAAGGAGCACCGGCCTCAGTTACCAAAATATATTAATGATGGATTTGATTGGTTAAAAGAACAACTTCAACCAAAAAAGGAAGATATCACTTCAATTGTTCAAGGAGGAGAGCATGACTCCGAATGAAAAAAATGAATTTCTAGTACAGCAGCAAATTTACACCTGCATTGATAACTTTGATTGCTTTCGCTTTAATGCTGGAGCTGGTGCAGGCAAAACTTATGCTCTAATTGAATCTATTAGGTACATATTAAAAAATAATGCTAAATCTTTACAAAAAAGCAATCAAAAAATTACCTGTGTTACCTACACAAATGTAGCAGTTGAAGAAATTAAAAAGCGCCTAGGAAACTCAGAAATAGTTAATGTTTCAACTATACATGAAAGATTATGGGAGCTGGTGAAGCCGTATCAAAAAGAGCTTGTGCAGTGTCACAAAGAGAAGATAGAGGTAGAGCTGAAAAGTATTATAGATGACTTAAGAAACAAGAGTGATGATAAGTTTAAAGTATTTGCAAACTTGTCCCAAGAGGAAAAAATAGCATTTATACAATTCGCATTTGAAACTAAAGACGTGTTCTACAGAGTTCAAAATGCTAAGTCTGGAGCATTTAAGAAAGCATATGCAGAAGTTGCTGATGAGATTAAACCATCTAGCTTAGCTGGCATGATAAAAAACTTTTCTAACTTCAAGAGTACAATTCGGTACATCTATAAAAAAGCTAGATATTCAGATTGCTTAGAAAAAATTAACAGCGGTAAAAATAACTCCGTTGTTTACGATCATCGATTTAATAATGATCGTCTTGCTTCGATGATGTTCAGCCATGATACACTTCTGGAATACTGTTTAATGCTTGTTGAGCGTCATCCTATGTTATGCCGGATCATTATTGATCAAAGCCCATATTTTTTCATAGATGAGTACCAAGATGCAGATGAGAAAGTAATTAAGCTTGTTAAATGCCTCGATAATTATAAAGCAACCCAAAGTAAACGTTGGATGGTAGGTTACTTCGGAGATGTTGCTCAGAACATCTATGATAAAGGAATTGGTTCTAGAATATATACTATTCACCCTGAAATAACTAATATCAATAAAGAATATAACAGGCGTTCACATACACAAATAATTGACCTTATCAATTTGATTAGAAATGATAAAATTTTACAAAAACCGATATATGAAGATAGAGCTAGTGGTGATATCCAACTTCATCATTCGGGCATATATAATAGTACAGATGAAAAAGTTGAAGCTACTATTAAATTTTTAGAAGGTTTCAAAACAGACTTATCTGAAAAGACAGAAATTCATTGCCTAGTACTGACTAACAAGCTAATGGCTCAGTTAAATGGGTTTGGTGATATTTATAATTGCTTTGCTAATGCCGATAGCATTTTCCATGAAGATCTGAAAACCCAATTACTATCAAACGAATTAGAAAAGCTAAACCCCGTTATCCTACAAGTTTATAAGTTCCTTGACCTTTACCAACTTATTAATAGCCCACGGACCACTTATGAAAACCTTTTTGGCTCACTCGCTAATGGTGTAACTTTCGCCGATGCAAAAAAAGTAGTTTGTGACCTAAAAGCCATAAATAGCGGCGATTTAAATGAATTTATAGGCAATATTTCTCAGTTACTTGAAAAGGAAAATAAAAATAAAGCTTTAGATTGTTGTATATCCCACACATTAAATATCGATCGTCGTTTACTTACGAATTTTAATAATATTAATGCTCTCATAATTTTAAAGCTTACAGAACTTATGTCACGTACTGGAGAGTTAACGGATGAAGAAGCTGATATTGCTCGGGGAAAAGTAGATACAGTTTTGAGTATACCTATAAACCAATGGATATTATGGAAAAAATTTATAGATAAAGTTCATGATAGTGATATTAGTTATCACACATATCATGGTACAAAAGGCGAAGAGTATCAAAATGTGGCTATCATTATGGAGCATAGCTTTGGCGGTACGTATAAAGGAAGAGATAAACTAAAAAATTTCTTTAACCATTTACAGCTTGAAGGCCAAGAAAAAAAACAAAAGCTAGAAGATAGTAAATATAAAGATGACTTTGAGAACACGAAAAACTTAATCTATGTAGCTTGTTCACGTGCTATTAAAAGCCTTAGGGTTTTGTATTTAGATGATATTAGTTCTATTGAAAAAGGTATCGAGCAAATTTTTACAAACCCTATAGAGTTTAAAATGGGTGATAAAAAATAACATATGAGCACCATTTTATTTAAACAAGTATAAAAAATAGACTCAATCAATTTGTTAATTATTACCCAACCGCCAACTTCCCCGCCTCATGCCACATTTCACTTGGCATGGGGTTGGTTAACTTCCACGTTATATTCATCGGCTGACTGCCGTTATGGCTTTGATATTTAACCTCGCCGTAGTTTACAAACCCCATGGTTCGGCCGTTTTCATCTTTACCTTGTTCGCGTACAAATAACAGGATTGTTTTGCCTGTTTGTTGGTGCTGAATATAACTTAGGCCGCGCCCGTGTTCTGGGCGGGCGCTGTTTTGCGTTTGCCAATGGAACAAAGTAGGGCTGATTGCGTAGTCGTGATAAAGCGTGGTGGGCGAGTAAGTTTTTTCGCACTTGTTGAGTGTTACAAATAACAGCTCTAGGTTTTGGTTTTTAAATTCTAAAACGCCTTCACGGGCGGACGATTTTTTATCAAATGAGTGCGCCCCAAACGCGGCGAGTATTTGCTGACGAGTATAGCGGCTGTGTAATTTTATTGCATGATTAGGTAGGCACGTTAAATCGCTTTCTTGTTGGTGAATGCGGTTTATTAATAGCGTAATTACTTGTGCAAGTTCGTGTTGTAGCTCTTTGTGTTTAAGTGCTTGTAAGCTTTGCTCAAGCGTTTTAAACCCTAAACTTGCGCCAGTGGTGTCCCAAAAGTTGTAATGCGCCATAAGCGCGTACTGTTGATTTTGCGCTGTTGGGGTAAAGCTAAAGTCGTTGTTACATAAATCACGTAAAAAGCATAGGTAACTGAGCGAGTCGCAGCCGAGTAATTGGGTGTTTATAGCGCGGTAATACGCGGCGTAAATATCGGCTTGGTCTGCGGGTATTTCATCACCTTTTAACCAGTGCCAGCCACCGAGTTTTTTATCTTTTGGTTTGTATATATCTTCAAGCGTGACTTGTGGGTTTATGCGTAAAAAATTACTTAGCGTGAGCGCGTCATTAGTATGTTGCGAATAGCTATTTATAAGCTGCTGTAAACGGCGTTTAGAATTTATAGCTTGCTGTATATTTTTTAATATTGTTTGTTGTGTGCGTTTTTGTAGCTCAATACGACAACCCAGCGGTAGATGCGGGAAGTTGTTTTCAATCTCGGTTTTAATTGGTTGATTACTTTTTCCAATGAGTGCGCGAAACTTACTGGCAAAGTCGTATTCTGGGCGGGCGTTGCCTACAAAGTCGAGTACGGTACAGCATTGCTTTTGGCTGTTGTCGGGCAGGCGCAGGCCACGGCCGAGTTGCTGTAAAAACAGCGTTAGGCTTTCTGTTGGGCGTAAAAATAATAGGGTATCTACCTCTGGAATATCGACACCTTCGTTAAAAATATCAACCACGCAAAGTATTTGTATTTCGCCTTGGCGCAGTGCTTGCTGTTTGGCCGCGCGCTCATTGGTGTTTTTACTGGTCAGCACATCGGCGTTTATGCCTGCTAAGTTAAACTTAGATGCCATAAATTCAGCGTGTTTTTGGCTTACGCAAAACGCGAGGGCTTTAATAGCGTGAACGTTTGTCACTATATCAGCAAGGCTGGATATAATTTTGTTAGCGCGGCTGTTCTCGCCTGTATAAAGGTTACTTAGCTCGCTTATATCGTAGCGGCCGCCGCGCCATGTTATTTGGCTTAGGTCAGTGTCGTCATCTAACCCAAAATATTGAAACGGGCATAAATGGCGCTGATTTATTGCTTCTGGCAAGCGAATTTCAGCGGCTATTACTCCGCAAAAATCATCGAGTATATTTGCGCCATCTTGGCGCTCTGGTGTAGCTGTTAGGCCAAGTAATATTGCGGGCGTAAAGTGATTTAATATAGCGCGATAACTTGCAGCGCTTACGTGATGTACTTCGTCTATTACTATGTAGTTGTAGTAATCGCGGGTTAAATTAAGCGATTCAATTTGACTGTTTAATGTTTGGATTGACGCAAATAATTGGTTATAGCGCTGCGGTTTGTAGTTACCCACCCACAGTTCACCAAAGTCGTTATTTTTAAGCACGCCACGGTAAGCGCTTTGCGCTTGTTTTAGTATTTCTTCTCGGTGGGCTACAAACAAAAAGTGTGCGTCTGGGTTTTTATCGTAAACAGTTTTAAAGTCGAACGCCGATATTATTGTTTTACCTGTGCCGGTTGCGGCAACCACTAAATTTTTAAAACGATTATGTACGCTGCGCTCTACGCTTAGCTTTTCTAAAATGGCGAGCTGGTGCGTTTTTGGTGTTATATCAAAATAAAACTGGCTGCTTGCTTGGCCAACACCGCGTTGCTCGTTAAGTGAATTAATGAGCTTTTCTTTGCATTCAGCTTTGCCTGTAAATAGCTCGAAATCTGGCGATTGCCAGTAGGTTTCAAAGGTACTTTTGGTTTTAGCTATTATGTGCGGGATTTCTTGTGCGGTAATTTTTAAGTTCCACTCAAGGCCGCTGGTAAGGGCCGAATGCGATAAGTTAGACGAGCCAATATACCCAGTATGAAAACCTGTATTACGCATAAACAAGTACGACTTTGCGTGGAGGCGTTCTTGCTGATTGTTATAACTTAGCTTTACCTCGGTATTTGGTAGGCTTGCTAAAAACTCAACCGCCTTTGCATCCGTTGCGCCCATGTACGAAGTGGTAATTACTTTGAGTTTATTGCCGCTTTTAGTAAACGCTTCAAGTTCATTTTTAAAAATGCGCAGCCCTGTCCATTTTATAAATGAGACAAGCCAGTAAATAGTGTCGGATGATTTTATCTCGCGCTTTAGCTCGGTTTCGAGCGATATACCTGCATTTGCACCGCTAAACAATTCGCTTTGTGTAAGCCCCGTAAGTGGGAATATATCGTGAGAGTAATCTTTAAGGTTGGCCGCAATAGGGTTTTGGGTATTAAACAGCGCGGTAAGTATTCGGCCTTGGCTGTCGATGAGGTTTTCGTCGATCAGTTCGTCATCGCGAATATGATCTTTAAGCCAATGCACAAGGCTATTTGCAAGGTCAATTTGTTCTTCCAAGCGCTTTTTTGAATTAGGGATTGCATCGATAGCATGTTCAACCAGCTTGCCTAAAAAGCGTGAAAGCCACGTTGCGGCTTCGGCCGATTCGAGTTGGCGTTCGCCCACATAAAATTGATCACGATTTAAATTTTGTTCAATTACTTTCGTAATTAACTGCTCGTAAATACCTATTTGCTGCATTGAAACCACTCCCTGTTTGCGAGTGGTTAGTTTACTAAAAAATGTAATGCAAACAAGCATTAACTCATTGTTTAATTAAAGGACGCGGTTAAGACAATCCCCCCGTGATCACACCCGAAATTGAATTAATGATGAGTAATAGCAGCGCATGGATGCGCGTTAAGAGATGCTTACACACGGACGTGTTTCATCGCGTTTACGTTCATATCATTAATTTAAATTGAGGGAACAGTGTGATCCTCGGGGCGCCGAGAGATTCCAAAGAGAAGTCGGCGGTTACTTCTCTTTGGTTGCCATCGCCAACGCGATATAAGTAAATACAATTTAAAAGCTGCGCTTTTCGCGCAAGCAAGCTTTGCGCCTACAGATTTATTAATCATTGTATTTATAAATTAACAGCAATCACTTATATTCTGCTTTATAAAAGTAAATTTTAAGCACTGCAAGTTAAGGAACAGTGATGATTAAATGGATTTTGGTAGTCTTAACTACTTTATTTACCACTGAGGTTTTTGCCGGTGATGCTTATTCGCAATCGCGTTGCGATGGCATTAAAAAAGAGCGTGAACATATTCGCGCAAAAATGCGCCAGGGTTACAAAGCAGTTGAAGGTGAAAGGCTTAAAACCCGCTTTACTTTTTTATTTAAAGAGCTTGCTAATCATTGTGATAAACCTAAAAAAGCAGCTACACGTCAATACGTTAAACCTGCACGGGTTTACTCTTCAAATAACAATACATTACTCAATCAAAAAGTGGCGACTATGTCTTTATATAGCGATAGCTATAGTAATAAAGCAAAGCTAGATGCATGGTCAAAATTTTATAAGTTGCCCGAACGTTGTCGCAAAAAAGGAATGAATACAACTGAGTTTGTTTGGTGCAGTGAATATAGGGGTAAACAAAAAGCATTGTTTGAAGCACAGTGGAAGGGAAAGCCGTAATTATGTTTAAAACTAAATGGCGTGTGGTGTTTATGTTTTTTGTGTTTGTAATTGCCTGTGGTTTGGTGGCTAACCATTTGACGGGGCGTGTATTTAATTTTTACGATCCGGTTGGTGAAGTTAAACGCATTTATAAACGTTTTAGCACACAAAATTTAGAACCTTCAGTAACAAAAACAGCAGTAAATAAAACCGCTATTAAAGTTCAGGGCAATAAAACATCTACTGACTTTCATTTTCCGCAGGCCGATACTACTCGGTGTATAGATACCTCTTTAGGGGAAGTTAAATATGAACGCAATGGCGATATTTATACATGGACAGATAGCCAAGGCGTTGTGCATTTTACCGATGAAAAACCCAACTTTGCAGTTGCAACGTACGATTCAGGTTTTAAAGCGCCACTCGATTACTTTGATTTAACCTTAAATACCCCTAAGTTACCGTCGTCTTTTAACCAAGCTTTACGCATAAAGCTTAATACTGTTTTTAAGGTTTATGGTCAAATAATTGGTGTGCACGCACTTAAAAAAGTGAAGCTAAATTTGACTGTTTTGCCTACTAGAGGCTCTTATGAGGCGGCTATTAAGCAGCGCGGTGGCGACCCTAGAAATTCAGTGGGGATGTATTTTCATGCTAGTAACTCTGCGTTTATAGAGTATAGAAATACTCAAAATGCAATGAGCACAGCGGTGCATGAAGCGGTTCATGCGATTAATAAAGCTGTACTAGGTTATACGCCTAGGTGGTTAAATGAAGGGTTTGCAGAGTACTTTGAAATTACTAAAAACCATATGCAAACCGGTATTGTAGAGCCTAATACCTCGTGGACAATAAATAATAAACTCGCTAAGGGCGTTTTTAATATTAGCAGGTTAATAGGTTCAGAAGAGTCGTGGAAACAAAACAATACGAGTAAATTATACGCAAGTAGTTGGGCGACAATTTACTTTTTGATGGATTCATCACAGGGGAGAATATTACTTAAAAATATAATGCTAGCCGAGCAGGAGTCCCCTTGTAATATATTGCAGCCCAAGCAGTTAAAAAACATGCTGTACTCTCAGTTTCCTAATTTAAGTAAGGTTTATGCCCAGTGGTTAAAAACACCGTTTAAGGCGCATAACTTTTAATAACAATGACATTTTAGTTATTTTTAGCGTTAGCCCTAGTGTGAGTTTTGTTTTTTAAGTATTGTTGTTTAACTATTGTGCTGGGCTAATTTAATGAAAATAAAAACACGTCATTTATTGTTGTTGGTTGTGGTGTTGCTGGTTTTACACTTTTTTTATAAACCAAATACCGCTGTGGTTGAAGTAAATAACTATACGCACAAAGCTGAAAATGCTGAGAGTTATACGCATGTGTATACTACTGAAACCGTTAATTATAAGCGTGTTGATAATGTAGCTAGTAAAGTAAAAGCTCAGCCAAAACCTGCCCCAGTGCAACAAAATAGTTGTGAGTTGATTCATGACCCTGAAGAGCTTGAATACGCGCAAAGTGAGCTGTCGCAGTTAAACGATAATCTCGATTTTACAGCCGAACAATTTGATATTGGCCCTTACACCTCTGTTAATTTAATTACCCCTAATGTAAATAGCGATTATCATAAAACGCTGCGTATTCGTTTATTTAAAGCATATGAAAAGTATCAAAACGTATTTGGTTTATACCCCAACAAATCCATTTTAATTAACTTAGTTGTACTACCTAATAATTATTACGACGATTATGTGTCGCGCTTTGGGGCTTTACCAAGCAACAATGCGGGGATTTATTTTGGTAAAAATAATACGGCGTTGGTGAGGTTTGACCCGGCCGATCCGCAAAGTAGTTTACGCGTAGCAATTCACGAGGCAATGCATGTCATTAATTTTAATTTAATTGGCAGTACCCCTAGGTGGTTAAACGAGGGAATGGCTGAGGTTTTTGAAAACACGCTGATTTATAAAACTAACCGAACTATTGCTATTCCTACCTACCGTGTACGCCGTACATATATGGAGTTTAGGTCGTTAATTGATTCAGAGGCGTTGTGGGAGCAGCAGTCTTACCGAAGCGATTTATATGCAAATGCGAATAATTGGTTGGCGTTTTTTATTCAGCATAAGCAGGGCAGAAGGGTGTTAAAGGCGATTGTGCAGGCCGAGGCTAAAAACCCGTGCAATACGCTTGAGAATGAGGCGATTTTAAATGCGCTTTCTAACTATTTTATAGATTACGAGCAGGCGTATTTAGTGTGGTTAAAGGCATCGCAGCAGGTTAAGGGCGAGTTTATTCCTGTTTACTAAAGTGTGTTAGTTATTTAAAAGCGTAATGCACAAAGAGAACAAAATGAGAAGTAAATGAGAAGAGCCACTTGATCACTTCTCTAAAAGCAGAGCGTCTCTAAACCTCTTTGTGAATAATGGGGTTTTCGGGCTTTAATGCACAAAGAGAAGCGAATGAGGAGCCAAAGTGAATAGGGCTATTTTTAGCTTGGTTTTGTAGACGTAGAGCTTGCTCACGTTAGAAGCGCAGCTTCTTGCTAAAAAATAAATATCACCACAGAGTACACCGAGGCGCTTCGCGCTACACAGAGTTAAAAAATATTGGGTTGGTCACTTTTTCTGATCTTCTCCTTCACTTCTCCGTGGTAACACAATCATTTTATTAACCCCCGTAAAAGCGTTGCTTTTAAACGCCAGCAAGCTGCGCGTCTACCAGTAAATTTAGAAATAATGAGCTTATAAAACTGTAATGCACAAAGAGGAGTGAATGAGGAGTATATGAGAAGAGCAAAGCTACTTGATTTAAGTTATTGGTTTTAATAACGAGTCACTTGATCACTTTTCTAAAAGTGCAGCGTCTCTTACCCTCTTTGTGAAAAATGGGTTTTTAGGGCTTTAATGCACAAAGAGAAGCGAATGAGAAGAAAATGAGAAGAAAATGAGTAGTCAAAGCGCGAAGTAAAATTGCATCTACAAATATTTAAATTACAGTTTCCTATAATTTCAAAGCGGTGGTGCAAGCAAAATAATGAGGCAATTAACCCTACCATTTGCCTCATTGTGTGAGGCAAATAGGGGGTAAGTTTAACGAGTAGTGCTGAATGCTTTAATTAAAGCGCAAGGTAAACTTTGTTTCATAATTAAAAGCTTCGCTTTTCGCGCAAGCAAGCTTTGCGCCTACGGTGTTTGTTGCAAGCGCTGGTATTTAATTACAGATCTTGAGCTTGCTCACGTTAGAAGTAAAGTTTCCCATTATTAAGCACATTCACTACCTCTAAAAGCGCAGCGTCTCTTACCCTCTTTGTGAATAATGGGTTTTTAGGGCTTTAATGCACAAAGAGGAGTGAGTGAGGTTGCTACTCTTTTGTTTGTAGCTTTTTAGCGCGTTCTTCTGCGTCTATTAGTGCTTGTGATTTAGGGGCGCGTTGTTTTTCTTCTATTTTGGGTATTTCGGCTGAGTTTGGGTCCCAACTTGCATCAAGTGATAGGTTGGCAAATGGATTGCTGGTATCTGCTTTTTTAGGCTCAGCTGCAGGGGGGGCAGGCTCGGCTTTTGCCTCAGATGACTCTGGTTGAATTGTTTCACGGGTGTTTTGTGGCGCTGGTGGCTCCGGCTCAGTTTGTGTTGGCTCTGTTTTACGCGGTTTTTTCTTTTTGCCGGGCAGTGGTGCATTAGGATCGAAGGTGCGTACTTCGGGCTCTTTAAAGTCGTGTTCCGTTTTAAATGCAGGCGCTTCTGGCTCGGATTTATCTAATTTAGTAGGTGTACTTGTTGGTAGCGGCTCAGGTGTTTGCTCTGCTGGTTGTTCAGTTTTTTCAACAGGCTCTGCTGATGTTGGCTCTGGTTTTACTGGGCTGTGCTTGCGCTGTTTTTTTACAGGTTTTGCATCTGGATCAAAGTCGCGTACTTGCGGTTCATTAAAGCTGCTGGCGTTTTTAATACGCTCTAACGTAGTTTTAGCTGCGGCTTCAAACTCGGCGGTATTAGGTTGTGGTTTTTCTTCGCTTGGTTTGTCATTACTAACTGCGTCGTTAGTAGGGGCTTTTGGCTCGGCTGCTTCAGTAGCCAATTGCTCACTGGGTGCCGGTGTTTTGTGTGTGGTTTTTGGTTGCTGTTGCTCTGAGGTTACATTAGCTGTTTGTTTTTCGGCGCTTTGTGTATTTTGTGTTTGCGTACTAACTGCTGTAACGGCTGCGCTGGCATTGGTTTGTTTTGCGCGGCGCAAACGAATGATCACCATTGCGCCAATAAGCACAACTAGTACTAATACAAAACTTGGTAATAATAACGAGCTAGGTTGCTCGCGCGCTGGTTGTGGGGCAATCACTGGCGCTGGTTTTATCACTGGCGCTACTGTTAGCTCTGAGGGTTGTTTAACCGGTGTCGCTTGCTCTGTTACTTGGCTTTGCGCTGGCTCTTGTACTTTTTTTGATTCTTCCTCAAGCACTTGTGCTGAAGCTTGTTCTCGTTTTTGAGTTGTTATTGGCTCTGCTAGCGTTTGGTTGTCAGCTGTGTTGTTAGGCTCGTTTTTTTCAGTAGGTGTAGGTTGTGTAGGCTCTACATTAATGGTTACTTCGCTTGCGTTAGCGTCAATCATGTCGCTAATTTGCTGTTTTTGCTCATCGGTTAAGTTAAGTGTTTTTTCGTCTATTAGCCCATCGGTGGTTTGGTTGGTGGGCTCAATAACCGGAGCAGGTTGCACATTGTTTGGTTGTGGTTGGGTTACTATTACGCTTGGCTCTGGCTCTTTTACTACTGGTTTAGACTGAGTAAGTACTTGCTTAGGTTTGTTGCAATGTTTTTTATAGTCACGCGCCGCTTTACGGTATTTTTCGCTTGTTTTGTTATTACTGTATTGCTGTACTTCTTGCTTTATAAGTATGCACATTGCTTCGTTATAAGCAGCGCTATTAACACTATAAAATAAGGCAAAACAAAGTGTCAGGCGTGTGAGTAAAGTGGTCATAAGGGCGGTTAGCGTTTAAACATTAATAAGTTGATTTTAAGCGTAAAATTAAAAATTATCTAGGGGAGTATTACGCTTAATGGCGGGCGATTATGGCTAAGCTTATTTGCTTTAATATTAAAGCTTAGCCAGGCAGTTAATAAATGGCGCTGAGTGAGCGCTATTTTATTAGCTTATTACCATTAGGCTGCGGTATTCGTCGTAGGCAAATTGGTCGGTCATGCCGCTAATGTAATCTTGAATTAGCCGGCATCGGTAATAAAATTCGTAGGCTGCAAAGTGGTCGGGCTCTTCTTGCATGGCGTCTATGGCATGTTGGTAGCTGTTTAGGTGCTTTTTAGAGAGTTTTTTAACAAGCCTTGATTCTATTAGTAGGCGTTTGTCGCCATTTAGTGCGCGTTTAAAGTCGTCGCTTGTTAATTGCAGTAGTGGTTTGTAGCTGTCGAGTAGGCCGTTAATAATTCTGTAGCCTTGTAGCTCAAGCTTTTCAACTTCTTTATCTGAAAACACATGCGCTTGAGCAACTTGTTTAAGCGTTTGTGTTACGGCGTGCAAGTGGCTTCGGTCTTCTAGTAGGGCATGGTTAAAGTCGCCGTGATAAATGGGTTCTATGTTTTCTATAAAGCGTTTTGCGGCATGGTTAACCAGCGGGTGCAGCAGAGCTACACGCAGGTATATAAAAAATTCGCTATTAAAGTTATATGGTTGTGCTTTGCCACGCTCTAGTGCGTAGTTTACCGCTTTGCTAACAAAGTCTTGGTGTTCGGTGTCGTCAATGGTTAGGTTTATAAGTACTTTTTGATAGTGATTTTTAAGCACGGTGCACAGTAGCTCAATGGTTATTATGCCTTTTTCTACGGCGTCTTCTATGTCGGCTAGGCAGTACGATATATCGTCGGCGGCTTCCATTATGTAACTGGCCGGATGGCGACAGTAAGGCTCTATGGTTAACTCGTTTTGTAATGCTTCAATAAAGGCTTTTTCACTGTAGTAGTAGCCTACTTTTTTCATTAAGTAGTTTTTATTTTGGGGTATGTCTTTTACATCAAGCCCTGCTGGGCGGGTGTATTTTAAAATACCTGCACTTTGGCTGTAGGTTAGGTTAAGGGTTTGCAACGAGTGAATAATACGAATGCCTTGGGCGTTGCCTTCAAAGTTGCAAATGTCTTGCGCTAGGTGCTTAAAAATAACGCCTATGCCGGTGTTTGGCTCGCGGCATCGCTCGGGAGTTACACTGGCTAAATTAGTATTAAACCAGTGGTTTATTGCGGCTTCGCCAAAGTGGCCAAAAGGTGGGTTGCCAATGTCGTGCATTAGGCAAGCCATTTCTACTAGGCTTTCGAGTGGGCGTTCTAGGTCGGTTAAGCCATAATCTTTTTGTTGCTCAAAGCTTAAGTTGGCAAAAATACGCTGTACAATAAAGCGGCCAACTTGTTGTACTTCAAGTGAGTGGGTTAACCTTGAACGCACAGCGGCGTTTCGCTCAAGCGGAAATACTTGTGTTTTTTGTTGCAAGCGACGAATAGCGGCGCTGTTCATTATGCGGCCACGGTCGCTTTCGAGCGCCATTTGTAAATTAGAGGTGGTTCGGTACATACGCGCGGGGGTTATTTTTTTACTAAAGTCGATAGTCATCGGTATCCTTGTTTAGTGGCGATGACTGGCGAGGTAAATGCGCGTTGTCATTCGTTTTTAATACTTACTAGTTAATATATACACCTAGAGGAGTTAGGTACAGGTGCTTGTATCATTTAAGGCCTGGCAATTGTATTATAAAGTTATATTTTTCAGTATTTAACGTATTTTAATGTAGGCGAGTATTTGTAATGAAGTATGGATTTGTAAAGGCGATGATGTGGGCACTTTTGGTGTTAACCAGCCATACGGCGTTTGCAGCAAAAGAGCAAACGGTAGTACTTGTGTCGATTGACGGTTTTAGGTGGGACTACATTGAAAAACACGGCGCACCTAATTTAAAAGCTATGGCCGATAAAGGTGTAAGGGCACAAAAGTTAATACCGGTTTACCCCACAAAAACGTTTCCTAATCATATTTCTATTGTGACTGGGTTATTGCCAGTGAATCACGGCATTGTTGATAACAAATTTTGTGACAAAGCGCGTAATAACGAATGTTACAGCATGGGTAAAGCATTTGGCGACAGTACGTGGGTAAAAGGCATTCCGCTGTGGAACTTAGCTAAAATGCAGGGGCTTAAGTCGGCGGCGTATTTTTGGCCTGAGTCGGATGCGCGTTTTAATGGTATGACCCCCGACTATTTTTATCATTATTCTAAGCATAGTGAGTACCAAGGCCGGGTTGACCAAATTATTCAGTGGTTGAGCTTACCTAAGGCGCAGCGCCCTCGCTTTGTTGCGAGTTATTTTTCGTTAGTCGATAGCATGGGGCACGAATTTGGCCCCGATGCGCCACAAACACGCGATGCAGTTAAACAGCTCGATGCGTTAATGGGGCAGTTACACGCGCGTTTAAATAAATTAGAACAAGATGTGAACTTAGTGATTGTGTCGGACCATGGCATGGCGGTTGTTGATCCTGATAAAAGCATTTTGTTAAACACCTTACCTAGTGATGACGGTTTTATAGTTAAAAATACGGGGCCGCGTTTACTAATATATGCAAAACCCGAAACTAGCATAGCCGACATAGCCAATTACAAAGCGCGTTTACGTGAGGCGGCAAATGGCCGTTATACAGTGTTAACTGATGAGCAGTTGGCTGGGTATCACTATAATAAAGGGAGCCGTGTGGGCGATATTATAGTGCAAACTAACGCGCCTGCTGTATTTACCAGTAAGGGTAAATCGACTTATCTTGGCACACACGGTTACGCTTACACAGACGACATGGCAGCCACGTTTATTGCAACTGGGCCTGCATTTAAACAAGGTGTAAGCCTCAAAAAAGTAAATAACCTCGACATTTACCCAGTGCTTGCAAAAGTAATGGGCTTAAAGCTATTAAATAAGGTAGATGGCGATGGCAAAACGTTAATGCCAGCTATTAAGCAAAAGGTTGTTGTGCATTAAAAAGAGCGCATAACGCGCTCCAAAGGGACTAATGCTAATCCGCAAAATATATCACTTAATTAAACGGATTGGACTAACAAAATAACGTAAGCGGGCTAATAAATTGGCCCGCTTTTTTGTGCTCATTTATTTAAAGTTAGCAATACTTGTTTTTGTAGCCGTTACAGTGCGAATTGCGTATGCCTGGTTTGTAATACCGTAAGGAATACCGTTTACGCTCCAATTTGGGTTAGAGAAGTAATCGTACTGTGTTGCGCTACCAAATACTTGTGGGTACGCCATGATACTTGCAAACTCGTTTTGTACACCGTGGCCCATGCCGTCAGTGTAAACACCACCCGATGTATCACCTTGTTTACGTGAATGCGCTAAGCCTTGGTTATGGCCTAGCTCGTGTACAAATGTGCTTGCGCCACAATCAATCGCTGTAATTGAGTACATACGATCGCTCATTGAGCTGTAAAGGTTGCCGTTTGTACCTTGCCCAACCCATGCTAAACCACATGAAATTAAGCCAGCACCTGCACTTTGACCCATACCCAGCACTGCTACCATATCGGCTTTCCAGCCTGTGCGTAGGTTATCTACGTAGCTGCTGTTTGTTACTGCATTAAGCCAATCTTCAGATGGAGTAATTGCGTAGTCGCCTAAGTTTTGCGAGCCCACTAAACGCAGCGTAATGTCTACGCCATTTTGGCTGTAAACTTGATTACTAAACGCAATAAGCTGGTTAATTTTTGTATTAATATTGCTGGTTGCTGCAGCCGATTGGTCGGTATATAAAATACCAATATCGATTGTTTCTGCTTGAGCTGTGCTTGCAGCGCACAATGCAGCTGCTACTGCTGTTTTGATGATTACATTCTTCATTGTTGTATTTCCTTACTCTTGTAGTGGTTAATATAGTTATTATTAAATTTTGCTTAAGCATAACGAGCACGCTTAAGCAGCCATTTAATGGGGCTTAATATAAAAAATTAGGTAATAGCAATCCGCGATAGCACTTAATTAAGCGGGCGGAATAAGTGATTAGCCGTCGGTTTTAGGCGCAAACATATCGCCAGTGTTATCGGTTTTTGGTTGTGGGGCACTTACGTCGTGCTCTATATGGCTTTTATATAAATCGCGTTTAGCTGCTATCCAGCCGTATTGGCCTTTGCTTTCAAATACGTAGTTACCAGAAGGTGCGGTAAATTGACCGTATATAGCGTCTTTCCCAACGGTAAGTACCGTGTTGTGCATACGTCCGTCAACGCCAAGTACTTTTCCAAAAATGCTTTTGTCACCATTGGCCGACTCAATAACGTTAGTGACTTCGGCTGTATAAGTTTCGGTTGTTTGTGGAATAGCTAAATCAAAGTTTTCGCCTGTTTTTAGTGCTTGTAAAGTGGCTAAATCAAACTCTATGTAGGCCTCGTTATTAAGATCGGTAGGCAGTACTTTGGCATTGGTAAGTACTGCTTTGGCACGATCTGATAAGCGGTTTACCGCGTCAAAGCTTTCAAATGGAGCTGTTTGTTCTATTTTTGGCGTGGTTTTTATAGGGTCTTTACTCATATCAATAGGCGCTGGCGCTTTGGTTGTGCGTGTTTTTTGCAGATCAATAGGAACAAAATCGATCGCTATTGGAGCAGTAGGCTCCTCGGCTTTTTTGGTCTCAATTACTCCTTTGTAAATGGCAAATGCGAGTACCGCAGTAGCAATGGCAGCAATGATTAAACGCTTCATTTGTTTCTCTTTTGGTGTTTTTGGTTAACTATTTGTTACGTTTTATACTAAGTGAGTAATTAGATCAAGTTTGGTTTTATAGTATTAATGTATTGTTTTTTGATTTTTTAAGTTGTTGTAAAGTAATGGTTAGCTTGTTTTTAGTACATTTTAGGTATTGCTTTTTGTAGGCTTTATGCGGCCTGCGGCGCTTTTATAGGTACTGGTTTGTTTTTTAAAATGCAATAATTTAAAGGCTCAAAATTTTTTAAAATAAAAATGAAAATAATTCACGATTCTTACACTAATAGTTAATTGCATTGTAAAAATGAGCAACGTATGTTGTGTGCATAAAAATAAATGCAAGAGGGATATATGGCGTTTTCAGATCAATTACTTAACCGAGCAACCGCTGGATTAGTGGCAGTGATTATTGGTTTTGCAAGTTCCATTGCATTAATTTATCAGGTTGTGATCACCCTAGGGGGAACGCCCGACCTAGTTGCGAGCTGGATTTTAATGCTAGGTTTAGTAATGGGAGCAACCTCAATTGGTTTATCTTACTATTACAAAGTTCCTGTTTTAATTGCATGGTCGACCACCGGGGCTGCTTTGCTTATATCAAGTGCACAGGGGTATAACCTAAACGAGGCGGTTGGAGCATTTATGTTTGCCGCGTTGTTGGTTTTTTTGTCTGGTATAACGGGTTGGTTTGAAAAAATAATGAACCGAATACCCAGCGAACTTGCTTGTGCCATGTTAGCGGGCGTGCTGGTTACTTTTGGTATTGATGTATTTAATTTTATGAATGATATGCCCTTAGTTATAGGGTTAATGGTATTGGTTAATTTTGTAGGTAAGCGCTTTTTTGCGCGTTTTGCCATGCTAAGCGTGTTAATTGTGGGGGTGTTATTAGCGTGGCAATTTGGCCATGTAGATACTAGCGCATTGCATTGGAAAATGAGCCACTTTACCTATATTGCGCCTTCGTTTAATTTACAAGCCTGTATAAGTATTGGCTTGCCTTTATATATTGTGACAATGACCTCTCAAAACCTGCCAGGTATTGCTGTGTTAAAGGCGCATAATTACAAAGCGCCTATTTCGGCATCGCTTAATGTGACCGGGCTGGTAAATGTAATTTGTGCGCCATTTGGAGCGTATTCAATTAATTTAGCTGCGATTACGGCGGCTATTTGTATGAGTGATGAGGCTGATAAAAACCCGGATAAACGCTATTGGGCAAGTATTGCAGGCGGTGTGTTTTACATTTTAATGGCGTTGTGTGCTGCAACTTTAGTCGGTTTGGTGGCAAGTCTGCCGCAGGCACTTATTTTGGCCTTAGCGGGTATCGCTTTGTTTGGCACTATTGCAAATAGTTTGCAGCAAGCGTTAACGGGTTCGCAATATACTGAGGCTGCAATAGTGACGTTTTTGGTTACGGCGTCTGATTTAACGATGTTTTCAGTAGGATCTGCTTTTTGGGGAATTATAGCGGGTGTATGTACAGTAATGATCACTCGTAAGGGTTAATGATGGTGGGTTACTTAAAAGCACAGCGTCTTTTAATCTTTTTGTGAATAATGGGCTTTTAATATCGTAATGCACAAAGAGGAGTGAATGATCAGGGCAAAGCCAATGTTTAGTTTGTTTTTGTAGACGTAGAGCTTGCTCACGTTAGAAGCGGCAGCTTCTTGTTATTTAAAAATAAATATAACCACAGAGCACACCGAGGCGCTTTGCGCTACACAGAGTTTAAAAAATATTGGTTTGGTCACTTCTCCTGGCCTTCACTTCTCGGTGGTGAGTTAATTACTTTATACCCCGTAAAAGCGTTGCTTTTAAACGCCAGCAAGCTGCGCGTCTACCAGTAAATTTAGAAATAATGGGCTTATAAAACTGTAATGCACAAAGAGAACAAAATGAGCAGTAAATGAGAAGAGCAAAGCTACTTTATTTAAGTTATTGGTTTTAATAAAGTGTAACTTAACCCTATCTCTAAAAGCGCAGCGTCTCTTACCCTCTTTGTGAATAATGGGCATAAAAAAAGGCGTTAATATTAACGCCTTTTTTATATTGAGTTGATTACAACATTGGTTTTAACACATCAAATATGGCTTCAATGTGGTCGTCTCTGTCGTTTAAAGCTGGGATGTAGCGGTATTTTTCGCCGCCAGCTTCTTCAAATATTTCGCGGTTTTCGCCTTCTAACTCTTCTAGTGTTTCAAGGCAATCTGCACTAAAAGCTGGGCTTATAATTGCCACATCTTTAATTCCTTCGGCTGGCAGGCTTTCTAGTGTTGCATCTGTGTAGGGCTTTAACCACTCTGCTTTACCAAATCGGCTTTGGAAAGTGCTAATGACATTGTCTTTATCAAGGCCAAGCTTTTCAACAACAAGTCGCGTTGTTTGTAAGCAAAGGCAATGATACGGGTCGCCGTTGTCTAAAAATAATTTTGGCATACCGTGGTACGAAAAAACAATTCTTTGTGGCATCCCATTGGCTGCTAGATCTTCGCTTATGCTATTAGCTAATGAATCAATGTAAGTGGTGTTTTTGTGGTAACCGTTTATAAAGTGAAGCTCAGGCACCCAGCGCCATTTGCGTAGCACGTTTGATACGGCGTCAAATGTAGACCCTGTTGTAGGGCTTGAATACTGCGGATACATTGGCATGATAATTATGCGTGTAAGGCCTTTGTCTCTTAGCTCTTCAAGGCCAGCTTCTATTGAAGGGTTGCCATAACGCATGGCCATAACAACTTCGGTGTTTGTGTAGCCTTTTTGCTTTAACAATGTGTTGAGCTTTTCGCTTTGCTGGCGCGTAATGTGCGTGAGGGGCGACCCGTTTTCTGTCCAAATGCTTTTGTATAGCTTTGCTGAACGTTTTGGACGTACTCTTAAAATAATGCCATGTAATATGATCATCCAAACAAGGCGTGGTATTTCTACTATGCGTGGGTCAGATAAAAACTCGCGTAAGTAAATACGCAGTGCCGCGGCTGTTGGGGCGTCTGGGCTCCCTAAGTTAGTAAGCAGTATTCCCGTTTTTTGATTAAAACGCCCGTCGTGGGGATTGTCGGTTACGGCAGAAAATCGCGACACGTTGTGCTCCTTCAAGCAAAGTTATATGTATATTTTAGGCTTATTGTAACGAAAAAAAGCCTGCTTTAGATCAATCATTTAGCGCTTTTAATCATAATTCTAAAGGGGGTTGGTTTTTTTGCTTCAAGTTGTTGTAACTTTTCAATTGATTTACGGCTAAACACATGGCCTTTGGGCAGTAACATAATGCCAGTGTGGCTTTGTATCGAGTTCCCTAATACCATATTTTCTTTAAGCTCTTGAGCATTACAAATAGTGACCGAACCCGCTGTACTTTTCTTCTCTTTCATTTTGTTGTGGCTGGCTTCAAGTGCTCGCACAATTTTTGGATGATAAAACGTACCGCTGTAAAGTTTTATAGTGTCGAGTGCGTGCTGATGATGTTCGGCTTCGTTATCACCCACACTTTGTTCATAGGCTTCCCAGTAATCACGTGCAACGCTTAAAACCATGGCGCCAATGGGTATTTCGTTACCCGAAAGCCCTTTAGGTAACCCGTTGCCGTTATAGCGCTCATATTGATAGTAAATAGCATCAGATACATCGTGTAAATGCAGTGCAGGCATAAGCATTAGCTGCGCGGTGCTTGGGTGTGTGTAAAAGGTTTTGCGTTGTGCTTCGGTTAGTTTATTCACTGGTTTTTTATAAAGATCGGGGTCCATGGCTAGCAATCCTATTTGTGCTAGGTAACCCGCAGTTGGCGCAAGTTCGATACTTTTTTGTGATGCATTTAAGTACAAGGCTATATGCGTACAGGTATTAGCAATGTTTTGTGCTCTGTTACCATCGAGATAAGGGTTTGCATTAAT
This sequence comes from Pseudoalteromonas sp. ECSMB14103, assembly GCF_000813065.1. NCBI lineage: Bacteria > Pseudomonadati > Pseudomonadota > Gammaproteobacteria > Alteromonadales > Pseudoalteromonadaceae > Pseudoalteromonas > Pseudoalteromonas sp. ECSMB14103. Next base: position 78,459 of record NZ_JWGY01000003.1, on the reverse strand, counting down.
AAAATTGTAGAGCAGTTCTACGGTAGATTTATGCTCGTTTTTTTCTCGTTCATTTGCTTTTTCAAGCTGCCTGAGCACTTGTTTTATTTGCTTTGTACGCTTTTCTACTCTGAGTTCTAACGACTGGTTCAGTTCGGTTAATTGCGCATTTTGTTTTTTGACATGCGCTTGAAGTAGTTCGTTGTGCTTTTTTAAGCGAAACTTTTCAACTGCTGATTTTATAACCCCGATTAAGTGATCGTTTTGCCAAGGCTTTTGAATGTAGGCGTTAATACCCCCATCGTTTACTGCACTAACCGTTGACTCTAGATCAGAATAGCCCGTTAGCAAAATACGTTGAGTATCAGGAGCTAGCTTTTTTGCTTTGGCTAAAAACTCTGCGCCGCTCATTTTGGGCATACGCATGTCACTTATGACCACATCAAACTGTGTGGCTGTCATTTTTTGAAGTGCGTCGTGTCCGTCGGTCGATACAACCACATTAAATTTGTTCATTCGTAACAGCCGTACAAGTGACTTTAAAACACTTGCTTCGTCGTCTAGGCATAAAATGTGGGCAGGTCTGTTGTTAAATTCTTCTAGTTCAGAGGTTTTTTGCATAAAAGTAAAGCCAGCCAAATCTGATATACGGTTAAATTTAGTCTAACCTCGGCTTATAAACAACTGAATTGGCGGATTTTATTAATCGCAACAAACTTTATTAAAGCGTCAATTTAAAATGCATAAAAAACAATTAAAACCCAGCATAAAAAGCGAATTTTAGGCTATTTTTTTTGCAGAAATTACTAATTACTTCTACTCTAAAACAGAAGGTTACGTACTAATATTGTATAGCGAGGACTGTATGCCAATACCGGTTACAATAGCTGATGACTCAGCACTTTCAAGAAAAACAATTAAACGCGCACTTCCTGAAGATTGGGATATTACAATTCACGAAGCCAAAAATGGGGTTGAAGCGCTAGATGCTGTGCATGCCGGGTTAGCAGAGGTACTATTTTTAGACTTGCAAATGCCACAAATGGATGGCTTTGAAGTTCTAAAAGAGCTGCAGCAAGAGCATCAAAAAACCATTGTTATAGTGATTAGCGCAGATATTCAACCTGCAGCACAGGCGCTTGTTAGCTCTATGGGCGCTTTTAGGTTTTTACAAAAGCCTTTAAAAGCCGACCAATTACGCGAAACCTTGCTGGATGTTGGCTTGTTATGATTGAAATAAACGAAGATGAGCGCGATGCGCTTCAAGAAATAATGAACATTTCTATGGGGCAAGCGGCCGATGCGCTTGCTCGACTTATTCAAACCAAAGTGTCTTTGTCAATTCCTGCTATTCAAGCAATGTCTCCTGAAGATTTTCAGGGAATGATTAATAGTCTTTCAAATAACTGGTTTGCACGACAGTCGTTCACGGGCACTATTCGTGGTGAAGTGATAATGAGTATGCATAAAGACGGTTGCAATGCGTTGGCTGAAGTAATGGATTTTGACTTACCGCTTGATGAAGCCGCAACAGAAGAACTTGTTTTAGAAATTACCAATATTTTATCTGCTGCTTGCCTACAAGGCTTTACCAGTCAGCTTGAGTTATCAACGCAATTAAATATGCCTGCGTTTTATTATCCGGTGCAATCTGCTCACAGTAATGAGTGGTCGTCTATTTTAATTATAGAAGTTGAATTTTTTATTGAGCAAATGCAATTCGATGCGCGCATACTCATTGGCTTAAGTGAAGGGTCTATTGAACAGCTGTTAATACCAATCAAAGCCTTATTGGAGGATTGATGGAAAAAAGCGAGTTTGAACGCGTCATTGAGCAACTTCCTATTGGTGCCTGTATTATAAATCAGGATATGACAATCACTTTCGCTAACCCTACGTTTTTAGGTGGATTAACTATTCGCCAACCCGATTTAGTTGGCCAACCCCTATTAACTGTATTTGAAGAACAAGCGCGTTTTTTAAAACGTAAAATTGACAGTGTATTTATTTTAAAAAACCCAAGCTTTAGTTACTGGCAACAACGCCCCCATGTATTCCCCATGCGAAGCAGTCGCCCTATTACCGGGGATGAGTCGCAAATGTACCAAAATGTGCAATTTATGCCGCTATCAAATGAAAATGCAGAGGTTACGCATGTCAGTATTTTTGTGACAGATGTAACCGCAGAGGCCAGTTATTTTATTCAGCAATCTGATTTAAAAAATGCGCTAGAAGACGAGCACCAACAATTAAAGGCACTGCATCAAGAGTTAAAAGTAGCGCAAAAGAAAATGCTGCAATCAGAAAAAATGGCGTCTATAGGTCAGTTGGCCGCAGGGGTTGCACATGAAATTAATAACCCAATAGGGTTTGTGAGCTCAAACCTAGAAACGCTCAAGGATTATGCATTAAAACTAATAAAAACAACGCAGACGCAAAAAAAAATCATTGTAAAACAGGCTGACGATCGCTTTATTAAATTACTTGAGGATGTATACGAACGCCAGGGTGTTGACTTCATAATAGAAGATTTACCGGAGCTACTCGATGAGTCGCTAGATGGTGCAGAGCGAGTTAAAAAAATTGTTAATAGCTTACGAGATTTTGCATTAAGCGATGAAGAAAGCTGGATGGAAGTAGACTTATGCGCTGAGATTGAGTCGACGTTAATTGTGTTAAAGAATGAGCTCAAATATAAAGTTCAAATTGAAAAGCAGTTTCCTGCAGAGCCTGTTTTTTTATGGGGTAAGGCAAGTAAAATACGGCAACTCTTGTTTAATACTATTTTAAACTCGTTACAAGCGATGGTTTCTGGAGGAACACTGACCATTGAGTGTAAGCAAGAACAAGACAAAATAAAGCTTATTATTGAAGACACTGGCGCAGGTATTGCTGAGTCTGATTTAGAGCGAATTTTTGATCCCTTTTTTACAACCAAAGAGGTTGGGCAAGGTACTGGCTTAGGCTTGTCTGAGGTGTACACCATCACTGAAGAGCACGAAGCAAGTGTTGATGTACTGAGTAAAGTGGGTGAAGGCAGTCGCTTTGTGTTTGTTTTCAATACCCCAAAAAGTTCATGAGCTAAAAAAACAGCGCGAAGAGAGGTGTGTTTTGTGACTAAAGGTTGATTGAATAGTGTTGCTGGTATTGTTTATTATTAGCTAATTATATTGGGTTGGTATTTTTTATTATATTAATTCTTTATGGTTGGGTTGGTGGTTTGTAGATAGCAAGTGATATATTTGCATTAGGGTTACATGTTATTTAAATGTAAGTTACTGTTACCCTATCATTTTAATGACGGCAGGCGTTTTAAGTACTGTTGTATTAACTGTTTTGATCTTTTTTAAGATTGAATAACAATAGGAGCCAATAGTGGAACCTAGTATCCTTTTGGTTGATGATGAAGTTAATGTTTTGCGCTCTTTACGGCGTGTATTGCAGCGTGCCGGCTTTAAGGTAAGTGTAGCCGAAAGTGGCCCTGAGGCGCTTGAATACTTAAAAACAAGCGACGTATCTATTATTGTGACTGACTACCGAATGCCTAATATGACTGGGGCTGATTTACTTCGAGAAGTTAAAATTCACTGGCCAGAAATAATAAATATAGTGCTTAGCGGTCATGCTGATTTTAATTCGGTGGTTGAGCTTCTTAACCAAGGACTGGCGATTAAGTTTTTACAAAAGCCTTGGAATGAAAATGAACTGATAACAACCATTCAACAAGCGCAACAACTCTATTGCAAGCGCATTGCAAAGCACGAGCGTGACCAACTGCTTTTAGGTAGCGTTACTGCGCTTATTGAAATAGACGAAAATGGTAAAATAAACCGTTTTAATGCGCCTGCGCAGTCTTTGTTTTCAGGTTTATACAGCTTTGTTGATGATTACATAATTAATATAGACGCACAGCCAAATAAAGACGATTTGACGGCCTTTTTAAGTAATCAAACCAATATGTTATTTATTGCTCGTAAATGCGCAGAAAGCGAAAAAGAATACGAGTTTATTTTGGAACGTTATTGGTCTGATGATTTTTGTCAGTTACTCAAGCTGTCGGTTAACCCTAGTAAGTCGAGCGACAAATTTTTAATAGAAAGCTTTGGTGATTTTTTAATTAAAGAACCTGCTTTTTATCAACAGCTAAATGAGTATGAAAGTGAAAACACTAGCTACACGGTTATTTTTATCGGTATTGCTAAATTCGAACTTATTGCTGATTTATTAGATTACCAAAGCGCTTACGAGTTTACACATTTGCTTGCAAAAGTATTGCACAATACCTTTGGTGAAAAGGTGAGAATGTGTCAAAAGCATTCTAACCAGTTTATGTTATCTGTACCTCACGCAAGTAACGATGCCACATTACTTGCCGCTCTAAATAAAACTATGAGCTTATTTAGCGATGCGATACCCCAGCGTTATAAAGGAATGAGTTTAGAGCTTTATGGGGTTTACGGCATTTTTCCTGAAGATGTTTTGTCGGGCAAGGAACTTATAAATCATCTTAGCCTGAACATGAATTACCTAGCAAAAAAACAGCAACGCTTTTTTACACGCTTTGATGCAGAGTTAGTAAACGATTACCGAAAAAACTTTGAACTAAGTAGGCTGCTTTTTAAAGCAATTGATAACGAAGAATTTAGTTTATGTTTTCAGCCAAAAATAGATTTAAAAACACATAAGGTAAGTGGTGCTGAGGTGCTTATTAGGTGGTACGAACCAACAAAATATGGATGGGTGTCTCCTGGTTTATTTATACCTATTTCAGAATGCGATGGCCAAATTATCGCTATAAGTCGATTTGTAATTTCACAAAGTTTTAAACAGCTTAAGCAATGGAACATGCAAAAAGTTGAAGTAGGTAAACTCGCTATAAACCTTTCTGCTCGGCAAATTAAAGAAGACCCTGAATGGATAGACTTTATGCTTGAGTCTCTAAATGAGAACAACCTCAGTGCATCAAATATTCAGTTTGAGTTAACAGAAACCTACTTAATGGATGATCTAACAAAATGCCAACTGCAAATAACCAGATTAAGAAGCTTAGGGTTTGAAGTCCAAATTGATGATTTTGGTATAGGTTATTCATCACTTGCGTATCTTTCAAAGTTATCAATCGATGGCATAAAACTAGATAAGGAGCTGATAAGTGGTTTAGATTCATCCCTTGAAATGCAAAGTATGATCAGAAACATTGTGCGTATGTCCCATGATCTTAATTTAAAGGTGATTGCAGAAGGAGTCGAGACGGCTCACGAATGTAAATTGGTAGAAAGACTTGGCTGTGATTATATTCAAGGTTTTTATTTTTCTAGACCTTTGCCTGCGGATGAGTTTTATGATTACTTAATAAATACAAATGTGCGCGGTGATGAATGAAAACAATGAGAGTAGTTTTATTTGACGACGAGCTGTTTATATTAAAGGCGCTACATAGAACTATTAACAGAATATACCCCGCTGCTGACGTTATTACGGTGAGTGAAATAAATGAATTTTGGTCTGTGCTTAAAAATAATAAATCAATAGACCTAATTATAAGCGATTACTTAATGCCGCACGTTAATGGATTAGATGTGTTAGAGCGCTGTTTAATTGAAAATTCGTACCCAGTGAGGGCTTTGCTCACGGGGGACTCGTCGTTAACCGAAAAAATGCGTCAATGTAACGTTGTGCATATGTACCTTGCTAAACCATTCAATAAAGACGATTTAATACTTTTGTTTAACAATGTGGCAGAATTAAAAGCACTCCCGTTTTCAGAAAGTATGAGAAGAAAACTGGGGGCAATGTCTAGCTTTCCGGTTTATCCTTCACTGCTGCAAGAGCTCAATACGCTTATTGATAGTGGAGAGTTCGACCTAGTTGAAGTAGCCGAGCTTGTCTCTAAGGAGCCTGTTATTGTTGCTAAGTTGCTGCAACTTGCTAACTCGGCCTATTTGGGCTTTACACGTAAAACAGTTTCTATAGAAGAGGCCGTTTCTCGCCTTGGTACGACTATTTTATTGTCAATTAGTACATCATTATTAATGGCAGAAAATTTGCCTCCTTCTATATCGGCCATCGATCACGAAAAGCAAATACATGTTGCAACACATTATGCTAGTTGTGTTAAAAAATTTGCACAACATATAGGTATGAACTTAAAAGAGCAGGCTTTGCTATTTTCAGTGGCGCTATTGAGTTTTGTTGGTAAATTAATAAATGTTGAAGAAGTGACGGACCAACACAAATTAACTGAGCCTGAGCAAAGTATAAATTACCTTCATGTATCTGCTTATATCATGAAATTATGGGGGCAGAGTACGCAGGTGTGCGCATTAATTTTAAACTCCAATGAGTTAAAAACCCCCGCTGATAATTTGAGTAATACCCTTTATATTGTTCATCAAAAGTTATTTCATAAGCAGTCTAACGAGGCCCTTATTGTTGGTTGTCAGCAACAGGGGATTGGTTCATCCTTTTGTGAGGCAATAAATACGTTTGAGTGGGAAGTGCTTTAAGTCTGCCTGTTTATCGTCAATTTACACATTTATTTACAGAACAAAAAGGAGATCTGGTTGCGTATTTTCAGTTTGGCAACTAAATATTAGTTATACAAGCTATAGGGATACTGGCATGAATGAAGTAGAGAGTCATTTAGAAAGTGTATGTTTAAACGATGAAAAAAAACTTAAGTCGTTACAAAAGCAACTAAGTGAAAAAGAGTCCGAATTAGCACGGTATAAAAAAATGCTTGTCCAAAGTACTAAAATGGCAACACTGGGTACGTTAAGTGTTGATGCGGCTTCGGAAATAAGCACTCCATTGTCACAAGCAATTAATACGATAGATAACCTTAGCCATAGCAGCCCAATAATCTCCACATTATTAAATATAAGCGAGCAATACTTAAACGGTGAACTCAAAGAAAGCCAGTTTAAACACGAGCTCGACTTACTTAATTTACAGCACCCATTTGCTTGGATTGGCAATGACTTGTCGGCCAAAATAAAAGACAGCGCGAGCACCTTAAGGCAGGTTAACTATTGCGTTCAAAATTTACTTAATTTTTCTGAATCTAATGAATGTCATGCAGTGCAGCTCGTGAACGTAGTCGATATTGCTGTAAATATGCTTAAGCTTCTTGAAAGTCAGCTATCGCTGTGTGCTATAAAAACCGATTTTGAAAATGTTCCGCCTATTTATTGTAATTTAGCTTCCATTAATCAGCTTTTTGTTAATTTACTCATTAATGCCCGAGAAGCCTGTGAGCATAATGACACCAAAGGGTGCATTGTTGAAGTGCGTGTTTTTGAACAAAATAGCTTTATTTGTATTGAGATAAAAGATAACGGTTGTGGCATGACAAACCATGTACAAGAACAGATGTTTGACCCTTTTTTCACGACCAAAGAAGTAGGAAAAAATAGTGGGATGGGGCTAACGCTTGTGCACTCAATAGTGCAAGAACACGCAGGAAAGATACAAGTTAACAGCATAATAGAGACAGGTACGTCTATTTTGTGCTCACTTCCTTTAAAAGCATAAGTTAATAAATAAATACTCAATGTAAATAATGTGTTAAGTATTTATTTTGTAAGTTTAATTCCTTGTTTGTATTAATTTTAGTCTTTTTGGTGTGTTTTTTTCTTAGGTTGAACTTTATTTGCATACTTAGGCCTTTAATTTAAAATTTTTCATTTCTTTTTATTTGCTAATGTTGCTAGGATGTTCCTCATTGGCGATGCTAAATCGCTAAATAAACTATAAGAACACACACATAAACAGGGTCGTCACTATGTCAACATATCGTTTAAATACACTTGCAGCGGCAGTTGCATTTGCAGTATGCGCACCAGGCGTTGCTATCGCGCAAGAAGCCCCCGTTCAAGCTGCTAAAAATATTGAACAAATATCTGTATTAGGCTCTCGGGTGTCTAATCGCACCTCAACAGAGTCATCTTCACCAATAGATTTAATAGACTCAGATGATTTAAATAAAGGTGGTTATACTGAGCTTGGCCAAAGCCTACAAGCTACTGCACCGTCATTTAACTTTTCGCGTACGCAGGTGTCAGATGGTTCTGATTTATTTAGACCCGCTACACTTCGTGGTTTACAACCCGATCAAACGCTTGTATTGGTTAATGGCAAGCGCCGTCATAATCAATCTATTTTTGGCCTTAACGGTACTGTGGGGGCTGGTGCTGCGGGCACCGATATGAACGCAATTCCGTTAACTGCGCTTAAAGGCGTTGAAGTACTTCGTGATGGTGCAGCGGCAAAATATGGCTCCGATGCAATAGCAGGTGTAATTAACCTATCACTTAATAATTCAACAGGTGTAACAACTGGCTTTGTTCAGTATGGCGGCACAAGCGAAGGCGATGGCGACACAGTTACCGCAGGTTTAAACCGTGGTTTTGAGTTAGGTAACGAAGGTGGTTTTATTAATTTATCACTTGAATACCGTGATGCTGACGGGACTAACCGTGCAGAACGCGATACGGGTGGTTCGTTAAATGTAGAACCCGGAACGCTTTCAGAGGGTGTTCGCTGGGGACAAGGTAACGCTGATAGCGAATTTACATCGCTGTTTTACAATATGGCACTGCCTGTTGGCGATAGCGAGCTTTACTCGTTTGGTGGGTTCTCAGAACGAAGCGCGTTAGGTAATGGTTTTTATCGTAACTTTAACGAAGCGTCTAAAAACGTGACACAAGTATACAGTGATGGTTTTTTACCGCGTATATACAATGAAGCACAAGACCTTTCATTCGCAATAGGGTTTAAAGGGGACATAAACCCTGATTGGACTTACGATGTGTCGGCTGTATATGGTGAAAACCAATACGACTTTACCTCACGTAATACCTTAAATGCGTCTTACGCTGCCGAGTACTTATTTAATAACCCTGAAGCTAGCGATGCTGATATTGCAGCTAATGCAGGCCCAACCGGTGGCTATTCCGGTGGATTTAGATTTGATCAAACTACATTTAATGCCGATTTTAATGGCATTGTAGATATTGGTCGCAGTGAACCACTATACGTAACTATTGGCGCAGAATACCGTAAAGAAAATTACGAAATAGTACCAGGTAGCCAAGCGTCGTATGCCTGTGGTTTAGCTAATACTGATACTTCTTATCCGTCAGTCAATGACGAAAATCAATTTGCGCAGTGTGGATTTCAGGCGTATAACGGCCTACGCCCAGAAGCGGCAAATAAAAGTGATCGAAATAGCTACGCGATATTTGTAGATGTAGAAACGATGATCACAGATGCATGGAACGTTAGTGGTGCACTGCGCTTTGAAGACTTTTCAGATGCGGGTGACGATTTAATAGGTAAACTAGCGACACGTTACGAGTTTAATGATGACTTTGCTGTTCGTGGTGCGGTATCAACTGGCTTTAGAGCGCCTTCGCTTCAGCAAAGCGGTTATACAGCTTTTACAACCAACTTAGGGTCGGATGGCTCGTTAACTCAGTCGTTTACTGCTAACACAGGCACGGCATTTCCAAGTGCGTTAGGGGTTGATACTTTAGAGCTTGAGACTTCAACTAACTACAGCGCGGGGTTTGTTTACGATGTAAGCAGCGAGCTTTCACTTACAGTTGACTTTTACCGTGTGGAAATTAAGGACCGCATAACGTTAGGAAGTTTGTTATCGGCTGACGACGTATCGTTTAGCCCTGATGCGCTTGCTGCGCTTCAAGCTACAGGTGCAGTACAGGCTAATTACTTCTCAAACTCTGTTGATTCTACTACGCAAGGTGTTGATATTATTGCCTCATACCGTACTGAAATCGACGGTGCTAATTTGGGTGTTACTTTTGCTGGTAATTTGAACGACACTAAAATTGATAACGTTAATGCAGAAGAAGGTATTCCAGAAGCGGTTGCCTTTGATGATTTACAGCGTAGCTTTTTTACTGATGGACAGCCAAGTGAGCGTGCCACGCTGACATTTGATTATGCGCGCGACGCATATACTTCAACGCTTCGTTTTAATTACTTTGGCGAAACCGATGTAAAATACTTTGGTAACGACCATATTTCATTGCCGGGTGAGCTTTCTCCAACGGGGTCGTTTAAACCAACAAGTACAGTTGAATCAGCTGTGTTGGTTGATGTAAACGTAAGTTATGACATTAATGAGATGTTTACGCTTTCGGTTGGTGCCGACAACGTATTTGATGAAACACCCGATGAACTAGGTGATGACGAAGTACTTAACTTTATTACCAATGGTGCGTTTAAATACCCTGTACGTGCATTGCCTTATGGCTTTGACGGGCGTACATATTATGCAAAAGTAAGCTTTGAATTTTAATTACTTGAGCTAAAAACTATTTAACCTGAACTCTGGTTAAGAGATATACCAACATATTTCACCATGATGATATTTAAGCTTATTTCTCTAGCCAGAGGTTTTCAGTGGAAACAAGGCGAATTTACGCGTCAATAGCTAGCCTATTTCAAGTAAATTCAACGCTGTTAGCGCTGGAAATAGCTGCTAGAGATAGATTTATTATCCAGAGTTCAGGTTACTACCAAGCGCAGTTATTTACTGCGCTTTTTTTATGTTTATTTATTATGAAAAAAGAGCGTTGTGTAATGATAAAAATACTTGCAAGCTTGAAAATTAGGCATACAATCGCCACTTCTTAAGGTTCTTATTGTTATAAATAGTTAGGAAATAAAATGGCTAAAAAATCGAAAAGTAAAGCCGCAAATAATAGTGCGGTAGACACCGGTCGAGGTGTTATTAATCATAATGCGCTGGCGGCTTTAGTAACCTCTAAAGTGTTTAAACCTCAAGTGGTAAAAGCTAAAAAAGGCAAAGGCTCGTTTAAACGCAATAACAAACACGTAGGACGAGAGTCTTATTTAATCGCGGCTTAAATAGCACCGATCAAATAAGACTTTTAACTGCCTACTTTTTGCCGCAGCATGCGGGTAAGTGTGTTGTCTTTATCTATAATATGGTGCTTTGAGGCGCCTACGATATGTAAATTTAACGCAATAAGAAGCGCATTTGCTGTATGAGCTCTAGCCCGAACAAAGCACGTCTCAACCTTTTTGTAATTTATTGATCTTTATTAAAAATACACAAAGAGAAGGGAAAGAGGAGTAAATGAGAAGTGAAAGCTGTAGGCGCGAAGCTTACTCGCGCAAGATGCTATTTATTTCTCTAAAAGCGAAGCGCTTCTAAACCTCTTTGTGAATAATGGGCTTTATTTACGCGCTATCGCTCGTCACACCAGCAAGCTGCGCGTCTACAAGATAATTTACCCGATCATAACTTTAGCGACCTTCCTTTATAGTATTTGCGATGGTTTGTGATGGGTTCTCACCAAACAACTGAGTGTAATCTTTAGTAAATTGCCCCGCATGCCAAAATCCCCAGTTTGCAGCAATAACAGAAATTGGCTTAGTTTGCCCAACTACTTTAAGTTCACGCCTTACATTATTTAAACGTGTTAAGCGTAAAAATCGCAGCGGGTTAATACCTAAAATACTTTCAAAACTATACTGTAAAGTACGCCGACTTACATGCGTGAGTTCGCATAATTGTGTGATAGTCACTGTGCTTTGTGGATCAGCTTTGATATGTGCTTTTACTTTGTCTACTACGGCTTTGCGATGCTTATAACTTGGCGCAATGTTGTGCTGCTGACTTTCAGTTTTTAATAAATTTAGCGCAAGCATGTAAAGCATTTCTTGTTGTAAATTGGCGTTTAAGCCATGGGCATCATGATTAACCATGCTGTTAATAACACTGCGCGCTCTGTTAAGAGTTGGGCTATTTACTGTGAGTCGCTCTGCGCCAAATGCATTCATGTTTTGTAAATTAATACCTTGCAGTTGCGCCATGCACTCAATTGATTGCCAGTTAATGACTACCCCATAAATATTAAATTTTTCAGGTGTTATTAATTCAAAATCGCTGTGACTACTGCGGCACATAAATTGGTTACTTAGAACATCTAAGCCATTAATTTTACTCTCGCACGATGTTTTAGGGATCCCCAACCAAATAGAGTTGTCGGCAATAACACATTGCTGGCGAAGCGCACGCTCTGTGTACTCTTCAAATACGTGAATATTAGAATGAGCAACGCCTTCAATACAACCAAAAAAGCCACCCTCACTGACCTGATCATATTTTTGTTGCCAATTGATGAGGTTACTTGCTTGCTCATCAATGTCGTGAGTATCTACTTTGCTCTTTTGTGGTGCGTTTGATAAATGTTGATGCGCCATTTTGGGTTTGCTCTTTATTTTTATATTGCTTATTAAGAAACTTTAACCGTTTATAAACTCTTTTAAGTTACTGAATTATTGTGAAAAAACCGATTTGCCAAAATTCGATAGTTCTTTGGTACGAATTAAGCTTTTAGTATTTAAATTAAACATAATTATAAATAGTGCTGCAGCAAAACCTGTACCAAGGTTTGAAAGAGTTAAATGAGGTAAAAAATGGGGCAAACGTATCGTTACACGCTTGGTACACAAACTTATAAATTTAGAGATTTAGCCCAGTTAATGGCTAAAGCTACGCCGCCGCGGTCGGGCGATAGGTTGGCAGGAGTTATTGCGCAGTCGGCGCAGGAACGAGCCGTAGCACAAATGACATTAGCAGAGGTGCCACTTAAAACATTTTTAAATGATGCGTTAATTCCTTACGAAGATGACGAAATAACGCGCCTAATTATGGACGAGCACGATGCGAATGCATTTTTGACCATTTCACATTTAACGGTTGGGGATTTTCGTAATTGGTTATTGAGTGATTTTGCAACTCCTGCGGTACTTGCAAGCGTCAGGTCTGCTATAACTCCCGAAATGGCGGCAGCGGTTAGCAAAATTATGCGTAATCAAGATTTAATTTTAGTTGCTAAAAAGTGCCATGTAACCAGTGCATTTAGAAATACAATTGGTTTGCCAGGGCATTTATCTACCCGCTTACAGCCTAATCATCCAACCGATGATATTAACGGGATTGCGGCTAGTATGCTGGATGGCCTGCTTTACGGAAATGGTGACGCGGTAATAGGTATAAACCCTGCCACCGACAATGTTGCTCAAGCCATTAAGCTGATGACGCTTATGGACGATGTAATCCAAAAATATGAAATTCCAACGCAAAGCTGCGTGCTTACCCATGTAACTAATACGATTGAGTGCATAGAAGCTGGCGCACCGGTTGATTTGGTTTTTCAGTCAATAGGCGGCACAGAGGCTACAAATTCAAGCTTTGGTTTTAATTTAAATACGTTAGCAGAGGCGCAAGACGCTGCGCTTAGCTTAAAGCGAGGCACGGTTGGTAATAATGTCATGTATTTTGAGACGGGACAAGGCAGCTCGCTTTCGGCCAATGCGAACCACGGGCTTGATCAACAAACTTGTGAGGCGCGTGCTTATGCTGTAGCGCGAAAATTTAATCCTTTATTAGTTAATACCGTTGTGGGGTTTATTGGCCCTGAATACTTATTTGATGGTAAAGAAATTACCCGCGCAGGCCTTGAAGATCACTTTTGCGCCAAGCTTTTGGGCATACCTATGGGGTGCGACGTGTGTTACACCAACCACGCCGAAGCCGACCAAAACGACATGGACAATTTACTTACATTATTAGGTGTAGCGGGATGTTCATTTGTTATGGGTATCCCGGGCTCTGACGACATTATGCTTAACTACCAAACTACCTCGTTTCACGATGCGCTTTATGTGCGCAGAGTTTTAGGTTCAAAACCTGCCCCAGAGTTTGAGGCCTGGTTAAGCAAAATGAAAATAATGCAAAATACTCAGGACATCATTTTAGCTAATACAATCCCAGAAGCGTTTGCCAAGCCGCTTAATGCAATAGCAGGAGGGAGCTAATGGCAAGTAATCCTAAAACCCTCAATGCAAAAACTGATCATAAAAGTAATGGCAAGGTGGTACATAATCCGTGGAGCGATTTACGCCGCTTTACCGATGCCCGTATAGGCCTTGGTAGAGCGGGTATTAGTCTACCGACCTCAGAAATGCTGGCGTTTCAGTTATCTCATGCGCAAGCCCGGGATGCTGTTGGCTTTGCGCTTAATATTAACGAAATGTCATGCAGACTGAGCGATTTAAATCCAGCAGCACCTGTTTTGCATCTTCACAGTCAAGCGGATGATCGTACTACTTACTTACAGCGTCCCGACTTAGGGCGTAAGTTAAACCAATCAAGCCGCACAACATTAGCTAGTTTTATGGCAGAACAAAAGCAACACACTGAGTCTAAATATGATTTAGCTATTGTTGTGGCTGATGGGCTTTCTTCTTTGGCTGTTCAACAAAATACACAACCATTTATTAGCGAACTGCTAGGACAGCTAGACGAAAGTCAGCAATTAAAACTAGCGCCAATAACGTTAGTAGAACAAGGACGTGTAGCCATTGGCGATGATATTGGCGAGTTATTAAATGCGCAAATAGTCATGGTACTTATAGGTGAGCGACCAGGGCTGAGCTCCCCAGATAGTTTAGGGCTTTATTTAACTTGGGCGCCAAAAGCAGGGTTGAGCGATGCGTGCAGAAATTGTATTTCAAATATTCGACCCGCTGGGTTGTCGTATGAAGAAGCCGCCCGCCGTACTGTGTATTTATTACGCGAAGCAAAAAAGCTCAAATTAACTGGCGTTAACCTAAAAGATCGAACCCAAGACGATGTAATTGAACATCAACAACCTAATACCAACTTTTTAATTGCCAAATAATAAGCAATTAAAAAATCAAAACAATAAAAATCAAGCATCAACGGAGAGAACAATGTCGAACAATAACTCAGAATACCTTGCCAAAAGGCAATTAAAAAGTGGCACTGCAGGTTGGTTACTGCTAGCCGGTTTGGGGGTGTCGTATGTCATATCGGGCGATTTTGCAGGTTGGAATTTTGGCATAGCTGAAGCTGGTTGGGGTGGGTTTGCCATTGCCGCAGTATTAATGGCTATTATGTATTTAACGTTGGTACTTTCGCTTGCTGAGATGTCGGCTGCTATTCCAGCCGCAGGTGGTGGATATAGCTTTGCCCGCCAAGCAATGGGCCCCGCTGGTGGCTATTTAACAGGCCTTGCCGTATTGATTGAATACGCGCTTGCGCCGGCTGCTATTGTTATATTTATTGGCTCTGCGGTAGAAGCATTAACTGGGTTTAATGGTCCATGGATTTATGCGCTGTTTTACTTGGCATTTGTGGGCATTCACTTAGCGGGTGTAGGTGAGGCACTAAAAGTAATGATGGTAATAAGTGGTTTAGCGGTGCTTGCTATTGTTGCCACTGCGATTGCGCTTGTTGCTAACTTTGACCCCTCAAATTTATTTGATGTAGCCGTAACCGATTCAGCAGGCGCAAGCGAGTTTTTACCGCTTGGCTGGTATGGCGTGTGGGCTGCATTGCCATTTGCAATGTGGTTATTTTTAGCGGTTGAAGGTGTCCCACTTGCAGCAGAAGAAGCAAAAAATCCCGCTAAAGATGTTCCAAAAGGCATTATTGGAGCAATGGTATTTTTACTTTTCACTGCGTTATTAGTGGTTGTTTTAGTACCTGGTGCCGCAGGTGCAAATGCAATGGGTGCCAGTGCAGTACCACTGGTAGATGCGCTTAATGCAACAGGCAATAGCAGCTTAGCTACGACGGTTAATATTTTAGGTTTAGCGGGCTTGGTGGCGTCTTTTTTCTCTATTATTTATGGTTACAGTCGTTTAGTGTTTGCCCTTTCTCGTGCGGGTTATTTACCACAATCTCTATCAATTACTACAGAGCGCAAAGTACCAGCGCGTGCGTTAATAGTACCTGCTATTTTTGGTTTTATTGCCTCACTAAGTGGTGAAGGTGACTTAATGCTAGCCATGGCAGTTGTTGGTGCTACGGTTTCTTACGCATTAATGGCATTAAGCCATATTATGCTGCGTATAAAGCAACCTGAATTAGTCCGCCCTTATAAAACGCCAGGCGGTGTTGTTACCTCGGGTATTGCACTTGTATTATCACTTGTTGCACTTACCGGTGTATATGCCTTTGACCCTCGCGCGTTTTTATACACCGTAATTTTATTTGCATTCGGAGCGGCGTATTATTTTGGATACAGCTCTAAGCGCTTAGTCGCTAAAACTGCAGATGAAGAGTTTGCTATGTTAGCTGATGCAGAATCTGATTTAGCAATGGCGGTAAACGAGGGGTAATAAACGTTTAGGAATACCAATCTTCAATAATACTTAATCATTTTGCGGAACTAAACGTGTCGTTACCTACGTTAAAAAATTCTCATTTAAAATAACTAAATAACGAATTTTTTGCCTTGCTATCAACACGTTATTCTACCCTCAAAGTAGAACAGTTAATCAAGCGAATTGGTATAAAGCGATAAGGCAGGCTAAAAAAGAGTTTTAGCCTGCTTTTTTTAATTAGTCAATATGGGCAGTTGAGTCTCTAACTACCAGTTCAGGGGTATATTGCTTGATAATGTCGCGGTCGTTGCCATTACGAATTTGCGCAATTAATAAATTAGCAGCATCTTGCGCTATTTGATTGTTAGGCTGGTGAGCGGTAGTAAGCTTAGGCCATGTTTGGCGCGAAAATGGGCTATCTTCAAAGCCTGTAATTGATAATTGACTCGGTATGTCAATTTCCATTAAGCGCGCTGCAAATAGCGCACCTGCGGCGATTTCATCGTTACAAGACACAATAGCGGTTGGCCTGTTGGTTTGATTTATTAATGCTTTTGCCCCTTCAACACCTGACTCAAACGAGTACTCTCCGGCAATGATCAACTGCGAGTCTATTTCAATGTTATGCTGCGTTAAAGCTGCTTTGTAGCCCTCTAATCGTTCTTTAGTTGAGTTATGCTCTGAGCCACCTGCTAAAAAACCAATACGACTGTGGCCATTATTAATTAAATGCTCAGTAATAGATTTTGAAGCGTAGTTATCGTCAATCATAATACACGGGGTTAACGTATCTGGTGCGCTGTGGCCCGATAGTATGCGCACAACTTTAATATTTAACTGCGTGAGTTTTTCTACAAAATTGGGCATTTCTGAAAAGGGCGGTGTGAGTAAAATACCAGCAATTCGCGTGCGTTTTACCATGTCGGTAATTTCATCTATTATTCGTGTCTCTTTCGCATCGCATGGGTGAATGAGTAATTCAAAACCTTGTTTTTTACAGGCATCTAAAATACCTCTTTGCATGTCTATGATGTAATAGGCATTAGGATTATCGTAAATATAGGCAATACTGTAAGCCTTTGTTCCTGCAAGGCTTCTTGCTGCTAAGTTTGGATGGTAGTTTAGCTTTTCAACCGACGCCATGACTTTTTCACGCGTATTGTCACGCACAGACGCTTCGTTGTTTATTACTCGTGATACCGTTTTTATCGATACCCCTGCATCTTTTGCCACGTCGTTTATTGTTGCTTTCATAAGCTTAATAGACCTTTAATATTATTTTTTTTGGCACTAATTTATTAGTTAATATCGACAGTTAAAATAGCGGTAACTGCGTATTGGATATTATTTTTAATGAACAAATTATAAAGACATCCGTTGAGATTGATAGTTAATTTATTGAATGGGCATCGCAGATCATGAAAATTCTGAAATTTTTTATAAAAAAATGACTAATTTATTATTTATTAAATACAACACATTATGTAATTTGTATGATTTATTATGTAAATATTTTGTATCTTTTTTGCGCTCGTATGTAGCTATGAAAATAAAAACGGTGTAAAGTCGCTCCGTAATGACAACGCTGTCATGTTGTTTAACACAAAATATCATGACACCGTAGCGCGTTGTTTATTTGTAAAAAATACTGACACTCAGACACTAGAACACTAAAAAAAATGAAACACCAATAAGGGGAAACCAATGTCAAATTCACTGTTTAAAAAGGGAATGCTAGCTAGTTCAATTGCACTTATTTTATCTGGTAGCTTATCTGCTGCGGCCATTGCACAAGATGCGCAATTAGCACAAGAAGAAATGGAAGTTATTGAGGTTAAAGGGATCCGCAGTTCACTAAAAGAAAACCTTAATGCAAAACGCTTTTCTTCAAATGTGTCAGACGTGATCACGTCTGAAGACATTGGCAAGTTCCCTGACAAAAACGTTGCTGAAACACTGTCTCGTATTACTGGTGTTGCAGTTAGCCGTGAATTTGGTGAAGGTGAAAAAATCAGTATTCGTGGTGCTGGCCCTAAATACAACCGAACATTGTTAAATGGTCAAACAGTGGGTACTGCTGATTGGTTTATTTTAGATGAAGCAAACCGAAGCTTTAACTACACCATGCTACCGTCAGTTATTGTAAAAGGGCTTGAGGTGAATAAATCACCTGTTGCAAGTATTGATGAGGGCTCTATAGGGGGCACTATTGTACTTAAAACACGCCGCCCATTGGATATGGATGCAAACTCAGTCAGCTTGTCACTAGAAGGGCAGTATTCAGAAACATCTGGCGAAACAGACCCACAATTAGCGGGAATGTATTCGTGGAAAAATGACGATGAAACATTGGGTGTTATGGTATCGGCTGTTAAGCAAGAACGTAATTTAGAGCGTCAGGGTTTTGAAGTGCTAGGTTGGGTTGAAAGCGACGATGATGAGTATCTTGTGCCTCGTAACATTGGCGCACCTAAATTTATTCAAAGCCGGGAGCGCGAAACCTTATTTGCAACCCTCCAATACGCACCTAACGATAACTTATTAATGACGTTGAATTATCTAGATTCGCAAATGGATGTAGATAACCAAAATTCTAACTTAATTAATTTTGCGTTTGGCGACCGCGCTGAAATTATTACTAATGCGACTAAAGTTAAAAATGGCGCTATTTTAGCATCAAGCGCAGGCGGTAATTATGCTTACAACTACATCAACCGCGTATCAAGTACTGAAACAGATCAAGTTCATCTTGATATTGACTACCAAGGCGACGGTTACAGCCTTAATTTTGAGCTAGGTAAAACCGCAGCGAGTGGTGGTACTTACCGTGAAACGTCTTGGGAATATGTTGCTGTTGGCTCAGGCTATGATTACGACTTGACGGGTACACCCAATGTAAATGTGGGTGTTAACGCCGCCGATGGTAATAACTTTGCAGCTGGATGGATTTGGGGCGGTGCTAAACCGACTACCGATGAAGAAACCTTTGCTCAAGCAGATTTAACATACGATGTTGAATTTGGCCCATTCACAGCAATAAAAACAGGTATTAAATATCGCCAAGCAGAGCGTACTCAAGGGCGTCATGCTTATAGTTGGCATGCACCATTTGCCGATGGTGGTGCAAATTCAGACAATTATCTTGATCACATTTTTGACACTTGCCCAACGCTTGCAACGTGTGACTTAGATGCCAATGGCGCTACAAGTATTGATGCTGCTGTGACTGGTAATATTACTGAGCAAGTTTCACATAACCGTGAACTAATGGAAGAAATTGCCTTTAACGGTTTAAACGGAATATCTGCCAGTTATGCGATTCACGATAATTTAGCCGAAATTTGGGAAGTAGAAGAAGATATTTTAGCGCTGTATGTACAAGGTGATTTTTCTGGAGAGGGTTTCAGAGGTAATGTAGGTATGCGTTATGTAAGCACCGAGCAGACCTCTTATGGTTATGAGTTTTCAGGTGATTCGTGGGGCTTAAATACAATTAATGGTGATTGGCTAACGCCAAGCGTTTTAAACTGGGTAAGCCAAGATAATGACTACGCTGAGTTTTTACCAAGCTTTAACATTGCTTTTGATCTAACTGAAGAGCAAATACTCCGTATCGGTGCTGCACGTGTTATGGCTCGTCAAAATTGGGCCGATATTTCGTCGTCAGAAACCTTTGGCTCATTAACCGGTGGTCGAGGCACAGGTAGTCGTGGTAATCCAAACTTAGCACCCACTATTTCAAATCAGTTTGATTTGTCATGGGAATGGTATTACAACGAGGCATCAATGCTATCGGTTGCTTACTTCGCTAAAGACTTAAGTTCTTTACGCTCTACCGTTAACGTAACAGAGGATCGTTATGATCAAGAAAACGAAGTATTTGTTCCTGTTGATTTTGCACAGCCGGGTAATGGACTAGGTGGCACAATTCAAGGTATTGAGTTGGGATTACAACACGATTTTGGTGGTTTTGGTGTATCAGCGAACTATACATACACAGATGCAAGCGCTGATGAGAAGCGAGATACAAATCAGGTTGGAAGTGGCTTAGTCGAAGGGACATCGAAAAATATGCTTAACTTAATGGCATATTACGAAAATGACGCTTACCAAGCGCGCATTATGTATAACTACCGAAGCGACTGGTATAAAGGTCTTCATTTTAATGGTGATGAGCTTTTCAATGACGCCTTTGGCCAGTGGGATGCAAGCGCCTCTTATAATGTAAATGAATACGTTACGCTTACTTTAGAAGCGGTTAACTTAACAGATGAAGAAATTGTTGAGTACAACACGAATGAAGAACGCATTATGTCTATTTACTCTAATGGACGCCGTTATGTGGCAGGTATTCGTGTTAACTTTTAAGTTAATATGAATAAGCATTTCAAAAGCCGAGTTTAGCTCGGCTTTTGGTTATTAATCACCTTGATACAAATTATGGTCTTTAATTATGCGTGCTTTAAAACAGGTAGCAACTTGGCATAATGTAACTCCAGCTATGTTTAAAAACGACATAGCACCACTAGCCGAGCCCGCCATTTTAAAAGGGTTAGTAAGTGATTGGCCGTTAGTAAAGCAAGTAACTAGCTGCACAGGCGAAAACCCTCATGCTTGGCTTAACATGTTAAGCGATCACTATGTGGGTGGCAGTGTTCGAATGGCTGAAATACCGCAAAGCGAATCACCTCAGTTTTTTTATAACAAAGCGCGTGATGGATTTAACTTTACCCGCAAAGTTGCACCTTTTATGCAATTTATGCAGGTGTTGTTACAAAATGCAGAGTTAATAAAGGCGGGTAATAACCCTGGTGCTGTTGCTATTCAAAGTGCCCCTGTTGTTGATTATTTTAATGACCTTGCAACAACTCACACTATGGCGTTATTTGCAGATAAACCAAAGCCGCGATTTTGGCTGGGTAATCAGTCAACGGTGGTGGCTCATTATGATGATGCAGAAAATATTGCCTGCGTAATTGCTGGTGAGCGCAAGATTACTTTGTTTGCGCCGCATCAAATCACAAATTTATATGTAGGCTCTATTGAGCATACGCCAGCGGGTGCGCCAGTTTCAATGGTGGATTTAAATAATCCCGATTTTGAAAAATTCCCCAAGTTTAAGCAAGCACTCAATGAGGCACTAGTCGCTCAGCTACAACCGGGAGATGCATTATATATTCCTACCTTGTGGTGGCATCATGTAGAGGCATTAAGCCCTATAAATATGATGATGAATTATTGGTCGGGCGGGTCTATTGCAAAGAATAGCGAACCCGTGCCAATGGATGCATTATTGTTATCAATTATGACCATTAGAGACTTACCCACAGCACAAAAAAAAGCGTGGCAGGCTTTTTTTAACTACCATATTTTTGACTTTGAAAAGCCGCAAAATCAACATATTCCTGAACAGCTTAAAGGAATTTTAAATCCGCTTACAAGTCAACAACGAGCGCAAGTTAAGCAGTGGCTTATCAAACAGCTCAGTTAATAGATTAAAGGATACAGGCAATGACACTCAATTCATTACTGATAGCAGGCTGTATAGCATTGAGCTTAACAGCGTGTCAGGACACAATAACACACAAACAAAATGTTGAGCTGGTTAAAGCGAGTAATACCGCAATAGAGTCACTCGCTAACATGCTACAAATACAGTATGAACAAGTCGATAATAGACCGTCAGAATACTGCGATAAAACCATTGAAAACGGTAATTGCTTTGAAGCAAAGCTACACATTAAGGCAAGTGGTGCCGTTAATGTGGATGGTTGGAAAATTTACTTTAGTCAAATCACGCCTATTCAACAGGCTCTCAGTGATGAATTTACTATTACTCATGTTAATGGGGACCTTCATGTAATTGAATTAAAAGAGGCGTTTAAGGGGTTTAAAGCAGGCGAAACCAAAACTATTACGTTTTATGCTAATTTTTGGTCGTTATCGCACAGTGATGCAATTCCAAATTATATTTTGGTTAACCACAATGAGTACGCCAAGGTAATTACGAGCACTAAGCCCACTGTTGACCCTGAGACAGGTTTAGAGTTATTACCTCATGTTGTACCTTATAGTGATTACGAGCGACAATTTAAGCGTACTAAAAACGATGAGACACAATGGCTGACAGCAGAACGGTTGTTTGAGCGAAACACAAAGTATGATTTTTCACCTTATTTAAAAGATGAAAATAAACAAGTAGCACAGCACATTATTCCTACCCCAACTCAGGCGACATTTAGTCAAACACAACAGCTAGATATTAGCCAAGGCTTACGCTTTAACCTTAATGGTGTAAGTGAAAAAGGGGTAACTGCGGCCATTGAGCGACTTAAATTATTGGGTATAACGACGAGTGCATCTGGTATTGCGGTAAATCTTAATTTATCACCCACAAAAGATGGCTCACAAGGTAGTTATAGATTAGCGATTAACGCCAATGAAATAAATATAAGCGCCACTGATGACTCAGGTGTGTTTTATGCCTTGCAGAGCTTGGCGAGTTTATACCAAGTAAACAATACAACATTGCCAATAGGTCAGGTAAATGATGCTCCTCATTATGAATTTAGAGGCGTGTTGGTGGACGTTGCCCGTAACTTTCGAGACAAAGCATTTATATTAAAGTTACTTGATCAAATGGCTGCCTATAAGCTTAACAAACTTCACTTACATTTAGCCGATGACGAAGGTTGGCGTTTAGAAATCCCTTCTCTTGAAGAGCTTACCGATGTTGCTTCAAAACGCTGTTTTGATCTCTCAGAGCAGCAGTGTTTAATGCCACAACTTGGCGCTGGCATAGATACTTCTAGCCAGGTTAATGGTTTTTATTCTGTGGATGATTACCAAGAAATCCTTAAATTTGCGAGTGCGCGACATATTCAAGTTATTCCCTCATTAGATATGCCAGGTCATTCGCGAGCGGCTATTAAGGCTATGCAGGTTCGTTATAATAAGTACATAAAACAGGGTGATAAACAAAAAGCTGAACAGTTTTTACTTTATGATCCGCTCGATACCACCGTATATTCTTCGGTACAGCATTACAACGATAACACCATCAATGTATGTTTAGATTCATCGTATGCGTTTATACGCGAGGTTATGGAGCAAGTTAAAATAATTCATAATGAAGCGCAGCACCCGCTAACGCGTTATCACATAGGTGCAGATGAAACGGCGGGTGCATGGGTGTCGTCTCCAGCGTGTACTGAGTTTATTAAAGAAAATAATTTGCCGTTTACCAAAGCTGAACAATTAGGTAGCTACTTTATAGAGCGTGTGTCAAACATGTTAGCTGACATGAATATTGAAACAGCTGCATGGAGTGATGGCCTATCGCATACTAACCCAAATAATATGCCTGACATTGTGCAAGGTAATAGTTGGGATTTGCTGATGTGGAATGGCCACCAGCGCGCGCACCAATTTGCTAATCGTAATTGGCAGGTAGTGGTGTCATCACCAGATGTTTTATATTTTGATTTTCCCTATGAAGCCGATCCTCAAGAGCACGGTTATTACTGGGCTTCAAGGCATATTAATACAGAAAAAGTGTTTCAATTCATGCCTGATAATTTACCCGCGCACGCCGAATTTTGGCTAGACAGAGAAGATAGACCTTACACCGCAGACGACACGATTATAAAAAATGATGCAGGTGAGGTTGAGTTTGCACCGCTTGCAAACGGTAAACAATTTATTGGTATTCAAGGTCAGCTATGGAGCGAAAATACCCGTACCAATAATATGGCTGAGTATAAGCTTTTTCCTCGTTTATTATCTTTAGCACAACGCGCATGGCACAAAGCGCAATGGGCGGTGCCTTACGATCATGATGGCTTTGTTTATAGTCGAAATACGCAGCGTTTTACGCCTTCACTGAAGCAGCAGCGAGACCAACAATGGTTAACATTTGCCGCCAGTTTAGGGCTTAAAGAGTTTAATAAGTTAGAGAGGGCAAATGTACACTTTCGGATTGCTAACGCAGGAGCCAAAATTGAAAACGGCATGTTGTACGCTAACGTTGCTTACCCCGGTTTGCTAATAGAATATATGCAAGCTGGAGGACAATGGCAGACGTATAATGCGCCGGTAAAAGTAACTCAAGATGTGTGGGTGCGTTCCAAATTACCTATATCAGGTCGTGTTAGTCGTACATTAAAAGTAACACAGCCGTAGCATGCACACCCCTTAAATTATAAGGGGTGTAGAAACATAATTTAAATAAAAATTAAAGAATGACAACGCTGTCATTTGTGTTAGTATAAGATTCATCCGCTCTGGCAGCGTGTTTTATTTTGAGTGTTATGCAACACGGTCGAACAAGTAAAGAGGCAAAAATGATCACCAATACAATTAACAATGAACTCTTTGTTGGGATCGATGGGGGCGGCACTAAATGTAAAGCAATTATCGTTAACAGCGCGAATGAAATTTTAGGAACGGGTATTGCTGGGCCCGGTAACCCTTTACATGGATTTACACAGGCCATTAATTCTATAGAGCAGTCTGCCCAATTAGCTCTTAATGATGCAGGTTTAAGTGAAACCCCTTTGTCTTACTTAGTGGCAGGTGTGGGGTTGGCGGGTGTTAACTTACCAAGCCTACATAAACAAATGATGCATTGGAAAAGCCCCTTCAAAACAATGTATTTAACTACCGATTTACTTATTGCTTGTATGGGTGCACACCAAGGTGATGATGGTGCAGTGATAATTGCTGGTACGGGTTCGTGTGGTTTTTCATATGTTAAAGGACAGTCTTTTATGATTGGCGGGCATGGCTTTCCGCATGGCGATAAAGGAAGTGGTGCATGGATTGGCTTTACAGCATGTCAAAACGTCTTGTTGAGCTTAGATAAGCTAATGCCTAATAACATGCTGACTGAATGTGTTTTAAAGTATTTATCGGTCAATGATGCCATGGAGTTAGTTGAAATTATTGCAAATAAACCCGCTGCATTTTTTGCTCAATTAGCCGGGTGTGTATTTCAGTCAGCTGCGGCAAACGACGATATTGCTATTAGTATTTTAAAAGAAAGCGGTGCCTATTTGAGTGACATTGCTCGTCGATTATTAGCTAAAAAATCACCAAGATTATCTTTTATAGGTGGATTGTCTTCGGTTATGACGCCTTGGCTAGATAAAGATATTCAAGGTGTTTTATCTGCACCTTTATCATCTCCCGAAATGGGATCAGTACTTTACGCGAAACAACAGCAAGTTAACTACAGCAGTCAGGAGCTATGATGTATCACACATTAATGGAAAAAGAAGCGGCGCAAACGCCTGAAGTCATTAAACAGCAAATTCTTGCTAATCAGCCTCTAGTAGAAAAAATTGGCCAAAAGCTACGTGATATTGCACCAAAAATGGTGATGATCATCGGTCGTGGTTCGTCAGATCATGCTGGAGTATTTGGTAAATATTTAATAGAAATTGAAGCCGGTATCCCTGTTAGTTCAGCGGCGCCATCGGTTGCCAGTGTGTACGGTAAAACACTTAAACTTGATGGTGCATTGGTGATTGTTATTTCTCAATCAGGACGAAGCCCAGATATTATTGCCCAAGCTAAAATGGCAAAAGAAGCTGGCGCATACTGTATTGCACTGGTAAATGATGAGGCGTCACCGTTAAGAGACATTGTTGATGATTTTATTGGGCTTAAAGCGGGAGATGAAATATCGGTTGCGGCGACTAAAAGTTATTTATCTACGCTGTCAGCTTTAGTGCATTTAGTTGCTAATTGGACTCAAAATAACGAATTATTACAAGGGTTAAAGCTGTTACCTGAAGCATTAGATGCAATCATTGACTCACCAGTACAACTTCAGCCTGACGCATTTTTGCCGATTAAAAACATGGTTGTATTAGCGCGCGGTTTAGGGTTTTCAGTCTCTAAAGAAATGGCATTAAAACTCAAAGAAGTGTGTGCTATTCATGCAGAGGCATTTAGTAGTGCAGAATTTTTACACGGCCCTGTTACATTAGTTGAACAAGGTTTAGTGATTTTAAACTGCACGGTAGAAGATGAAACCGCATACTCTCACCAGCAGCAAATAGCAGACGTAACCCAGCGCGGCGCTCAAATTATCAACCTTACTCAAAATGGGATTGCAGTGCACCCACGTTTAGCGCCGTTTTTAGTGCTGCAGCGTTTTTATTTAGATATTGCCAAAGTGGCTGTTAAGCGAGGCTTTAACCCCGACGAGCCCAAAGGGCTTAAAAAAGTAACAAGGACATTATAAATGTCAGTTCAACGTATTTTGGTTGCAACGCTGTTTGATGGTGATCAGTTTTTAAAAGAAAAAGTGCTCACAATTGACGCGGGTGTTATTACCGCTATTGATGATAAAACTAATAATGTAGATGAAACCTTATCAGGCTTAATTACCCCTGGGTTTATAGATTTACAGGTAAATGGTGGTGGAGGTGTATTGTTTAACCGAGCACGCAATGCATCAGAGGTTAAACGAATGCTTATGGCGCACGCTAAGTATGGCACAACAGCCATGCTGCCTACTTTAATTACCGATACAGTTGAAGTTATGCGTCAAGCGGCTGATGTAATAGCCGATGCGATTGTTAAACACACACCTGGCATTATGGGCATTCACTTTGAAGGACCGCATTTATCTATAGCTAAAAAAGGGGCACATAGCGAAGAATTCATTCGTCCTATTTCAGATGATGAGTGGCAAGTTTTATCGCGCAAAGATATAGGCAAAGTGGTGGTTACATTAGCCCCTGAAAATGTACTTCCAAGTGATATTACTCAAATGCGTGAGTTAGGCATACATGTTTGCTTAGGCCATACAAATGCGTGTTTTGAGCAGGCACAACAAGCCGTTGATGCTGGCGCTACAGGATTTACACATCTATACAACGCAATGTCACCTTTTCAAGGGCGTGAGCCGGGTGTTGTGGGGTGTGCTTTGCTAAATGATAATGCCTATTGTGGCTTAATAGTTGATGGTCATCATGTTGATTATGCTGCATGCCAAGTAGCACTAAAAGCTAAACCTAAAGGGCGTGTGTTTTTAGTGACCGATGCAATGCCACCTGTGGGTACAAATGAAACTGAATTTGCTTTTTTCGATCGAACAGTAACACTTAACCAAGGTAAGTTAACCTCAACAACGGGGGAGCTTGCAGGCTCTGTACTTGATATGGCAACGGCTGTGAAAAATAGCGTTGAGCATTTGCAGTTGCCACTATCAGAAGCACTAAAAATGGCATCTTTATATCCAGCACAGTATATTAACTCACCCACAACACATGGAAGGTTAATTGTTGGCAGCCCTGCTAATTTTGTTCAACTCGATACAAACCAACAGGTTATAAGCACGTGGATTGGTGGCGAACAGCTTTTTAAAAAATGATAATAAATATAAATAAAGGAAAAATAACATGACAACAAATGTTATGGATACACCTAAAAGCAGTAGCATACTGCCCATGGCTATTGTGGCAGTATTATTTTTTATACTGGGGTTTGCAACGTGGCTAAATGGTTCATTAATGCCTTATTTAAGCCAAATATTAAAGTTAACGCCATTTCAGGGCTCGTTAATTTTATTTTCGTTTTATATAGCAGTGACTTTTACAGCGTTACCATCGGCAATGTTAATTAAAAAAGTTGGTTATAAAAACGGTATGGCGATGGGCATGGGGTTGATGATGATTGCCGGCTTGTTATTTATTCCTGCTGCGATGTCGCAAGTTTTTCCTTTATTTTTGTTGGCACAGCTAGTGATGGGCGCAGGACAAACATTGCTTCAAACTGCGGTTAATCCCTATGTTGTAAGGCTTGGGCCTGAAGAGTCTGCAGCGGTTCGTATTAGTATTATGGGCATACTCAATAAAGGGGCGGGTGTTATTTCACCCTTAGTGTTTACCGCGTTAATTTTAAGTAATTTTACAGATACAGTAGGCACTGAGCTTAGCCAGCAACAAGTTGATGACATGGCGAATGGTCTTATTCTTCCTTATTTAGGTATGGCACTATTTATTGGACTATTAGCGTTTGCCGTTAAAAAATCACCATTACCTGAACTTATTACTGACGATGCTGAGCAAACAAGAGGTAGCAGTGAAATAAGCGAAACGTTATCTCACCCTAACTTAGTTTTTGGGGCGATTGCCATTTTTTTATATGTTGCAGTAGAAGTTATTGCTGGCGATACCATTGGTACTTTTGCGCTCTCTCTTGGCGTTGCTAATTATAGTGTGATGACCTCCTACACCATGATCTTTATGGTGTTTGGCTATATTTTGGGTATTTTGCTTATTCCCAAGTTTATAACTCAACAAGCAGCCCTCACACTATCAGCCGTATTAGGTATTGCTATTACCTTGTGCATTTTATTAATTGATGCACAGTCGTTTATGATTGCTAACGCATTATTAATACCATTAGGCGGCGCTAATTTACCCGATGTATTACTACTTATAGCGTTTTTAGGCTTAGCAAACGCCATTGTTTGGCCCGCGGTATTTCCACTTGCGTTGTCTGGGCTTGGAAAACTAACAAGCACAGGCTCTGCGCTTTTGGTTATGGGGATAGCCGGGGGGGCGTTTGGTCCAGTTTTATGGGGATTATTAAGCGGGTTTACTTCATTACAAACAGGGTATTCGGTGTTGTTACCATGTTATTTATTTATTTTATTTTATGCCGTAAAAGGCCATAAAATGAAAAAGTAATAACGTCCACCAGCGACCCAAACCCCAGTGCACTTTGCAGTATAAAGTGCACTGATGCTTGTTTAACCTGAGCTCTGGCGAGGGGTACATTGGTTACCCACAGCTTAAGTTAACTATTACACGTTAACTTAGGCGCGTTACTTTTAGTTTTATCCTGCCTGCGTTTGCCCCATAAAAGCGGCTTAAGTCGTTGGCAAAGGGGCTAAATTCACCTGATTTAGTAATAGTCACCGTAGCGCCATTGGCTATTTTAAATAAAAATTCTTCGTTATTACTAATTGCGCCAACTAATGAGAACCACTGAGCATCTGGAAGTCGCCTGAATGGTTCAAGTAACGCCATTGGAATTTCTTTAACGCCTAATTGCACGTCATCTCGATGCCATCCCTTAGGCGTGCACTTTATGCCGTCGTCAAACCAATGTTGATCAGGGTAGGGGGTAAAGCGATAGGTTGCACCCTGCTCAAGCATTAAGCCCGTTTTGTTATAAAACTCACTGGCGAATACCACCACATCTTGGCTTTGGCCAATACTTAATACGCTCATATTTTGGTTGGCAAGCGTAATGTGCGCACTTAAGCCGGTAAAACTTAAGGTGCTGTTGTCACTGTAGCTAACGCTGTATGACTGCTTTTTAAGTGACTCTGGACGGTAGCTGGTGAGCTTATTAATACGTGTAGCCACACTGTGGTGAACTAATGGCCTAATATTACTCGCTTCGTTATCCACCAGCACAAAGCACTCTCTATCTACCAGCTTAAAGAACGAGTTTAACCAAAAGTAATTTTGCTGGTGGCTAAGTGCAAGTGAGTCGGGGATAACAGTGAGATCGTCTTGTGCAATTAAATTACTATCTGGAAGAAGAGTTTTGTAGTTAATATCGTGACTTGTTAACAATGAAATAGCTAACGGCTGCTCAATAATCCACTCAAGTGCATAACGTAAGCAAATATCAGCTAAACCATCACGGTAGTATCCACCGCCAATGTCTGAATGCGCGCCTGCAAACCACAGTTCAGTAATGTTATTTTGATGGTTCATTAGCGTAGGCTCAAACGCACGGCGTTTTTCATCAAGTGCCACGCAGTGCAGTGCTTGTGAAATATTATTAGCAATGGTGTGGTTTTCAAAAATAACGTGCTCTGCGCCGCGTGTGGCTTTACTCACTTTTGATAAGCCAATTGAGGCCACGGTATCAAATACACATACGTACACATCATTACTAATCAAAGGTTCCAGAATTTTTGCAAAACGCCTAGCGAGAGCGCCACCTCGGCTAAAACCGGTAAGTAAAAGGGTATCGCCTAGTTGGTAATGCGTTTTAAAATCACGCATGGCTTGATTTAAAATACTGGCAACATCGTCACCACGTGGTGCTAAAGTTTGGTTTAAAATGCGTTTTAACCGGCTACCTTTAGTGCCAATACCTTGATAATAAAAGCTCAATTGTTGCGAGAAAGGTGTGGTGGGGGAACCATCAAGTTTGCCGCCTAATAACAAGTGCAGCTTAACAATATTAGAAATACTACTGTCTTCTTTAAAATGGTCTGAGCTAAATTGTTCTGCGTCACGGGGCTCATTTCCTGTGCCATCAAAGTTAAAAACTAGTGTTTTTCCCGTCATTGCCTTATTCCCTAAGTGGTTTGTATAAATTTACATGGGAATTGTGAAAAATCAAAGACAGCGGTAATAAAAATTTATTAAATCTGCTTATTACCGCCATGGGTTATTTATTAATGCAATTTCATTTTTGGGCGCACTACACGCAGTACTTTTTCGCTTATCCATAACGCAAAGGTTTTTGCGCTACCGTGTATGGCGCGTTGGTGCATGCGATACAGCGATATATACATAAAGCGGGCTATTTTACCTTCAATAAAAAAGGTGTTGCTGGTTAAGTTACCCATTAAATTACCTACCGTGCTGTAGCGCGATAAGTTAACCAGCGAGCCGTGGTCGCTGTATTTAAACTCGCTTAGCGGCTGGTGTTTAAGTGTTGCAATAAGGTTTTTTTCAACACATTGTGCCATTTGATGGGCCGATTGCGCGCGTGGCGGTACAAGTTTTCCGTCTTCTTGGGTAAAGGCGCAGCAATCGCCAAGTACAAAAATACTTTCATCTACGGTGCTTTGTAAAAACTCGTTTACTTGAATTTGGTTGCTGCGGGTAAGCTCAAAAACACCTAAGTCTTTAATAAAGTCTGGCGCTTTTACGCCTGCCGCCCATACCATAATATCGGCATTAATATGTTCTTCGTCTTTTGTAATAAACCCTTGCTCTGTGGCTTCTTTTACTTGGGTTTGTTCTAGCACGTTTACGCCCAATTTTAACAGCTCGCGTTTGGCACTTACGGCAATACGCTCTGGTAATGCAGGTAAAATACGTGGGCCGGCTTCAATTAAATGAATGTGCAAACGCTTAGACGACATATTTGTAAGCCCATATAGCTTTAATAGCTCAGACACGTGATACAGCTCTGCCGAGAGTTCAACGCCTGTTGCGCCGCCGCCAACAATGGCAATATCAAGAGATTGTTGCTGGTTGTCGTCTTGATGAAGGCGGGTAAAGCTATCGAGCAAAGAATGCTGAAAACGCTCAGCTTGCTGGTTTGAATCTAAAAAGTAGCAATGCTCTTTTATGCCTGGGGTATTAAAGTCGTTACTTACACTGCCAATAGCAATAACAAGGTGGTCATAGCGTACTGTGCGTTTGGGCAAAATAGTGTGGCCAAGTTCGTCAAAAAGTGGTGCGAGAGTAATTGTTTTATTACTTTGGTCGATATTACAAAAGGTACCAAGTTGGAAATTATAATGATGTTTTGCGGCATGGGCAGAGTAAACTACGCCATCTAAATCGGGGTCAATAGAGCCTGTGGCTACTTCGTGCAGTAACGGCTTCCATATGTGGGTGCGGTTTTTGTCTATTAATAAAATTTCTGCGTGTTTTTTCTTTCCTAGTTTATGCCCTAATTGAGTTGCAAGCTCTAATCCGCCAGCGCCGCCGCCAATAACGACGATTTTAGGAGTGGTTATGTTCATGACTATGCCCTTAAAAATAATATACCCAAGCAATCTGTTTTATTATTTTTTAAAATGACTTGGGTATCGAAAATTATTTTGGCAAAGCTCACTTTTATGGGGCTATAGTGTGCGCCTAAATAATGGATATGTCAGCAGTAAATCACCTAATTTACGGTATACTAACTTGCAAATACTTCATCTAGGCTGCATTTTTCTGTTATAGCCCTGTGTTATCAACGCCAAAAAGGACATTTTTATGAATACGCCGCTTTTACAATCACTTGAGCAACATTTTGGTTTTAACCAGTTTAGAGCAGGGCAGCAGCAAACTATAGAGCAGCTTTTAAATGGGCAATCGTCCCTTGCTATATTCCCTACAGGGTCGGGTAAGTCGTTGTGTTATCAGCTAACGGCTATGCATTTAGAAAACTTAACGTTAGTGGTGTCGCCATTACTAGCCTTAATGAAAGATCAAATTAGTTTTTTAAATAGCAAAGGTATTTACGCGGCAAGCCTTGATTCTAGCCAAGACCAAATGCAAAGCAGCACCGTAATGAACGATGTGCGAAATGGTAAAATTAAAGTGTTAATGGTGTCGGTAGAGCGCTTTAAAAACGAGCGATTTAGAGAGTTTATAAGCCAAGTTGCGCTGTCTATGCTGGTGGTAGATGAGGCGCACTGTATATCTGAATGGGGCCATAACTTCAGACCTGACTACTTAAAACTACCGCGATATCGCGAAGAGCTAAATATTCCACTAGTACTATTGCTTACCGCCACCGCCACTAAAAAAGTAAAACGCGACATGAGCGAGCGTTTTAATATTGCCCCTGAGTGCATTGTACAAACTGGCTTTTACCGCGCTAACCTCGATTTAAGCGTGCTAAGTGTAAAAACGGCTGATAAAAACACCGAACTTACAAACATAGTGCGTGCGCAAAATGGCCCAGGTATTGTGTATGTAACACTGCAGCAAAGTGCTGAGCAAGTGGCTAACACGCTAAGTGCGCAAGGTATTCAGGCGGTTGCGTATCATGCAGGGCTTGAAGATACACTCAGGTGGCAAATTCAAGATGATTTTATGGCGGGTAAAATTAACGTAGTTGTAGCAACTATAGCCTTTGGTATGGGCGTTGATAAATCAGACATTCGCTTTGTTATTCATTACGATTTACCAAAATCGATTGAAAACTACAGCCAAGAAATTGGCCGCGCAGGGCGCGATGGCAACCCATCAAACTGCTACACGCTTGCTAATTTAGATGGCCTAAACACAGTAGAAAACTTTGTATATGGCGACACCCCTGAGCTGAGTGGCATTGAATATGTAATTAACGATATTCGCCAAGCCCAACAGCAATGGGAAATGCAAGAATACAGCCTTTCAAGCGAAAGTAATATTCGCCAATTAGCACTTAAAACATTACTGGTTCAACTTGAAATGCAAGGCGCAATTACGCCGCAGTACGCATATTATGCCGATTTTAAATACAAGTTCTTGGTTGATAAAAACGAGCTACTTAGCCAGTTTGACGAGCAGCGCCAAGCCTTTTTAACGCAAATATTTAGCCATACCGATTTTAAAAAAATATGGGGCACGCTCAATTTTGACACCCTTACCCAAGCCGCGCAGGTTGACCGTAAACGTGTTGTGGCCGCGCTTGACTACCTAGCCGAAAAAAACCTTATAACGCTTGAAACCAAACGCATTACCCAAGTATATAAAGTGCATAGTGAAGTTATAAATAACCCAGAGCTTGCCCATCAGTTACACCACTACTTTGCTGATAAAGAACAAGCTGAAATAAAACGAATTGCTGCTTTAGTGCGCTTTTTTGAGCTACAAACTTGCCTGAGTTATAACTTAGCGCGCTACTTTGACGACCAAAATGCGCCAGTGCAATGCGGCCATTGCAGTGTATGCCGTGGTAATGCTGTAAAATTAGAATACTCACTAGCGCCTGTAACTATTGCAGATGAGGTTATTTATCAAAAGGTAGATGAGTTTTTGGCGCATATGGCCACAAAGGGAGTTCATAACGTGGGTGTTGAAACCCAGTGCCGTTTTTTAGCGGGTATGAGCGTGCCATTATTTGCTCGTAATAAGGTACGCCAACTCAGCGGATTTGCGCTTTGTGAGCAACAGCTGTATAGCGATATAAAAGCCACACTGCTTGGCAGATAGCCATTAAAGTAATGATCAAACCTGCATAATTATAAAAAATGTTAAATTTTTGTTTGTTTTTTCAGCGTTTAACTATACTCAACATGACTATTAAGGTCATATAAAACGAGGTGAACGATGAAACTGCAAAAATTGATGCTGTTAGGAGTGTTTATTTCAGGGACTAGTTACGCTGAAATTAATATTTCAGGCTTTGCAAGTATTAACGCGGGTAAAGTACTCAGTGGAAGTGGTGTGCCGCAATATGGTGTTGAGCCAACCTTTTTGGCTGACTACCCTAATGTGAGTGGCTACACAGAAGATTTATCTTTCTCTCCAGAGTCGTTAATTGGTATACAAGTGTCGGGGGACCTTGGCGAGGGCTTATCTGTCACAGGTCAAATTGTTGCCCGAGGTGTAAATGATTTTGATGCTAATTTTGAGTGGGCATATATTTCGTACGAAATAAATGATAATTGGACGGTTCAAGCAGGTAAAAAGCGTTTGCCTCTTTTTTATTACTCAGATTTTTTTGACGTAGGTTACGCATATGTATGGATGCGTGCACCTGCCGACAATTATACATGGCAAGTATTTAACTATGAGGGCATAAACCTTCTCTATTCTGGCTCGATTGGAGAGTGGGGTGTGTCTGCTAATGTGTATGCTGGTAAAGAAGATGATGACGACAACAAACTGCTATCAGACTTTTTCTTTCAAGAGCCTACCCGAGAAATTTGGGAAGATATGCTAGGTGGTGTACTTTCGTTAAGCCATGATTGGCTTGAATTGAGAGTAACGCATATGCAATACACTAATAAACGCTTTCGTTCTGGAGAGCCGGTTTTATGGGATGGAAAAGATAGCCGTGATGGCAAATTCTATGGCTTAGCTGCCAATTTTGATTTTGGCGACTTTTTTGTACTAAGCGAACTTAACCGTTTAGATCTAGACGGAAACCTAGACACTTATATGATCAGTGCAGGGTATCGGTTTGATGCAATTACGCCTTATGTGATGTTTTCAGATTTTGAGCAAGAAGGTGAGGGAGATACTGAAAGCCATAATACCTTTGCGGTGGGGGTTCGTTGGGATTTTCATCCTTCGGCGGCACTCAAAATGCAGTACGACAGGGTAAAAGATGATTCATTCGAGTTAGCGGTAGCGGGTGATAGTAAAGCAATCACGCTTGGTGTTGATGTTGTATTTTAAGGGGAATTAAAAATGAAAAAATTAATGTTATGTGTACTGTTTTTGTTTAGCAATGTTGCCTTTGCTGATTTTGCTATTATTGTACATCCTTCAAACGAGAGTAGTTTTGATGAGTCCGTCATTAGTCGAATTTATACCGGAAAAGAAAAGTCGTTTAGTAATGGCAATACGATCATTCCAATATCACAAGATTCAAAAAATCCGACTACGGAGCAGTTTAACAGTAAACTGCTTAATAAAAGTGCGTCGCAGTTAAGAGCCTATTGGTCAAAGCTTATTTTTACGGGAAAAGGAACACCACCCAAAGAGCTAGAAAATGACTCAGAGGTGATCAAAATGGTTGCAGCTAACCCAAATACGATTGGGTTTGTTTCGACATCTGCTGTGTCTGATGATGTGAAGGTGGTATTAAACTTTTAATTTAAAATTAAAGGCCAACAATAAAGCGTGTTAGCGAGTAGCACGCTTTTTATTATTCTATTTATTCACCATTAAAATTAACTAGCGCGTTTAGCCAGCTCGTGTATCCTACTTAGTGTGTTTCTTTTATTTAAGCCACTATGCCTAACACTGTTATTCCAAGTAAAACTATTTCCTCTACACCTGAGTCCGTAACCTGCGCTAACTGCCAAGCATGTTGCTGCCAATTAGAAGTGCGCATAGTAACCGACACCGGTGTGCCTTTTCAGTACATTGATTACGACAAGTGGGGCAGCGAAGTAATGAAACGCGCAGACGATGGCTGGTGCCAAGCACTCGACCGCAATACGCTAATGTGTACCATTTATGAAAACCGCCCACTGACTTGCCGTGAGTTTGAAATGGCCTCGAACGAGTGTATTACAGAGCGCGAAATAGCCGGTATTTAAAAATACGGACTAACTAATAAACCCGCGTTTGTGTTTTTAACCAATAGAGAGTTGTGCGCTTGGGTATCTTAGTTTTTTACTTCGTGGACTTGCTAAAAAGTAGGCGAGAGTGAGCGGGCCTATTCTGCCCATAAACATTAAAAACATAATGATAAACTCCCCCAGCGGTGATAACGATGACGTTAAACCGCGTGAAAGTCCTACCGTACCCAGTGCCGATACCGCTTCAAAAGCAACATCTAAAAAAGGTGCATCTTCAACGACCAGTAATGTAAAAATAGCCAACCAAGTGACTCCCGCTGAAATAACGGTTAAGGCTAATGCTTTATACACTGAATCTTTGTCTATTTCTCGGCGTAAAACGGTGACGCCTTTGTCACGTCTTAAGTAGCTATAGGTTGCTAATATTAAAACGATAAACGTAACGACCTTTATGCCACTTGCAGTACTCAAAGAGCCGCCACCAATAAACATAAGCATCATAGTTAAAGCTGTACTGGCATTTTTTAATTCTTCAATAGCAATGGTATTAAACCCCGCAGTACGAGGAGTAACGGCTTGAAACCAAGCTGCTAGCCATTTCCCTATTTCAGATAACGGCTGCAGTGTTTTTGGGTTATCGTATTCAATTACGTAAATAAGCAACAATGCAATAACGTTAATAATAACAGTGCTGATCAGCATTAATTTACTGTAGGGACTGAGCTTAGCCCAACGCTTTGATTTATATAAATCGGTTAATACGGTAAAGCCAAGGCCACCAATAATAAACAAACAGGTAATTGTTAAATTTACAACGGGGTCTTCTACATACTGCATTAAGCTGTTAGGACTTAATGCAAACCCTGCATTGTTAAAAGCGCTAATAGTATAAAAAAGTGCATGAAAAAAGCTTTTTTGTAAGCCCATTTCGGGTAGCCAATACAGCGTTAAAATAATAATGCCTACAGATTCAACGATTAGCGCAAACAGCAAAACAGACTTAGCGGTATTTACCAAAGTAGATGTATCTGTTTGATTAAAAGCAGCTTTAGTCACTGTTTTTTGAATAAAGCCAACTTTATTACCCAGTGCCATTAAAGTTACAACCGCAAAGGTCATTAAACCTAGACCGCCTAGTTGAATTAATAGCGCAATAACGCCTTGTCCAAAAGGAGTAAACACTGAACCGGTATCGACGACAACCAGTCCAGTTACAGTCACCGCAGAGGTTGCTGTAAACGCACTTTGTATCCATGAAATAGGCTCATAGGTTGCAAAAGGCAGTTTTAATGCCAATGCCCCAAGCGTTATTAATATTAAAAAACTGCAACATAAAATAAGCGGTGGAGCCGCATTGAGTTTTTTATGCCCACTGACTTTTCGCTCAATAGGCGTTTTGAGGGGATGCCATAAAACCATGATTATAAAAGCCTTGGAGCTAGATAGTTTAGTTCGACTCGATTACCTGATAACAGTAAAGTGTCGTAGGTAAGTAACTCAAAGTCGTCATCAAGTTTGACAAACGTTTGCTTTGCGCGCTTGACCAATAATGGGTTTACAGTACCTTTTATTTCTTTAAGTAAATGCCCTAGTTTTGTTTTATGTAAGTGCGCTTTTATACTTACTTCAACAACGTATAAGCCATTGCCTAAGGAAATATAGTCGTTTACTACAGGGTAATTAAGCGCTTGTGCAACGCGCACGCCCATTTCTTCTTCAGGATGAATAATGCGTGTTACACCTAGCTTAGAAATAATTGTGTGATGTGCTTTAGTGCTCGCTTTTACCCATATTTGCTTAACAGCTAGGTTTTTTAATGCAAGGGTGCACAGAATGCTCGATTGCATGTCTTCCCCAATTGCCACTAAAACTGCCTGACTACTCGCTAAATCAAGCTCTTTAAGTGCGGCTTCATCAGTGGAGTCGCAAACAACGGTTTCAGATAAATGCTCAACATATTTTTCAGCGAGTTTAGGGTTACTATCAACCCCAGTGACTGTATGCCCTAAATGAATTAACTCAAGGCTTGCTGCAATGCCAAATCGACCTAATCCGATCACTGTAAAATGTGCCATGTTGATACCTAAATTAAAGTTAAAAGAGAGAAGTGGTAAAGTTCATTTGGTCAATAAACAGTTAATACATAGGCTGTAAGCATCACTATTTTTATCCAACCCAACACACCTATTACTCCTTCTGCTGAAGTTAGAATATGAGTTATTAAAGTAACAATGAAGGTAGGCGTTAAAAGCTTTATAAAGATTTAACGAATCAGATAAAAAACTTTATAAAAACTTTATAGAGGCAATATCGAAAAGGCAGTAATCTAGATGCTCAAATGTTAGAGGAATAATTAATGAATCAGGCAGAGGCTAAACCACGTTGGTATAACGCATTGTTTTTGGCAGTAATAATGCCATTAATTGTTGTTATTGCCATTTACCCTGTGCGTAATTGGTTTACTACCACCGATATCGTGATGCTTCAGTTATTATGGGTGACTTGGGTTGCTGTGCGCAGTAATCGTCGTCTTGCCATACTGACCACCTTAGTGAGTGTGGCGTGTACAGATTGGTTTTTTGTTGCCCCTAATTTTACTTTCCATATTGAAAACATAGAATATTTAGTAACCTTTATGGTTATGCTGATTGTTGGCTTTGTGATCAGCCAATTGGCAGGGGAGCTCAGTACTAAAGTTAG
This sequence comes from Pseudoalteromonas sp. ECSMB14103, assembly GCF_000813065.1. NCBI lineage: Bacteria > Pseudomonadati > Pseudomonadota > Gammaproteobacteria > Alteromonadales > Pseudoalteromonadaceae > Pseudoalteromonas > Pseudoalteromonas sp. ECSMB14103. Next base: position 39,635 of record NZ_JWGY01000003.1, on the reverse strand, counting down.
GGATGTGCAATTACATGCAAGTAATAGTCGCACCTTGTACGAACTGGCCAAAGACTTAAACAGTCTAGATACGCTGGATGAACAAAAAAAGTACTTTGTAGAGCGGATCGGTAAGCATTTAAACGCATCTTGTACATTTATGCCTGCAGCACCGGGGGGCAATAGTGAATTTATATTGCTTAGTGAGGCTAGTCCGAGCTGGGGCGGGTTTAATTTTACTAAACGGTTAACGCAAGGGCAAAAAGCCTTTGCTGACACTGCTATTTCGCTTCTTTATCAGGTACATGAAAAAACGTTATTACGCCAACAGTCGGCTGCTATTTCGGTGCAAGCGGAATTAGAGCGCGCTAAAAATGCACTTTTACGCAGTTTGTCTCACGATTTACGCACACCACTGGCGACTATTATGGGCGCATCGAGCATGCTTGCAGATGATGAGATTACCCTCAGTGACATCGTGATAAAAGAGCAAGCGAGTAATATTTATGAGCAAAGTAAAATACTAAATGAGCACTTTGATAAAGTAATGGAGTTAAGCCGAGTTAATAAAATGGGTGAAAACCTAAGTTGGCAAACAATAAACTTACAAGCACTACTTAGTGAAGCTAAAGCTAGAAGGCAGCAGCAACTCACTGATTTTGTCATAAATACCAATATAGACGCTCAGACAACATGCGAAGGGGATGTGACTTTGTTAGAAATTGCGCTGGCTAATATGCTCGAAAATGCATGGCGTTATGGTGATAAAAAGGTGAGCGTTGAATTTACGCAAAGTACTAATCAGCAAAAGATATGTTATCAGCTAATTATCACTAATAACGTGATCACTAAAGCGCAAACAAGTAGCAATGAAGGCGTTGGGTTAGGCAGCATTATTTGTGATGTGGTTGCTAAATTTCATCAGGGCACATTTACATTAACAATTAATAACGAAACAAATATGGCGTACGCAAAGTTAATCTGGGAAAAAAGTAATGACTAAAATCTTGATATTAGAAGATTCTCCCCCCCTACAAAGCTTTTTAAAAACTTTGTTGCAAGCCAGTGGCTACGAGCTAAGTATTTGTGATAAAGGGTTAGATGGCTTTGCACGTTTAAGTGAGCAAAGTTACGATCTTGTATTGTTAGACTTGGGCCTTTTAGACATGGATGGTCAAGACTGGTTAATTGAGTTTAGACAATGGAGTGCCTTACCTGTTTTAGTGCTGTCGGCTCGAGATGGCGAAGTTGAAAAAGTCACAGCGCTTGATAATGGGGCAAATGACTATATTACTAAACCGTTTAGCGCGAATGAGTTGCTAGCCCGAATTCGGGTTTTATTACGCACCCAAAGCCAACCGAGTGTGGCATTTACCTGCGGGAATATAAAAATAGATCCGCAAAAGCACAGTGTTACTGCTTCTGGAGGTGAGGTAAAACTCACTAAAAAAGAGTACGCAATACTCTTATTGCTGTTTCAAAATAAAAATAAAGTACTCACCCATAATGCAATCTTAAGCCATATCTGGGGGGCGCAGTATGTAGAGCGACCTGAATACGTAAGAGTCCATGTGGCACAGCTCAGACAAAAACTAGAGGCTAACCCTGCGAGTCCAAAATATATTTTAACAGAACCGGCCGTGGGTTATCGATTGGTTGACTAAAAATGAGAACTTTAGAGTTTTACTCTACAGCACAATGATCCAGATAAATTATTTTTAATTGAATTTTAATACGCTTGAGCAAATTAGTGTAAATAAAACAGAGCAGCAAAAATGTTTGCTATGACTGTGTTTCCACAGTCATAGGCGTATAAAATTAGTCGTATTTAGCTTCTAGCTCATTAGCCGTATGAAACTTCTCGTGGCTTTGTAATTGCTCGTCGTATTTTACTAGGTTTTTAAAGTGACCTAGCTGGCCTGAGTTTTTAACAATTTCAACAATAAACGACATCATAAAATCGGCGCCGGTTAGGGTGTCGCCAACTAAATAACGTTTACCTTCTAGCCGGTCGTTAAAGTAGCTAATAACTTTAGCGGTTTCGGCGTCGGCGTAGCCTTCTAAAAATTGTGTTTTAGCGCCATCTTTAAGCACAAACATTTTAAGTAGTAGCGGTAAAATTGCAGAGCTCTCAGCAAAGTGTAGCCATTGTTGGTAATCAACGTAGTCAGCGGTGCCAGCCTTTGGTGCAAACTTTCCGTTACCGTATTTAGTAATTAAGTAATCAGTAATAGCGCCAGATTCGGTAACAATTAACCCATCGTCTTCAATAACCGGCGACTTACCGAGTTGGTGAACTTGCTTTAGCTCATCAGGCGCTAAAAATGTGTCTTTGTTACGTTGGTAAGCAACAATTTCGTAATCAACTTCTAGTTCTTCTAAAAGCCAAATAATACGTTTTGAGCGCGATTTATTTAAATGGTGTAGTTTTATCATGTCAGTCCTTGTTGGCGTTGCTGTTTGCAGCAACGCTGTGTTTATATATTTTAGTTAAAGTGCATCGTTGATTTTAACAACGGTTTTACCAAAGTTTTTACCACTGATCATATCGTTAAATGCGCTTACAGTGTTTTCAATACCTTCTACCATGTGCTCGCGGTATTGTACTTTGCCATCCTGTAGCCACTTTTGCATGTCTTGGGCAAATTCATCGTAGCGGTGACCGTAGTCGTCAAAAATTATAAAGCCTTGCATTTTAATACGTTTAGTAAGCAACTGCCCCATTAGCATACCCATACGGTCAGGGCCTTCAGGTAAGCTTGTTGCGTTATACTGCGATACTAAACCACACAGCGGTACACGAGCTGCAGTATTAAGTAATGGTAATACGGCATCAAACACTTTACCGCCCACATTTTCGTAATAAACATCTATGCCTTTATCACAGGCTTTTTCTAGTTGCTCTGCAAAGTCATCGGCTTTGTGATCAATACAGGCATCAAACCCTAGTTTTTCAACTGCATGGGCACATTTTTCGCTGCCACCAGCAACGCCTACCACTTTACAGCCTTTAATTTTAGCTATTTGGCCAACGGTTGCGCCAACCGGCCCCGTTGCTGCGGCTACGACTACAGTTTCGCCTTCTTTAGGCGCGCCAATATCAAGTAGGCCCATATACGCCGTAAAGCCCGGCATACCCATAATGCCTAGCGCGTACGAAGGATTAGCAGGCTCTTTGCCTAATTGCATAAGGCCTTCGCCATTACTAATGGCGTAACTTTGCCAACCTGTGTAGGCAAGTACCCACTCGCCTTCGCTAAATTTTTCGTTTTTAGACTCTTCTACTTGACACACGGTAGCGCCAACCATTACGTCACCCACGTTTACCGGATCGGCGTACGACTTTGCGTCGCTCATGCGGCCACGCATGTATGGGTCAAGTGATAAGTAAATAGTGCGCAGCAGTACTTCGCCATCTTTTAGGGCTGGTAAATCGATTGTTTTAAGCTCAAAGTTTTTATCGGTTGGAGCACCGTGTGGGCGTGATGCCAAAGTAAGTTGACGACTAGTTGCAGACATAAAATTCTCCTTTTGAATATGAACCCACTTAACGAATGTGTATGCGTTTAATAACCCGATTGGCATAAACAATAATGCGCGCTAAGTAGTAAATGTATGTACAAATCTGTACCTTACAACAGGAGTTTTGGGCGAGGGGCTGTTAATTCAACCTTAAGCGGAGTAATTATTCTAAACGGTTTATTTGAGCTTGCTAAAAATATGGCTATCGTAAAATGCGCCATTTTTATAAATGGCTTGTTTAAGAACGGCCTCGGCCTTAAAACCACATTTAGTCAGTGCCTTTATAGAACCAGTATTACCAGCAAATACGGTGCCAAAAATACGGTTTAGGTTTGAGGTTTTAAATGCGTCATCGCAAATTTTTGTAATAGCGTGAGTCATTACTCCTTGCCCCCAAAAGTGGCTATTAAGCCAATAGCCTATTTCGCCACTGCGGCTATACTCGAACTCTCCGGGCGTTATGCCTATACACCCCGCAAATTGCTCATTTACAATAATTGCTTTAATAATCCCATTTTTAGATCCTTGGTTTATCCACCAGTCGGCGTCGGCTTGAGTATACGGAAATGGAATTTTAGACGATAAAAAGCGCGTCACCTGTTCATCGTTTAAGGTATTAATAATGTGTGGCGCGTCCTTTGTTTTAAAGTCTCTTAGGGTAATCATTGTTTTAATTAAGTATGGGCTGAATACGGTTTAACTTAGCAAGCAATTAGAGATTGCACAATCACAAAGATTAACCGCTTACGCCTATAACTTTGTTTTAAAGTACTCTAATATAAGCAAAATATAATACTGTTTAAGATACTTTTTATGCACCCACACATAGCCGCCCTATATAATAGTGCCCAAAAGCCAAGCCGTTTAATTGTAGGTTTAATGAGTGGTACCTCGTTAGATGGGCTCGATGTAGCGCTGTGTAAGGTAAGCGGCGCGGGCTTAAACACACATATTGAAATATTAAATTTTATCACCGTTGAATATAGCGACGATTATAAAACTAAAATAAAGCAGGTATTTGCAAAGCGAGAGTGCGATTTAGAACTAGTAACCTTATTGCACCCGTGGGTAGGTAAACTCCATGGCGATATGGTTAATCAGTGCTTACATACTTGGCAGGTGAATCCAGCAAGTATTGATGTTATAGCCAGTCATGGGCAAACAATTTACCACTGTCCACAGTCGCAACATAGTCATAAAAGCTTTACTAATGGCACGTTACAAATTGGCGACAGCGACCAAATAGCCGTTACTACCGGCATTACAACTATTGGCGATTTTAGGCAAAAACACATAGCCGCAGGAGGCGAAGGTGCCCCACTTGCGGTATATGGCGATTACTTGTTTTTTTCAAGCCTTGTTGAAAACCGTATTTTACTTAACATGGGTGGTATAGCTAACTTAACTTTTTTACCCAAAAGCGGTGATGCAAACAGTGTATTTAGCTCTGATATTGGCCCGGGTAATACAATAATGGATGCCTATGTACAAAAATATTTTGAGGGGATGCATTTTGACGACGGTGCAAAAATAGCAAAAGCAGGGAAAGTAAATATGCCTTTACTTCATGCATTATGCGCAGATGACTTTTTTAATTTAAGCATGCCCAAAACAACAGGGCCAGAAGTGTTTAATTTAGCGTATTTAAAAGCGGCTCAAGCACTCACCAATACGCTTGACTTAACTCACCACGATGTAATGGCAACACTCAATGCATTTAGTGCTAATGTAATAAGCGATGCAATAAAACAGTGTGCTAAACACGAGGCAAATTGTATGGTGTATGCCAGTGGTGGTGGAATACATAACCCACTATTAATGGATCAGCTTTTAAACCTTTGCCCAGAGGTTAAGGCGTTTAAAAACACACAGGTATTAGGAATAGATCCCGATGCTAAAGAAGCCGTGTTATTTGCTATTTTAGCCAACGAATGCCTAGCAGGAGAGCAGCAACACCTTAATAATACCGCGCAAGGTATTGCGGGAGTGACTATGGGAAAAATAAGCTTTCCCGACTGACCGCTATTGATAAGCGTTTTAAAACAATGATAAAAAGGTCGAGCTTACCCCTTCAAAATATCGGCGAAAACCGTGTGGTTTTGACTGCTCGATATTTACAAGTGGCGCGTTATAGCCGCCCTCAAATGCGTTAATATTCATATCAAACTGAAGGCTATTTTTTAATGTAGCGTATTTACCGTGCAACATCAGCTGCATTACAAAACATTGGCTATGGGTAATTTTGTTTAAAGTAAGGTTAACGTAACCACGCTCTAAATCTGCTTGCGTAATAACGCTCTCAGTAAAATACTGAGCGCCACGGGCACTTGGATGTGTTGCGCTCAGCGAAATAACATCACCTTCATGTACAGCATCTGGCAAATCGCATTGCAATGTAATTGCATGAAGCGCATTGGCTTGTACCGAAAGGTTTTCGTATTCCATGGTGTGGCTCATAGCCGCAGACATCGGATCATCAAGTGATTGCAGTGCAAATGTTAGTTGCACTAGAGGTGTGGTCATTTACTTCGTCTTCTAGGTTATAAAAAATACAGTTTGAGTTTAAATTATCGCCTACTTAGATTGCAGTTTTATGACAAATTGCACTTAATCGGATAATCGCTGCTTTTTGATCAAAAAAAGATCGTTATAAGGTTTTCATTGAATTTAGGTGACGTTTGTTGTGAAAGTTGGTGAAACTTGCGATCCAGCCTAAGAGAGTATAAATAGTGCTTATAAATATTGTGGGGTAAGCATGTAGTCCGCAATGTAATTTAAATACGCAGAGCGAGTTTTCATTTTCAATTCTATGAATTTTAGCTGTATATACAGCCATAGTACGGTCGCTCGCATAGTCAATAAAACGACCCCGTTGCTCGTTTTATACTATGAAGAAAAGCGATCACTGAAGAATTTTAATAACGCTGGCAATTAGTTGGCAAGTTTGTTACTAATAAACAAACAAGGAAAACGAGCTTCGCCGTGGTAGAAAAACGCGCGATTCGCTCGCTATAAACATGTTAGGCATATCACCATCAATTCAATTAAACGGAGTTTGTAATGAATAAGATAGTAATCATATTAATACTCATTTGTAGTGCACTAGGCTTTTTATTATGGAAAGAAATAAATAAAGCCCCCCCTCCAATATTACCTCCTTTGGTTTTTGAAGAAAATTTCGATAGCTCAGAGCTTATTAAGGCCAAAAAAAATATTGCTAAAGTGTACGCTCTGTGTAAAAACAAATTTTTTACGAGTGTTCCTAATTATATGATGTCTTGGTCAGCTACCGCTCATTACACCGTTGATGTTAGAAAAATTAAAATTAGCCAAGAAAATCAACTGGACGGGGTTAAAGTAATTGTTAATGTTCCTGCTATTGAAATCTTAGAAGGTGGTCATAGTTTAATTAATGAAACTGATTTTTATACCTTTAAAAATAAAGCACTAATTGCAAAAAGCGAATCTGATTGGGAAGACGATGTTAAAAAGGAAAAAGAGAGGGCTCAAGGTATAGCTAAATATTATGCAGAGTACGCATTAGTTAATGATGTTCAGCTAAAAAAACAGATAGTTGACAGTATTAAAAAGGACATTTACGTTATTGCAGCAAAGACTTTATCTTCAGGGAATGTCCTTGATGTAGTGGTTAATATTGCTGATTCAAAAATCAAACCAATTGCCCCTGATAGTCCTTCTTTGTGTAGTGAACAACCTTTTTCATCATTTACTAGTTTAAATACATTACCGAATGTGAAAATAGTAGAGAGTGATTAAGATATGCCTAACAAGGGTTTTCAAGTCGGACTCGTAACAGCTTGCTAGGTTTCACTTCGTTTCACATTTTAGCAAGCTATTTATCGCCGCTTAAAACGGCGTTATACGAACAGGGATGTTTAGTGATAGAAGCTCTTTTTGCTTTAGTAATAATGATTGTTGAAGCTGCCATAGCTGCCTGCACATTTATTATTGAATTAGTCTCGGGTGTTTTTGTCGCAGCAGGCTCAACTATTGGCGTATTTGATTTTTTTCTACTTGTTTTTGTTCTACTAGCAGAGCTTGTTGTATGGTTATTGCTATGGTTCAAGCAGCTTTTAACATCTGCAATCAAGCTAGAAAAGCCAGCGGTAGTCCGAAAGCCTGTCTTTTGGCGGCCTAAAGCAAAACCCAAAAACAAAGAGAAATAACACTCGTGGTTGTTTTGGGTGGTTCGTATAACAAAAAAATTAAGTCACTCACTTCGTTCGCTGGGACGCATACACGCGGGGCGGCTTCGCCATTATGCCCCACATGTCTGCGCCCCTTATTTAAAAGTTATATTTTAAGGAAAGTTATATGGATATTGATGTAGGGGTAGCTTTATCAACGGGCTTGGGGAGTGTTGCTATCGTTGCATCAGGCTTTGCTCTCTTCCAAAACTACAGCCATAAAAAGCTTAGTTTGATTATGGATTCTAGGATAAAAGATTTAGAGGCAGACCGTACAGAATTAAAGCTTGATATGAAAGAACAAAAGGTTTTGCTTGATAGTACGTTAAAAAGAATTGATGTCCTTGAAAGAGAAATTGCCTCGCTCAAAAAAGCCCTAAAAGATCTAATATCAAAATCTGAAAGTTTAGCTAGCCGTTTGTCATACCTTGACGACAGACTAGTAAGTCACGAAGAAAAGCTTTTGAATATGGCGCGAGAAGCTGCCCAAGAAGCAGCAATTAGTGCAAGTGGCAGAGTTATTAGGGCTGAGCTTGGTCCAGCTATACATACAATAAAATATGTAGAGCAAGCTGTTGAGCAAATAAAACGGGAGCTTAAAGAGTCGGCTGCAAGAGCTGAGAGAGAGCTTGAGCATTAAAACATAACAAAGCCAGTCAGCAGGACGCAGCAAAGCTGCGCCTCTGCTGGCGGCGTTAGGTGATCAGGAGTAAATACGAATGTACGCAGAATTAAAGCAAGAGTTTCAGAGTAAAGGTATACCAGTCGATAAAGTCGACTTCTTTGATCACCCTAATTTTTTACGTGCCGAGCAATTCGATGATAGCTACTTGGTAAAGTTTGCAAAGTTTGTAGCTGAACAAACATACTCTGATGAGTATTTAGACAAAGCCGAGGAAATAATCACCGGTGTCTGTTCGGTATTAAGTTCTGAGCTAATAGAGAACGGTCGTGAAGGTGCATGTGCTGATATTGCTGGTATTTTATCTCGAATTTTAGAGCGTAAAGGTGTTTGGAGTTGTTGTATAAATGGATCATCAACAATTGAGTTTCCTAAAAACTCAGGAGAAGAGACTACGTACTTTTGGGCTGTAGACAATACAAATGTTGCTGCTGCACATGCTTGGGTATTCGCACCGCCTTTTTCAATTATTGATATTACATTAAAGCAACAGCCTTATACGGGTAACAAGAAACAATTTATTCCTGAAATTATTTGTATTAAGGATGCTGAAAATGCTATTTCCCATGTTGAAGATATCATAAGCCCTGAAGTTGTATTACAAATGAATATGCAAAGAGTACCTAAAGACCGTATGCTAGAGTTTGGAGCTTCTCAGCTTCAGCAAATTCAAGATAGCATCCCAGCTAAACTTGTAACAATTGATGAAACAAGAATTAAATATTCACCAGTAGCAATCTTTGCAACAGATAAAAGCTTGCCAAAAATTAAAACAATGAAGTTTAGTGGGCTTTCTCCATTTCAAATGTATAAACAAAAAATAGAAAAGCAAGTTGGCAAAATCACCTAACAAGGAAATTAAACGGAACTAAAGCAGTGGGTTAGGTTTCGCTTCGCTACACATTATAACCCACCATTTTAGTCCGCTTATTGCGGCGTTAGGTTTTCAATGAGATTCCCCACTTTTCCAGAGTTTCTTTTTGCTATGTCCATGGTGTTTTTTATCGCCTTCATATCAGCATTTAACTCAGAATTATTGGGTGGTGAACCATTATGCGAACTAAATTTATTAAGTGAAAAGCAAGAAAACTGTATCCTTAACGATAAATCATTAACTAATTTTCGAGTAGTTGTTCATTCCGGTGGAAATAGTAAGACAGTTACAGTAAAAGTGCCTATTACTATAGTTATCAGTGACAGCACAGTTGAAAAAAAATTTGAAGATATAACACCTAAAGCAGCAAGTACTGGCGGTGGTCGTAGATATTACTCAAATCTAAACTATGGGATTTACGAACTACCAAACGAGTCTAAAGCAATTATTAGAGTTACGGCAAACGATACCGTTAAAAGATTCTCTTTGTTTAATGCCAAAATATTAAAAAACGCAAATAATTACTATGTTCATTTGCTAGGTTTAATATTTCTAGTAGTTCTGTTTTTCTCTATCTACAATCGAAAGCGTATTTTTGTAAAAGGTATTGGTAAGCCATTGCCTTATATACTTTATTTTTTTGTAGTTATGCTAGTTTTAACATGGGCGCTATAAAAACCTAACAAGGGCATCAAGAACGGACGTGCTCCTCACCCGTTTTAGTGTACACCCCCTCATCACTTTGAAGCCACAGGGGGCAAGCTTTACTTCATCCATTAGCCCCACAGTTGCCCGCTCAGAGAGAGCTTGGCTTGGAAATGAGCTCAAGTTTTTAAGTTAGTGGAATAAGTACCAGCCTGATAAGTAACCTTTAGAGAGTTTATAACAGCTCTATTTAAATAGCCCCTATGTTAAACGTAACGTTAAACATAGGGCTTTATAGTTTTAGCCTAACCGATTAAACACCAAAGCGCATTAAAACGAATACTGCAGCCTTAATGAGATTGCATTGCCCGATGTGATAGTACCGCCTGCCTCGTAGTAATCGGCTTTAATGTAGTCGGCCATAAACTTTATGTTTTTGTTTACGGTGTAGTTAACGCCGAGGGAGTAGGTTTTTGCGTCTTGGTTTTCTTGCTTGAGCTTAAGTAGGCTGTAGCGGCCAGTGAGCTCCCAGCCTGGCTCTGAGCTTGCGCCTAGTTTTGCGTTTTTATACTTACGGTATCCGCCCGATAGCTGATAACCAAATTGCAAATAGCCGCCTTCGTAATCGTTAGTTGACTTTTCAATACTGGTTACTTGTGCTTGTTGCCACTCGGCCATCATGGTAAATCTGTTTTTAAGCCATAGTAGCTCTACGCCTTGTTGCGAGAGGCTATCTGCATTAATTTTATCGCCTTCTATTAATGAGTCGGCGGTATAAACTTCAAGAGGTTCATTCACTCTAAATTCGTTGCCATCGTACTGCCTTTCACTAAATGCGACGCCTAGGTGTAAAAGGTTGGTGTTTTGCTGCCATGGCACCCAGGCAATGCGCCCTGTAATAGCAGACGTTGCTTCGTTTTCGTCGGGCTTGTAATAACCTAGTTGCCAATTTACAGAGGCTATGTCCCCGGAAAGGCTAATACCTAAGCTACGCCCTGGTGAAAACGCTTCGCTTATCATGCTGCGTTCGAGCATTAGCAATTTACGCGAGCTGGTTAGTTTTTCTAGGCCAAAACCTTCTTTTTGTTGGCCTATGGTTAAATCGGCATATTTCCAGCCAGAGTATTCTAAGTAGGCGTCTTTTATTTCGGTTTCGCCATCGGCAAAGCCAAGTTGAAATTTACTTTTCCAGTCTTTGCTGATGTCTGATTTAAAACTTAGGCGTGCGCGGCGTATTTCAGAGGTACTTTCTGAATCGCTGCTGTCGTATTGCTCCTCTAATAATGCGGTATCAAACTTGTTGAAGTCGAGCATGATATAGCCGCTTAGGTCTATATCGTCGTTAATTTTGGCAAAGCTTGTGTTACTAACAAAGCAAAGAGCTGAAAGTGCGGCATAAGTAATCGTTTGTTTAGAGATCATGTTAGGCTGCCTTTGTTTGTTTTTCGGCTAAGTAACTTACTTTTAGTTGCGCTACGTCTCTTAAAAAGTCGATGTGTTCTATATCTACGGCAACTACATTTAGGCCCGTGCGCTGTTTTAAATCATGGATGAGTGTGGCTTGGTTTTGCGGGGTTATGTTTTCTATGCGCTCGTAGCAAACGCTTTGTACTTCGTAGCGTTTTACAAATACGCTTGAGTCAATCAAAAAGGCAATTAAGCAAATAATGCCATTAAGAATACTTAGCTCAATTAAGCTCATTTGCCCTACAGAGGTCAGTAAAGCAATGGCAGTAACAAGGAATAAGTAAGTCATTTCTTTAATCGAAATAGACTCAGTGCGGTACCTTAGCATGGTAAATACTGCAAATAGGCCAAATGCAAATTCCATCGACATATCAACCCCGTGCAGCAAAAAGGTAATAATAAAAACGCCTACGCCAAATAAAATAAACGAGCCTGCCACCACTGCATTTTTACTGATGCGAAAATAACAGCCATAGCAAAGTACAGCCAGCGATAGGATGTTTACTAAAAAGCGGGAAAGAAAAATAAGATCTAATTTGGTCATTTTAATTATTCTCTAAAGGTAATAGTGGGTTAGTGCGGTTAAGGTGTTTTAAACGGGCTAAAACAGGTTTAAAGCGGTTTACTTTTAAGCGCTCGGGGTAGAGCAAAGCACAGCCAATACAGTATTTACTAAACGAGGCTGGGAATATGTGGTGTTTGCTCATAAGCTTATAAAATGGCGAGTGTTTTGTTTTTTTACGCTGCTTAAGTTCGGCAATAAAAAAGCCCGGTAGTGTTATTTTGTTATCGCCTTTTGGGGTGTTGTACCACAGGTTAAAATCAAGCGTTAAGCGCTCGGCTTTTTCTTCGTTAGCTAGCGCTATGCGGTTATAGCCGCTTTGCTGGGTTACGTTTAAATGTGCAAAGCTGTTTTTCATTTGCTCTTTCATAAACGCAGTACAATGGGCTTGCTCGTTGTTTTTTTCGAGCTTAATACGTGTTTTTACTGTGCGGCTTTGGTTGTTTTTTAGTTTTACTTCTAGGTATTCGGTGGCGGTATCAACGTAGCGCCTTTGGCGTACTTTGTAGCGATTTAGCTTACCGTTATGATGGGCTTTATATAAATCGAGAGCGGGCGTATCAAAATACTGATTATAATAAGAGAATAAACGCTTGCCTTGTATATCAAGTACACGGTACTGGCCTTGTATATGAGTAAGTAGCTCAGGTAAAAAAGAAAGTGGCAGCATAAACTTACTGTCTACACGGTTCATTAAATTAGCGTTATTAAGATCGTTTAATCCGTAACCTTCAAACGGAATAAGTAACTCGTTAATTAAGCTTGTTAATGAGCCATGCGCATCTGGTTTTTCAGGCTGAGCCTGCTTATTTTTAGTGTTTATTGCAGTAATTGCTACTGGTGAGATTGAAGTATCCTTTTCAAAAAGTTCATCCTTAAAACGTGCTTGAATTGTCATAATTTTCTCAGATTATTAAATTGCAAAGTTATAGAGTGCAGTGCCAGCGTGCTGACACCGCATGAAGGATGGGCTGTTTATCTAGCGCAAAATCCGCTGCCATCGCCCGCTGAGGGCAATGTGCCATCGAGCTGCGCGACCATATTTGCTACGCGGTACTGCATAAACGACGTTAAGCCGTAAAACTGCCCCGTTGTAGAGGTAAGGTTTTGCTCAAAGTAGGTTGAGCCATAAAAGCTGGTTGGGTCGTTTTGTACGTGCTCACGAATTAGGTCGGCTATTTCATTTACGCGAGCGTTAAATGTATCGCTTGAAAGTGAGCCATTAATAAGCTGTGTTAAGTAACTGTGGTACGTGTCTAGGTTGCTTTGCTCGGCAAAGACATTAGCAATTAATGGGCGCTCGCTTAATGCCCCGCTTACTGGCTCATCAATGTAGAGCTCTCTTACATCTACGCCATTACAATCCATGGCAAAGGTGCCAAATGACTCGTTAAAATCCCACGGCAAAATGCTAAATACGCCATCGTCATCATAAATATAATAGTTATGTGCAAGCGGACCGTGGTAGCTATCTAAATTGGACAGTGAAGTACTAACCGACATATAACGTAAAAGTGTGTCTATATCTATGGCGCTGGTTTCGCCTTTATCGAGCGATTCTACAAAGTTAATAAAGGCGCCGTTATCGGTGGTGTCTTCGTTGGTTTGCAGGTTTATATCGGTGTAGCTTTGTATGTCGTCACCTAGCCATAATAAATCGCTGCCTGTGCCATCTGGCTTGTATAAATCGCCATTACTGTTGGCAAAGTGTTTTTCAACAAATTCGCCATCCACGGCTTCTACCATTAAGTACAAACCAAATAGCTCGCCGTTTACATAAAAGTTAACGTAAGCATGCTCAGGCGTTGGTACGCCCATTTCATCCATTAGCTCGTAGGCGATTACTTCACGCATGTACGACGGGTCGTTAAACGAGTTTTGTAGTGTGAATTTTTTTAGGCCAAAAAACTTTTGGCCCGACACATATTCGTTAATATCAACCTTAAAGCTGTAACGGTCGCTGCTAGAGTTGGCAACACTTCTTAAACTTGAGCCGCCTTTAGTGCGAATAGCCACACTATCGAGTGTTACCCCATTAAAGGTAATAGCGGTTTCGTGATATTCCTCATCAAGTGGGTTATCTAGAATGTCTTGCCAGTTTTCGTCGGTAATTGTAATAGAAAGCGTATTAACCGCTGTAGGTGTAAATGCGGTTGCCACTGTATTTTCACTACTTGGGGTAGGTGTTAAAAACGCATGAGTAAAGCCAGTACTGCTACTTAGGCCGTAACTAAAGCCTGTGGCTACATCACTTTCATCCCAGTCAATGTAGTCAATTACTTCATCGTTGAGTATTAAGCTTAGCTCGTCTTCTTTGCCTAGTTTAAACGGGACGTAGTAAGTGCCTGGGTCTTCATCGGTGGCATAAATAGTTATGTATTCACCCGCGTATAAATCTATGTCGGGTAGAGTGATGGGGTCTATGTCGTCGCTTTTATCAATAACGTGGTAGTTGGCTAAGTTAATTGTATTTTCGCTGTTGTTGTATAGCTCAAACCAGTCGTTGCCATCGTCTGCGGCGCTTGCCACTATTTCGTTAATAACGAGTGGCCCGTGGGTTGCTTGGCTGTTTGAGCTAAGCTCTGTTGGAGTGAGTACCGCAGTTGCATCGCTGCCATCTGGGTAACGGCCATAGCTGTAACCACTTAGCGCTTGGCCTTTATTCCACGATAACTGCTCTATAATTACATTGTTACTGTAAAGGCTTACGGTATCGCTTGAGCCTAATTTAAACGCAACGCTTGGCAGGTCGCCTAAATCATCGGTGCTTGCGTAAATACGGTAAAATTCACCCGGCGATAACGTAATATCGGGTAGAGCAAACTGTTCGTTATTGTCATCACTTAGGGTGTAGTCTGCTAAATAAACATCGCTACTGCTTGTTACATAAAGCTCTATCCAGTCTTCACCGCCGCTACTATCTTTTGCTACTACTTCGTTTATACGCAGTGGTGCATCTTCAGCAATTAGCGTTGTAACAAGTGTTGAGGTATTGGCTGTTTGGTTAGCTGCGCCCTCTGTGGGCGTTAGTGTTTGCGCGGTGCCGGTGCCATCGGTGTATAAGCCGTAACTAAAACCTTCAGCGGCTTCGCCTTCTTCCCAATCAAGTACAGAGATAGCAGTGCCGTCCTCGTATAACGTAACCGCATCGTCGCTACCTAGTTTAAAGGTGACGTAATAACCGTTATCGGGCGGTGTATCGGTTTCATCAATGGCTTGAATAACAATAAACTCACCTTGCGAAAGCGATGCTGCGGGCAAAGCTTGAGGCTCTCTGTCGGTGTTATCATCAACAAGTGAAAATACCGATAAGTCGGCTATATCTTCAGTGGCGTATAGCTCAATCCAATCGTAGGTTGTATCGCTTGGGCTTGCGACAATTTCGTTAATAACTAAACCAGTTGACGTGATTGTTGATGATGAGTCAGTACTTTGCTCTGTGCTGCTATCGGCTGTTTGCTCAGTACCGCCACAGCCATACAAAAATGTAATGGAGGTAATTAATGAATAAAATAGTAGGGGTTTTATATTCATGTATGCACGCTTATTATTTTATTAAAGTGGATAAACTATAAGAATAAAAGGTGCAAACAATGTGTAAAAATTCAGTAAATTACATTTTTATGATGGTTTTGTGACGAGCTTTAAGGACGCGTTAACTGCAAGGCTAACAATAATAGGGTGCGTGTATTTAAACGTAAAAAAAGCAGATACTTAATTAGCATCTGCTTTTTAATTTTAACGAAGAATATATAATTAAGCTTGAGGTTTAATTAAGTACTTCTCGCCGGTAGCTTGTTTAGAGTAAGCGGCAATTGATTGTAAATGTAATACCTCAGCTAATGACACTTCGTGCGTGTAGTTGCTCGCAAATGTAGTGGTGATTTCATTAGCAACGCGTTTGCGCATTTTCATTACTGTATCTGTGCCTAATTTACCTAAAGCATTAAATAGTAAAAAGCCACTTACAGCCCATGCAAAACCGAAATTACGATTAAGTGTAATAGGGCCGCGATCTAATGCGCCGTAAATATAAGCTTGTTTAAATGTGTCTGAACCATACAGGCTGTGCTCTTTCATATCGCGAGCAGCTGCAACTTCCATGCAGTTAAGTATGTCACTTGTTAGGTGGCCGCCACCAATAGGGTCAAACGAGATAGTTGCACCGGTTTCGATTATTGCAGCTGTTAGGTCAGCAAGAAAAGTGTCGCTGCTTGAGTTAACAATATATTTTGCACCCATATCGCGCAGTAGGGTTTCTTGCTCTGTTTTGCGTACAATATTAATTAAATCAACGCCATCGGCAATACAAATACGGTTTAACATTTGCCCTAAATTAGAAGCCGCAGCTGCATGAATAATTGCTTTATGGCCCTCGGCGCGCATGGTTTCTACCATGGCTAGTGCAGTAAGTGGGTTTACAAAAGATGATGCCCCCTCTTTAGCGGTAGTGCCTTCTTTTAGTTCTAAACAGCTTTGTACCTTGGTGCATAAATACTGACGATAAGTACCACCACCAATAACAGCCACTGTTTTACCCATTAATGCTTGTGCCGCAGGCGACGTACCCGTTGCGACTACAGTGCCTGCACCTTCATTACCAACAGGAATGGCTTTACCTACGCGTTTTTCAAGCGATGGCATAAATTGCGCGGGTACGTTGGCTGTTATAACAGGGTTTTGATCAGTACCGGTTTGTTTTGCTGCGCCCATATCGGCTGCGCTAAATAGCACACCTAAATCAGACGGGTTTAGCGGTGCGGCTTCTATACGTACAACTACTTCGTCGGCCTGTGGTGTTGGCATATCAATATTTTTTAAAGCAAGCGTTAGGGTGTTGTCGTTGTTAATTGTTGAAGTAAGTTGTGTATTTGTATCTGTCATAATACTGTTCCTATAAATTGAGAATGGGTAGCGTATAGCGTAATTACTTGCTTTGAGCTGCCTGTATTTGTGCTGTTACCTTTTGCATAAACTCAGGCATATTTGCTTGGCGATCTGCCTCTATTTGCTGTGCAATAGTCGACTGGCTCATTTTTGCTTGCCATTCTTTCATACCAGGGATTTCGGCCAGTACATCCCAATTAAGCTCTTTTGGAGCAAACGCGTTCACAACGGAATTTACGTAGTAAACGTAAATATCTGCCATGGTGAATTGTTCGCCAGCTATCCACGGCGAAAAATGCGTTAATTCGCAAAACGCATTTACACCACGCTCTAATAGTTGACGTACTTCGTTTTTAATTTGCTCTGGAGTAGGTGAGCCTGAAAATACATACGGGATTAAGCGCCTGCTTGGTAATTCAAAGTAAAGCTCACTTATTTTCATTATTTGGCGAACAAAAGCGCGCTCGGCTGAATCTTCAGGGTATAGCGCCTTGCTTGGGTAGGTTTCCTCAAGGTAGTCGCAAATAACACTCGACTCTGCAATATTTAGCCCATCTGTTGTAGTAATGGCGGGCACTTTACCCATTGGGTTAATTGCTAAAAATGGCTCATCGTTGTTGTATATAAGGTGCTCATTAAATGGCAGTGCTTTGTGTAAAAGTACGTGCTTTATTAAGTTGTAATAGTTGCTTGACGCAAAGCCGTGCAAAGTAATCATAATTTAGTCCATGTTATTAGCTTTATTGTTGTGCCATAAGGCATTACTAAAGTGTGTAATACGTTAAATTTATTATTACTTGTTTTAATTGATGCATATATAGCAGAAAATGCGAATCAGCTTTGTCTTTTAGGCAATAATTGGTGTGTATGATGGAGGTGCAATGTGGATCAGCTTAAAGCTATACGGTATTTTATTAAGGTGGTTGATACAGGTAGCTTTACCAAAGCCGCAAAAGAGTTTGGTGTACCGCCCTCGTCGTTATCGCGCCGAGTGGCTGATTTAGAAAAAAGCTTAGGTGCCACGCTTTTAAAGCGCTCTACCCGTATTGTTAAACTCACAGAGGTTGGACGCATTTATTACAACGATGTGCAGCAAATATTGGGGCAGCTAGCACAAAGCCACGAAACAGTTAAAAGCTACCAAACAACGCCTATGGGTCGGTTATCTATAAGTTGCATGGTTGGGTTTGGCGACAAAATTTTAATGCCATTGCTTGATGAATTTAGTGCTTTGTATCCGCAAATTATATTAGATGTAAGCTTAAGCGATGAACTTTCAACCCTGGGGCGGGACGATGTTGATATAGCTATTCGCGGGGGATATGCACCTAACGAGCGTGTATTAGCAATTAAGCTAATGGATAATGAGTTTATACCTGTTGCGTCGCCAAGTTATTTAAAAGAGTACGGGGAGCCTACTCATGTTTTAGAATTAAAAGACCATGTTGGGCTTTATTATAAAACGCCATCGGGCCCTACGCCGTGGTTGTGTAAAATAAACGAGCAGTGGCACGATGTATCTGCACCTGCTATCGCTATTTCAAATAATGGGCCTTGGCTTGCTAAAAAAGCGTGTAATGGTGAGGGTATTTTAATGTCGACCCGGTGGGCGCTTGAATCGTATTTGGGGTCGGGTGAGTTAAAAGAGCTTAAATTTGAGCATACGTTAGCTATCACCCAAAATGCAAAAATGGCGGTTTATTTACTGTATCAAAAACAACGCTATTTAGTGCCTAAAGTTAAAGCTGCTGTGGATTTTTTAGTACAAAAATTACAAGTTATTAATAATGAATGGGAATAATAGGGAGTATAGAAGTAGCAACCGTATCACCGCATTTATATTTAAAGTTGCATTTAAAATCACTCTTATTCACTCCGCACTCAACATTGGGTATAGTTAAACAAATTTTTTTATAAAGTATCCTTATGTTTAAAAAATTAATTTTATTATGCGCCTTAAGCCTACCATTGGCTGCGTGTGCTGACGATGTTGCGCCATTTTCAGGTGAGATAAGCGCGCAGGCTTTACTAAACGATTACGATAAATTTAGCGAATATTACACAACGTTTACCCCTACCTCTAAAGATATTGCGTTAATGCAAAAGCTTAAAGGTAAAGAGCTAGTTGTTTTATTTGGTACTTGGTGTCACGACAGCCACCGCGAAGTACCTAAACTCATTAAACTTCTTGAACAGTCAAAAGTTGAACTGGCAAGTGTTAACTATGTGGCTGTGGGTTTCAACAAGCGAGACGATGCAGGTGTTGCACAGGCTCATGATTTAAAATACACACCTACATTTATTGTTAAACAAAATGGTAAAGAGTTGGTGCGTGTGATTGAAAAACCCACGGGGTCATTGGCAGAAGATTTAACACAGGGTCTGTAAGGGTTATGTGAGCATCAACCAGTTATTTTATTTATAATTAAAACGGATATTTATGAAGTGTAAAAAGTGTAAAGCAAGGATTACTTCACCTGTAGTTAAAACAATAAATATTGATGGTACACCAATAACATCATCAACGTGCCCTGTGTGCGGTGAAAATTTAGATGGTTCAAAAAGATATTGGGTTTTATTAATTATTTTACTTATCGGCATTGGTGTAGCATCAAAGTATTTTTCTTAACCTTAGTTATATTATCCACACATGTGAATGAATAATACTTTGGTATTAATTATAAGTCTTTTACTTAAAAATTATGTGGCTTATGACGTTAATGCGATCTGAAAAAACTCAATTGTGGTTTATGAAAAATGCCAACAAATTGTATTTAGCTAAAGTTTTTTTGCTTATAAGTGACTTACAATCTAGCCATAGTTTTACACGCTTAACCTCTACTCACTAAACAGGCTTTTTTCGAACGCTTGGGCAGCATGCGAGGATGGCCTGTCTTTATAATGCAACTGATGCAGGGGCCTTGAAAGTTGCTCGTTATTTTTTTGATTCAGGCGTGTTAATTTACCTAGCTGCACTAAATCCTCAGTAACTACATTTGGCAATAAAGCGACCCCCATACCTTGAGCGACGGCCCTAGCTATGGCTTCGTTGCTGCCTAATTGCATACTTTGCTCAGCTTGTACGCCATGCTCTGCTAATAACTTTACAGACATTTCTAACGTGCCAGAGCCTGGCTCGCGTAATAACCAAAACTGCTCGTTTAACCATGCTTTTAAGTCTTTAGTGGGCTTAAAGTTACTTGGTATAACCACACTCATTAAATCGTTTTGCCAGTGCTTACTAATAATGTGCGGCTCGGTAGGTGTGCCTTCAACAAGGGCTAAATCTATAGTGCATTCTAGCAATGCGTGCTCAATTTGAGCGGTATTAGCCACTTGTACTTCTACTTTTATGTGTGGGTACTGCGCACAAAATTTGGCTAAATAAGGCGGTAGCCAATAGCTGGCAATGGTGGTGCTGGTGCCTATAACTAATGTACCGCGCTTAAGCCCTGTGCGCGATTTTATATCGTCAATGGCGGCTTTTTCAATGGCAAAAATACTACGGGCGTGATCATACAAGGCTTGGCCGCCTTCGTTTAATGTGAGCTTTTTACCCTTAGATGCACGTTCAATAAGTTGCATATTTAACTGATGCTCTAGCTCTTTTAGCGCCTTAGAAACAGCGGGCTGGCTTATAAAAAGCGCTTCGGCTGCGCCTGAAAAGCTACCCAATTTAGCCACTGTATAAAACACCCTAAGTGCATGTAAGTTCATTGAACAACCTTAAATTGTATAACTTTAAATTGTATAACCTAAAGTTATCAAATCATGATTTTAATACATTGGAGTTATATTTTGAGCTTTCTTACAATTAAGTCAATACATCAACATGGTTTAAGTGAGGGAATATTATGCTTAGCGCTATTAAAAATAGTTTTCAGCCTATAGGTATTAATACTAAGCAATACGGCGATACGCGCTGGTGGTTAGGTATGTTGCTGGTGGTTGTGTTAGCGGGGGGATCTGTTGCATTAAGTACATTACCCTTGATGCAAAGTGCGCAATTTAGCTCACTCACTATTGGTATTGTGCTTGGCATTATTGTGGGCAACAGTGTGTTTTCGCGCATTGCTACGCGTACAGATGTAGGTGTTGATTTCGCCAAAAGTATATTACTCAAAGCGGGCGTTATTTTATTTGGGTTTAGGATTACTTTTGCGCAAGTAGCGGGTGTAGGCTGGCATGGCCTATTAACCGATATAGTAATGCTGTTAGGTACATTTATTTTGGCAGTGCAGCTAGGTAAGCGCGTTTTTAATCTTGATGAGCAAACAACCATACTTATAGGGGCGGGTAGCTCTATTTGTGGCGCCGCAGCGGTAATGGCGACCGAGCCTGTTATAAAAGCACAAGCGCATAAAGTATCGGTAGCGGTGGCAACGGTGGTGGTGTTTGGCACGTTAAGTATGTTTGCCTACCCAATACTGTTTGAGTACATGGGGCTGAGTGAGCACGCATATGGTATTTTTGTTGGTTCAACCATTCATGAAGTCGCGCAAGTGGTAGCAGCAGGGACTGCGGTAAGTGCCAATGCAGCCGACACCGCCGTGATAGAAAAAATGCTACGCGTAATGATGCTTGCGCCATTTTTAGTAGGCTTATCATTTTGGCAAAGTAAAAAGCATGCAAACATAAACGCACAGGGCGGCGAGCAAAAACCAAGAATTACAATCCCTTGGTTTGCGGTTTTGTTTATAGTGGCAAGTGGCGTGCATTCGTTATCGGTTATCCCTCAAGGTGCTACAAACGCCATTGTATGGTTTGACAATATATTGCTCACCATTGCCATGGTCGCACTTGGGCTGCGTACACATGTTGGCGCTATTCGCCAAGCCGGCATAAAACCGCTGTTATTAGCGGGCTGTTTATTTTTGTTTTTAATCTTAGGTGGCTTTGCCATTAATGTAGGCATTGCTCAGCTGTTTTAAATATAACTAGGTAGAGGTAGATTGGCTTAAATAGGCCAATCTACTTCGTTTAAGTGATCGAGCTGTGCATCTGGGCTTTGATTGCCTCCCCATTTTTTGGTGTAAATGGATTTAGGGTCAAACTGCTGTGTTTGCTTTTCAATATTGAAGTGCCGCCCGCCACGTGGGTCAACGCCTACTCCCGCTATGTACTGCCAGTTGCCCCAATTGGCTGCTACGTCATGATCAATTAGCTGCTGCTCAAAATAAGCTGCGCCGTAACGCCAATCAAGGCCTAACTCGTTAACTAAGCAGCTTGCCACAATTTGCCTTGAGCGGTTTGTTATAAAACCGGTGGCATTGAGCTCTTTCATGATGGCATTAACCAAGGGGTAAGGCGTTGTGCCTTGGCACCAAGCAGCAAAACGGTTTGGCATAAACGTAGTAAGTGGCTTAGTTTGCTTTTGCCCCTTAAAACTAAACAAGCTGCTTTGTACATTTAGCGCGTGCCATTTAAAGTATTCGCGCCACAGTAGTTCAAACTTAATCCAGTAGGTTGAATCGTTAGCGGTATATGTTTGTTCGTATTGCTCAACCGCATTGTATATTTGTTTTGCGCTAATACACCCAAAAGCAAGCCATGGGCTAAATTTAGTGGTGTTGTCAAAGCCGTCAAGCGCGTTGCGAGTTATTTTGTACGTGCTAGGTAATTCGCCTGCAAAGTATTGTTCACAGTGTTTTTGTGCGCTTGTTAAGCCGCCATGCATTGAGTTGTTAACTGCTTTTGGTAACTCAATTGGGTTTTTAGCGCACAGCGTAATAGGTTTAGGCAATAGCTCGGTTGTAATGTGCGACAGTGTGATTGGTATGTTGGCAGCTTCAACCTTCTTTTTAAATGGGGTAAAGCTTTTGGGTAAATCTGTTAAGTTAAATGGCAGGTCGTTTTGCTGATACAAGGTATCCTGCAGGGTACCGGTAAACTGGGTTTCAGGACAATGAGCTTTTAATAAATTAATTTCGCGTTGTTCGTACACACCAAATTGTTCACTGTAAACCACTTCATCAATGTGTTGCTCTTTAATACGTTGCTTTAAAACACTAACTGGTTCGCCTTCTAGCACGTGCAGAGTTTGGCCACACGCAATTAATGCTTGCTGTAACTCATAAAGGCTTTGCATTAAAAAGGTGTACTTGTTTTCACCATACTGCTTTTGCTGATAATTCGTGTTTTTAAACCAGTTGGGGTTAATTATAAACACCACGTCTAGCGCGCATTGCTGTAGTGCAAGTTTACTAAAAATTGGGTTGTCGTTTAGGCGTAAATCGTTTTGTAGCCAATATAAAATGCGTTTGCTCATACTTTTGCTCTGGTTTTGTCGATGTTGTATTTACGAAACAAAAGTAGCTGAGGATTAGTTAATCGTGTTTTTAATCGAGTAAATTTATAAATACGTGCAAGGTTGCGATTTGAGAAGAGGCGATAGAGTAACCACCTCTTATTTTATTGAAGTATGGTTTTACTTTGTCTTTTTTTGTTTTGCTATCCAATCGTTTATAACGTCTTCAAGTACAGCCATAGGGAGTGAACCTTGGCCAATAACGGTATCGTGAAAGCTGCGTATATCAAATTGTGCGCCTAGTTCTTTTTCGGCTTTTGCACGCAGTTCGCGTATTTTTATTTCGCCCATTTTGTACGAAAGCGCTTGGCCTGGCCATGAAATATAACGATCTATCTGATCTTCCACGGCGCTTTGTGGCAACGCCGTGTGACTGGCTAAGTAATCAATTGCTTTTTGGCGGCTCCAGCCAAACGCATGAATACCGGTATCAACCACTAAGCGCACTGCACGCCACATTTCGTAACCTAAACGGCCAAAATCGCTGTAAGGGCTTTGATAAAAACCCGCTTCTTTACCTAAACGTTCTGTATAAAGTGCCCAACCTTCGCCAAATGCAGAGTGGCTGAGTGTGCGTCTAAACTCGGGTACATTTAGCTCCATAGCAATGGCGTTTTGTAAATGGTGCCCGGGTATGGCTTCGTGCAGACTAAGTGCTTCTAAATTATATAAAGGCTGCAGTTTAGGTGTTGAGGCTAAAAAATAAGTACCAGGAGAGCGGTTATCTGGCGGTGGCATATAAAACGCGCCACGACTTGCTGAACCTTTAATAGTAAAGGTGTTACGCGGTAAGTGGCCAAAGTAAGTAGGCAATTTGCCATACATTTTTTGCGTGATAAAAGCGGTTTTTTCAAGTAGGTCTTGCGCGTCTTTTGCGTAAAATTGCTCATCGGTTGCTAAAAATTCTAAAAACTCACTATAGGTGCCATCAAATTCTACTTCATCAATAATGGCTTGCATTTGCGCTTTAATACGTGCAACTTCTTTTAGGCCCAGCTCATGTATTTGTTTAGGCGTGGCGTTGGTTGTAGTGTAATAATTAACGGTGTATTTGTAATAATCAAGCCCGCCTTCAACGCTTGCAATGCCCGGCTGCGCTCTACAGTGTGACATGTAATCATTTTTAAAAAAGTCATAAAAATGCTGATAGGCAGGAATTACTTTTTCTTCAATTAACGCTTGTGCTTTTTGTTTTAAACTCGCTTTTTGCGCTGCACTAAAGGTATTAGGTATACGCGTAAAGGGCTCGTAAAGGGCGCTGTTTTCGGGGTTTTTAACTAAATGCGCGCTTATGCTTTGGCTGTAATTTTCAAAGGTTTTACAGTAATGAGTAAAGCCTGTTTTTATACCTTCTTTCATTAAATCAATATTTTGCTGATTAAAGCGTGGGTAGTCGGCAAGGCTGATTAAAAAAGCGTTGTAATCATCAGCTGTTAAAAAAGCCATATTAGCTGGCGCTTCTGCAAAGTAAGTATGCCAGCCACTTAAAAAATTAACCGGAAAATACTTATCTTGATAAAGGTAGCTTTGCTGCTCGGTTTCGCGCTCATATTTAAATAAGCGATAGTTCATTAGCTGCTCGTTATTGAGCGTTTTTGGGTCAATGTTGGCTAAGCTTTTTAGTACGCTGTTGTTATACGCTTGGCGCTTAGCAATGGCTTGCTCGCTCCAATTTGGTAATGTGCCGTTTGGTTTCCAACCGTCAGGGTCGGTTTGAAAGAATATTTTTTCAGCTTTGGCATTTTGCCAGTGGTTATCAATAATGGTTTTTAAATCGCTGTTGCTGTCGGCAAGGCTTGGTAGCGAGGTGGCTGCTAAGCAAATAGCTAAAATACGTTTTTTAAACATAGTGATCCGTTATTGGCGAGTTAGTCGCGCTTTTTTATTTTAATTTGTGCTCAATATAGTACCAAGTTAACTTAATCAATGCGCTTACTTTTATAACCTGTATCTTCTGGCTTTACTTTTTGATTGAACAAATTTCACTGTGTAACTGAGTGGCGCACTAGTTTATTGTTTTATCAGCGTTTAGAATGATTAGAACTTATTATAAAAAATGACTGTCATGTTTAATAAAGTAATCGCCTTAATTGATGAAGCAAACAACCAAGACCCAAACAGTGATCAATTTAATGGGCAAAGCGTGCCCAAAGAAAGCCTTTATGCAACTCGAATGAGCGACATGCTTAGCCGTTTTAATCCCGATGCTGGCGAGCTTATGCAAATTGCAGTGCGTGGGCAGCATATACAACGCTGGAAGTCGCCGCGTAGTGACTTTGAAATGAACAAGCAGGGTTATCATCAATGGCGCAGTGCACTTTATATATTTCATGCAAGTAGTGTTGTTGCGCTCATGAAGCAAGCTGGTTACGGTGAAGCTGAGCAAAACAGAGTTTACGATGCGGTAGCTAAAAAAAATATTAAACGTAACCCAGACAGCCAATTAGTAGAAGACGTAGCAAGCCTCGTATTTATTGAGCATTACATGTTGGGGTTTGCTAATAGTAAGCCTGATTACGATGAGCAAAAATGGATAGGGATTATTCGCCGTACATGGCAAAAAATGTCAGATGACGCGCATGAGTTTGTACTTGCAGGTAATATTACATTACCTGCGCCGCTTGTTGGGCTTATTCATAAAGCACTTGAGTAAATAATAAAAATTTAAAATAAAAAGGAATTTTAAATGTATTGTCCTCGTAGCAATACGCCACTTGAACCTTTACTTGTTGGCGGGATCACTGTTTTTACGTCAGCGCAAGGCGGCGTATTTTTTGATAACAGCCAAATTTTTCAGTTTAGCTCGCCTGAGTTAAAGCATGGTCAGGTTCTACTTAAGTATTTGAGTGAATATAGCGAGAGTGAATACGATGTATCGCTACGAATTAATTGCCCGAAGTGCAAAAAAGTGGTGATGATGCGCCGGTTTTTTTCACCGCTCAAAGTGGTTGAGATAGACGAGTGCCCAAGTTGCGCTGGCATATGGCTTGATAGCGGCGAGCTTGCAAAAATACACGAAAACCATTTAACACCCAAAGAGCGAAAACTGCTAGCGCACGAAATGGCCACCAACCATGGGTTTATAACTATTAAGCCGCCTGCTTCTAGGTTTATGCCAACTAATAAAAATAAAAGTGCGCACGAAACCACGGTTGAGAACTTAGTGCGCTTAGCTTTACTTAGCTTTACTTAGCTTGTAACGTTTAATAATGTATTAAAACAAAAACGGCGTACTAAAAAGTACGCCGTTTTTTGTAATAAATTAACGCTTATGCCGTTTATTTATTACGGTTTTCTTTTGCAAAAGCACGTATTTTACGTTTTTGCGAAAGCGTTACTTTATTAGTACGCCCTGCAAATGGGTTATCACCTTCTCTAAATTCAATTTTGATTGGGGTGCCCATAATTTTAAGTGCTTTACGGTAGTAGTTCATTAGGTAGCGTTTGTAGCTATCTGGTAAATCGTGAACTTGGTTACCGTGAATTACAATACGCGGCGGGTTATAACCACCGGCATGCGCGTATTTAAGCTTAACACGACGACCACGAACAAGTGGCGGCTGGTGATCGGCCTGTGCCATGTCCATAATACGGCGTAGCATTGCAGTACTTATACGTTTAGTTGCTGACTCGTACGCTTCATCAACGGATTCAAATAAGTGGCCAACACCTGTGCCATGAAGTGCTGATATAAAGTGCAAGCGTGCAAAGTCAATAAAGCCTAAACGACGGTCAAGCTCGGTTTTAATACGATCTTTAACGTAGTCATCAAGCCCATCCCATTTGTTCACGGCAATAACCAATGAACGACCTGAGTTAAGCGCAAAACCTAATAAACTTAAGTCTTGATCAGAAATACCATCGCGCGCATCTACAACTAGTAAAACAACATTACAATCTTCAATAGCCTGCAGTGTTTTAATAACTGAAAACTTTTCTACTACGTCGCTTACTTTTTTACGTTTACGTACACCGGCTGTATCGATTAACACGTACTCTTTTTCGTTACGTGTCATAGGGATATAGATAGAGTCGCGCGTTGTACCTGGCATATCGTACACAATTACACGTTCTTCACCTAGTATACGGTTTGTAAGTGTTGACTTACCTACATTGGGACGACCAATAATTGCAAGCTTTACCGGCTTATCTGCAAATGCTTGGTGGTCGGTATCATCGCCTTCACCTTCTTCGTAAAGGTCTATTAGCTCTTCATCGTCATCGGCTACGTCTTCATCTTGTGCTGCTAGTTCGGCAATCACAGGTTGAAGTGTGTGCTCAAGTAAAAGTGTAATACCACGACCATGCGCTGCTGCAATGTGATGAATTTCACCCAGTGATAGCTGGTAAAATTCAGCACAGTTTGAATCAGCGTCAATGCCATCGGTTTTATTGGCAACAACAAAACATTTTTTGTCTTGCTTGCGAAGATGATTGGCAATAGCTTGGTCGGCAACGGTCATACCTACGCGTGCGTCTACTAAAAACAGTACGATGTCGGCTTCTTCAATAGCAAGTAGCGATTGGTCAGCCATTTCGATCTCGATGCCTTCTTCTGTGCCATCAATACCGCCCGTGTCCACCACGATAAATTCATAGCCATCGTAATTAGCTTGGCCATATTTTCTATCTCGTGTTAAACCTGGAAAATCGGCTACGAGTGCATCACGAGTACGTGTTAAACGGTTAAATAATGTGGATTTGCCCACATTGGGTCGCCCAACTAGAGCGATCACGGGAAGCATAAACTACCTCTTTAAAAAACAACAAAAGGCTTCGCAGAGCGAAGCCTTACAAAAAACCTTTAAGTGTTAGCTAGTTAGTTTGGTATTGTTACCGCACTTACTTCACCGTCACGGGTGTATAATATCAGTTTGTCGTCGGCAACAACAGGTTCAACAAAGAAGCCTGAGCTGTCAAAGTCTTCACGAGATACAAGCTCACCAGTGTCTTTGTTTAGCCAATGTAGGTTACCTTCTTGGTCGCCTAAGGCTAAATAGTTACCTGTAACAGCAGGACCTGTTAAGTACCAACCACGAAGTGCGGGTTGGCTCCAACGTTCAATACCTGAATTTTTATCTAATGCATAAACAACGCCGTTGCTGTCTACTACATAAATACTTTGCGCATCCATCGAAATTTCGCGATAGCTACTGTATTCGCGCTTCCAAACAACATTACCAGAGCGAATATCCACTGCAGCTAAGTTACCGTTGTATGCAATTGCATAAGCGTATGGGCCGCTAATGAGTGGCTGCGTGTCTACATCAACTAGGCGTTCAAATTCTGAGGCACCTTTTGCAGCTGCAATTTCTGCACTCCAAGCTGAGTAACCACTTTCTGAAATTAAAACGCTTAATTTACCTGTTTCAAGGCCAACTAAAACACCACCATTGGCAACAGTGGGTGCACTTTGTCCGCGTAATGTAAGCGCAGGCACTTCTTGCTCGAAGCTCCAACGCTCTTCACCAGTATCTGGATGAAGGGCTAGTAATTTACCCGAGCCTAAGTTTACAAATATTAAGCCATCGCCAGCTGCTGCTTTTGAAAGTGATTCACCAGGTACGTTTTTACGCCATACTTCTTCACCGGTTTCACGGTCAAGTGCTACAACAAAGCCATGTTCAGAACCGATATACAGTTTACCATAAGCTTGTAATATACCGCCTGATAATTTTGCTGAACCGTCGTCGCTCCAAGGCCAAAAAGAGGTGTCTTGGCGTACGTCGGTGTCCCACTGTACATCGCCGTTAGTAAGCGATAAAGCTTCTACTTGACCTTCGCGGTTAGCAACATAAACAGTGTCTTTGTAAACAGCAGGTGTTAAGCGAGAAAAGTAATGCTCTACGCCGCTACCTACAGACTCTTGCCAAACCACATCAGTTTCAAACTGATTGACGATTTCTGGAAGGACTAGTTCGTCTTCTTCATCACTTGATGAACAACCCATTAGCGTTGCCATACATAGGGCAAGGGTTGCGGTCGTTAATTTTTTCATACCTAAAACCTTATGCCGCTGGGCTAGTTACTGCTAGGTCATCTAACTTAACTTGTAAAAGTGGGTTGCCTGTTAACCCTCCTGCATCTACCGCGGCTTGATAAGCAGTACGTGCTTGCTCTTTATTACCTTGCTGAGCGTAAATATCGCCTTTAAGTTCTGCTACGTTTGCATTAAATGCTTCAGGTAATGGTGCATTTAGTGTGCTTAAAGCATCGTCAAAGTTAGTTTGTGCAATTTGAATACGCGCTAAACGTGTAATCGCAATTGCTTTTAATTCTACATTATCAACGTTTGATACAATCCAGCTTAGCTTTTCACTAGCGACATCTAATTTTTGTGCTTCTACCGCATCTTTAGCGGCAACAAACGCTGCAAGTGCAGCATAGTTTGTGTCTTTATTTTCACTGATAAAAGCATCAGCTGACGATAAAACATCATCACCTTCAACTAATTTAGTGTAAGAGTCTGACGCTTGCTCAGCGGTTGTAATTTGGTTTTGGTTGTAAGCTTTCCAACCGTATAAGCCACCTAAGCCGACAATTACACCAAGTGCCAGTGAAAGACCGTTTTCACGGAAAAAGCGTTTAATTGCTTCTGCTTGTTCTTCTTCTGTTGAATGTATATCCATGATTACCTCTAATATCTGCTTAGCCGTTTATAAGCTCAGCTAGTAGCGCTTTAGCTTGTTCTAATTTTAATGTGACTTGTTCTTTACGCTCGCGTAAATACTTTATGGTCACAACGCCTTGTTCTAATTCATCTTCACCAATAATTACGGCAACAAGTGCATCGCTTTTATCGGCACGTTTTAATTGTTTTTTAAAGTTTCCGCCACCCGCGTGAACCATCACACGAAGGCCAGCCACATCACGGCGTAGTTCTGACGCGATAATTGGGGCTTGAATACTTGCTTTGTCGCCCATTGCCGCTAAATATACATCAGCATTACGACGTATGTCACCAACACATTCAAGTGCTTGTAGTAGTAATACTAAGCGCTCTAGGCCCATTGCAAAGCCAACTGCTGGGGTTGCCTTTCCACCAAGTTGCTCTACTAAGCCGTCGTAACGTCCACCTGCACACACAGTGCCTTGCGCGCCAAGACTGTCGGTTACCCATTCAAATACTGTGCGGTTGTAATAGTCTAAACCGCGCACTAATTTTTCGTTAACCGTGTATGAGACGCCAGCTGCGTCTAAACGTTCACATAAATTTTCAAAATGTTCTTTTGATTCAGCATCTAAATGCTCAGACAATTTAGGCGCATCAACTAAGATTGCTTGAACGTCTGGATTTTTGCTATCAAGTACACGTAACGGGTTTGAATACATGCGGCGCTTTGAGTCTTCATCAAGCACGTCGGTATGTTGTTCAAGGTAAGCAACAAGCGCATCTCGGTAATCGGCGCGCGCTTCGTTAGAACCTAAAGAGTTAAGCTCTAACCGTACATGCTCGCTAATGCCAAACGCTTTCCATAATTGCGCTGTTAATAAAATAACTTCTGCGTCTATGTCGGCTGTGGCAATACCAAATGTTTCTAAACCAAATTGGTGAAACTGACGATAACGACCTTTTTGCGGGCGTTCATGACGAAACATTGGGCCCATGTACCAAAGTCGTTGTTCTTGATTGTACAGTAAGCCATTTTGGTTGCCAGCACGTACACACACTGCGGTGCCTTCTGGGCGAAGTGTTAGTAAGTCGCCATTGCGATCGGCAAAGGTGTACATTTCTTTTTCTACTATATCGGTTACTTCACCAATAGAGCGTTTAAATAGATCGGTTGATTCTACAATAGGAAAACGAATTTCTTGATAACCGAACGATGCTACAGTCTCGCGTAAAATGTTTTCTACTTTCTGCCAAATTTGTGTATCGCCCGGCAGACAATCGTTCATACCGCGAACTGCCTGAATTTGTTTTGCCACTGATAAATCCTAATTACTGTTTATGTGTAATAAAAAAATGCTTACACAACGAGAATGCTTAAAATTGACCCGACATTATATACCCAAACCAACTCAAGATGCGAGCGTCGTTGGAATTAAAAGAAATTACCATTATTAAAAGTAATACTTTGATATAAAGCCCGATGAAGCGCTGAGCTCTGTATTTTTGAATGCTTGGGTAAATCTATTATAAGGGTCAACGCCAAACACGAATGCTTGGCGGTTTATGCGTTATTTATTCGACTATTTTTACATCGATAGTGGTTTGGCTTTGCTTTTTATCTATGAAATCGCGAACGTAGCCCTCTAATTGCTCAACAATATTGTTATTGTCGATACGGGCTTTTTGACGTTCACCATTTATATACAAACCAGAACGGCGATTTGCACCTGCAAGGCCAATATCACTGACGAGTGCTTCACCAGGGCCATTTACTACACAACCAATAACCGATACAGAAACCGGTTCGATTATATCTTCAAGGCGTTCTTCTAATTGGTTCATAGTGCTTACTACATCAAATTCTTGGCGTGAGCAACTAGGGCAGGCAATAAAGTTAATACCACGAGAGCGAATACGCAGTGATTTTAATATATCAAAGCCTACTTTTATTTCTTGTACCGGGTCGGCGGCGAGTGATACACGTAATGTATCGCCTATGCCTTCAGCTAGTAACATGCCTAAGCCAACAGCCGATTTCACTGAACCTGAACGCATGCCGCCAGCTTCAGTGATACCCAAATGCAAAGGTTGGTCTATTTCTTTTGCAAGCAAGCGGTATGCGCCTACAGCTAAAAATACGTCTGACGCTTTTACCGATATTTTAAATTGATCAAAATCAAGGCGACGTAATATATCAACATGGCGCATTGCTGATTCTAATAACGCCTCAGGTGTTGGTTCACCATATTTTTCCTGTAAATCGCGCTCAAGTGAGCCGCCATTAACGCCAATACGAATAGGAATGTTGTGCTCGCGAGCTGAATCAACAACAGCTCTAATGCGCTCTTCGCTTCCGATATTGCCAGGGTTTATACGTAAGCAATCTACGCCATACTTTGCCACTTTTAGGGCTATGCGGTAATCAAAATGAATGTCGGCAACAAGCGGAATACTTACTTGCTCTTTTATACTTTTAAACGCTTCAGCTGCGTCCATAGTCGGTACCGATACTCGTACAATGTCGGCGCCAGCATCTTGTATAGCTTGAATTTGTGCAACGGTTGCATCAACGTCCATGGTGTCGGTATTAGTCATCGACTGCACGGCAATTGGAGCGCCGTCGCCAATAGGCACATTGCCTACATTAATACGGGTGGATTTTCTGCGTTTAATTGGTGATTCTGAAAACATAGCGACTACTCTGCTAATGGTAATGTAAATTTGGCTAAACGGTTCTTAGGAAAAGCCGAAATATCTATTGGCTCACCGTTTAAGGTAATGTTAACTACATTGTGCTTACCAAGCACAACAGCAAAAGGAGGTGTACCAGAAACAGTCATTCTGTAACCTGCTTTTTTAACGCCAAAGGCTATTTTTTCGCCTTCGCCGTCGTGAATTTCGACCCAGCTTTCGTCATTAAATAGCATTTCTATTGTGCTGATGTCGGCTTTATCGGTATCTGACTCTGAAGTTTGTTCGTTAACTGCTTGTGTTATTTCGTTATTTGTTAAATCTGTACTTTGCTCAACAGGCTCTTGGCGTAACTCATCAACATCGTTTGCTGTTTTTTGCTGTTCAATATTAGTTGATTGAATGGCTTGGCGTTCACTCATTATGGTGTTGCCAATATTTATATTTGTGGTTTGCTCTTCAATTGGGGTGGCGTTTTGCCAAAACCATAAAGCAGACGAGCCAATAACAATGGCTATAATAATGTAAGTTACCAACATTAAACGGCTATCGCTTGCTTCTTTTTCTGTACGACGAGAAAAGCTCTGCATATTAGCTGGTTTTGCTGGCTCAGGTGGTGCTGGCAACATGGCTAATATAGGTGCGCTATCTACTTTTAATTCACGGCAATAGTTCTTTATATAACCTTTAACAAAAGTAATAGGTCCTAACGCTTGAAAATCGTCATTTTCTAGGTGCTTAATTTGAAACTCAGATAGCTTTAGTGGTTTAGCGATGGTTTCAATGCTTACCTTGGCTTGCTCTCTGTGTGCTTTTAAAATTTGGCCTACTGTAGGCTGCTCGCTTTGCGTATTTTCTTCATTCATAATAGGTATGAGTCTGGATCCACTAGTAAAAGTCTATGTCCTGGTTTTAGCTCTATATCAGGACTTAATTTATTCCATCGCATTAATTCATCAATTAATACTTGCTTCTGGGTAGCAATATCGTAAAGGGAGTCACCAGATTTAATTTCGTAATAAATATTAGGATCGTTTAAGTAAATTTTACTGCCATTCATTACCCGATCCGACTCTTTTAATCCATTCCATTGCAGGAGTTTTTGTAGTTTAACATTGTATCGCACCGAAATGCTAAATAGGTTTTCACCAAACTCAATGATATGAAAAGGCACTCGTAATGTAGCGACTTTAGGATTTAACATGGGTAACGCTGTTTGCTTATTTGATGATAAGTTTGTAAATGTAACGTCACTACCGTTTTGGTAACCACTCGTTTCAAAAATATCTTCATTTTTAGTGGCTTCGTAAAAAACAACATTTGAGTCGTTACTGGCAGCTGTCGTGTTCGTCGTGACTGCTGGCTGATTTGTTTGAGGTGAATTAAAGTTAGCCGTTTTAGGCGCCCCAAAAGAAATAATTTTCACCTCTTCTTTTGGTGGTGCTGTTACTATTTTAGCTGTAACTGTTGAAGCTGCTGTGCTTGGCTTAGTAGCAGGCTCTTCAATAACTGACTCAGGCATATTTGTTGTATTTGGTTGAGTTGTTAACGCAAGTAATACCGCAGACGTATCTGTTGATGGCCCAGAGGGTTTAATTTGTTTTGTTTCAGCTTGTACTGACTGTTTTACAATTGTTGTTACAGGTGCTTTAGGTGTAACTTTTTTTGGAGTGACTTCTGGTGTTGTTTCAACTTCATTAACAGCTGTATCTGCGCTTGTGTTCATATCATTTCTGGCTATGACCGGATTCGCATCTTGCGTGTTTTGTCCAGGCTTTGCTGGGGTTACTTGTGTCGGTTGCTTAATAACCAGACTTGTTGTGCTGTCTTGATTAGGTGCCTTTTTTCTTACTATTTTTATTTTTGGTTTTGCACTTATATATGTGCTGTCTGCATCAGCTTTTAACTCATTGAGTTTTGCCTTACGATATTTCTCGCGCAGCATTTCAAATTCGTTAAATCGTGTGCGTTGCTCTCTAATTGCGTATGCTTCTTTACTAGTAGAATAGGTTTGTAAAAGTGTGCTTGCTACTTTTTCGGCTTCTTCTATTCGACCCATACGATTTTTAACTAAATAGCTAAGCATTAAAGCACGCGAGGATACTCGGCCTGTGTCGTCATGTTTTTTAAGAATGTCGTTCGCTTTGTATAAGTCACTTTTTGCATAAAACAGAGCCGCTAAGCTTATAAGAGTAGAGGTTCGTTGAGAGCTGTGATTAAGCGCTTGCTTAAAGTAAGTTTCTGCGCTTTCAAAATCATCAAATTCAATGGCGCACAACGCTAGATTTTCGTAGCTCTCGGCAACACGAATATACGTTGGAATTTCAATGGCTTTTAAAAATTGATCAGTGGCGCGGTCGTATTCATCAATACCACATAAAAATACACCGTAGTTGTTGAGCGTATTAGGATCATCAGGCTTTATATCTAATGCTTTTTGATAGGCTCTGTCGGCTAATGGGTTTTCACCTACTTGCTGGTAGTAATAGGCCATAGAGTAATGAACTTCAGGTAAGTTGGGAGCGAATTCAGCAGCGCGTTCTAGGTTGTATTTTGCTTGTGAATTATTACCTGTTTTTAGGTACTGTAAGGCTAAAGCTATTCGAGTGCGTGCTGCCCCGGCGTTATTGATTTTATTTTTGACAACGGGCTTATTACTGCCGTTATAACTACTTTCGGTAACACAGCCACTTAAAGCCAGTGCCGATAGTGTTATAGCAAGTATAGATCGCATTACCTTATCTCTTTATTTTTGTCCATATTGCCTATATTACCTAAAAGCCCTCATGTTGCATCAATTATTTAATAATAAACGATTTAACAGGAGGGCTTTTAGTAATTTAATTAAATTTAGGCTTGCTGGATGTTAACTGAGATTTTGTTATCGTCACGCATTTTCTTTTTCGCCATACGTTTAGTGCGGTCAACTACATCGCCGGCTAATTGCCCACATGCTGCATCAATATCATCCCCGCGAGTACGACGCACAATACATGTAATGCCAGCAGCTTGTAAAACCTTAGAAAAGCGGTCTATTCGGCTGTTGCTCGAGCGTGTGTATTCGTTACCCGGAAATGGATTAAACGGAATAAGGTTTACCTTAGAAGGCGTGCCTTTTAACGTTTTAACTAATTCGTGAGCTTGGTCGGTGCTGTCGTTAACGCCGTTAAGCATTACGTATTCAATTGTTACGTCTTTATTGGCTTTAGAGCCATCAATGTAACGACGACATGCCGCTAAAAACTCTTCAATAGGGTACTTTTTATTAATAGGCACTAAAATATCACGCAGTGCGTTATCTGGCGCGTGAAGTGAAATAGCAAGCGCTACGTCAATCTTCTCTTTTAATAAATCAAGTGCCGGTACCACGCCCGATGTACTTAATGTTACGCGGCGCTTAGATAAACCAAAGCCCCAGTCGTCCATCATTAATTCCATAGCAGGTACTACGTTTTTAACGTTAAGCAATGGCTCGCCCATACCCATCATTACTACGTTAGTAACAGGGCGCTTTTCGCTGTTGCCATCTAGGCCAATATCTTTAGCTACACGCCATACTTGGCCAATAATTTCAGACACTTTTAAGTTACGGTTAAAGCCTTGTTGTGCGGTAGAGCAAAACGTACATTCTAAAGCACAGCCAACTTGCGAAGATACACATAGCGTTGCACGTTCTTTTTCTGGGATCCACACGGCTTCTACTTCTTGGCCGCCTTCAAGGACTAATGCGTATTTGATTGTACCGTCGCTCGCTTGTTGGCGAACTGAGATTTCAGGGGCGACAATTTCGCATTCAGCTTTAAGCTTTTCTTTAAGCTTTTTATTTACATTGCTCATTTCGTCGAAGTTATCTACGCCAAAATGATAAATCCATTTCATCACCTGATCGCCACGAAACGGCTTTTCACCGAACGATACAAATAGCTCACGCATTGCATCTCGGTTTAAATCTAATAAGTTAATCTTTTTTTGCGCAGTGGTCATGAAACAACCTTAATCAGTAACGGTGGTGATAAAATTTATAAGGGCGAATTGTACACAATTCACTCACTTTAATCATTAAGTAAAACATCAAATATGCCAGTGTAATACTTTAATTAATGACTAAAAAAGGGCTCGAAAGCCCTTTTCATACTTTGCATCACAGGGTTAGCTGTGAAACTCAAATTAACGAGTACGTGGGCAAAGCTCTTCGTCAGCGAAGAAGTACGCGATTTCGCGAGCAGCAGATTCAACAGCGTCAGAACCGTGAACAGCGTTTTCGTCGATGCTGTCAGCGTAGTCTGCACGTAAAGTACCAGCTAGTGCTTCAGCAGGGTTAGTAGCACCCATGATTTCACGGTTTTTAAGAACAGCGTTTTCGCCTTCAAGAACGGTAACCATTACTGGGCCAGAAGTCATGAAAGAAACTAAAGCGCCAAAGAAAGGACGCTCGCTGTGCTCAGCGTAGAAGCCTTCAGCTTTCTCTTGTGAAAGGTGAACCATTTTAGCTGCAACGATTTTAAGGCCAGCAGTTTCGAAACGGTTGTAGATAGCGCCGATGTGGTTTTTAGCTACTGCATCAGGTTTTACGATTGAGAAAGTACGCTCTAAAGCCATCTTTATGCTCCAATAATTTATAAGTAAAAGTGTGAATATTAACGGGCGCGAATTATACGCGCTTTAGCTGAAAAATCCTAATTTTATTAAAAACCAGTTCAATTACAATTTTATGATCTTGATCAAGGGGAAATTTTTAGTGCTATTTATACTGCCGCGCTTTGATTTTATATTTAAATTTATGACGCACACAATTGGCTTAATGTCCTTTGTTGTAGGGAGCGCAAATGTCACCTGTTTCTTCAAGCCCTTTTATACCTGAACTGTTGTGCCCTGCAGGCAGTTTAAAAAACATGCGTTACGCCTTTGCATATGGGGCCGATGCCGTTTACGCCGGCCAGCCTCGCTACAGTTTGCGTGTGCGTAATAATGAGTTTGACTTAGAGACCTTACAAATAGGCATTAATGAAGCACACGCATTAAATAAAAAGTTTTATGTGGTATCAAATATTGCACCGCATAACGCTAAGGTTAAATCGTATTTACGTGATATTGAACCAGTAATAGCAATGGGGCCCGATGCGCTGATTATGTCCGATCCGGGTTTAATTATGCTTGTTCGTGAAAAGTGGCCAGCCATGCCTATTCACCTATCGGTGCAAGCAAATGCCGTTAATTACGCTAGTGTGCGGTTTTGGGCAAAACAAGGTATTGAGCGTGTTATTTTATCTCGTGAGCTATCGCTTGAAGAAATAAAGGAAATACGCACACAGTGTCCAGACACCGAGCTAGAAGTATTCGTGCATGGTGCATTATGTATGGCTTATTCTGGACGATGTTTACTCTCGGGTTATATAAATAAGCGCGATCCAAATCAAGGTACATGTACGAATGCATGCCGTTGGGAATACGATGTAAAACCCGGTACTGAGAACGAAACCGGCGAAATGGTACATAAGTTTGATCCGAAACAGGTAATTCCTACTCTTGGCGAAGGCGTGCCAAGTAAGGATGTATTTATGCTTGAAGAGCAAGGTCGCCCAGGTGAGTATATGCCTGCATTTGAGGATGAGCATGGCACTTATATTATGAATTCAAAAGATTTGCGTGCTGTGCAGTATGTTGAACAACTTACAAGAATGGGCGTACATAGCTTAAAAATAGAAGGGCGTACTAAATCGTTTTATTACGTTGCGCGCACAGCTCAGGTATACCGTAAAGCAATAGATGATGCGGTTGCGGGTAAACCATTCGATACAAACTTATTTAAGACGCTTGAGAACTTAGCACATAGAGGCTATACGGAAGGCTTTTTAAAGCGCCATGCTCACCAAGAATATCAAAACTACGAATACGGTCATTCGGTGTCTACTAAGCAGCAATTTGTGGGTGAAGTACTAGGGCGCAGCGAAAATGGACTAGTTGAAATAAACGTTAAAAATAAATTTTGTACAGGCCACTCACTTGAATTGATGACACCGCAGGGAAACATTACGTTTGAGCTTAAATACATGCAAAACAAAAAGTGCGAAAGTATTTGCGATGCCAAAGGCTCTGGGCATATTGTAAAAATTCCGCTAGATGAAGGTATTAATTTAGAGCACGCCATTTTGATGCGTAATTTAGACGAGCACCAAGATACACGTAACCCCCATAAGCATACAGTAGTAACTTAACGATTAAACTTAGTAATGAAGGTATCTGTATATCACTGTGAACTTTATTGCTTAAATAAAACGAAAAAGATTATTAATAATAAAAAGTTTTTATTAAAGGAATGAACTAATTTACAAGCAGTCTGTTAAGTCAAGACTCTTCTTTCTTAGTGTTTGCATGAGTTATAACTAATTTAGTCAAAATGATAGTAAGTACAACTGCGGGGAATATCCATACATAATCAGCCATTGTTTTTAACTCCAAAACTTAATTAATGACATTAAGATTAATGTTTTCTTAGCGGTTTGCAATAAAAAGTTAATGGGTGCTCGGTGTATTTTTTAGAGATGAAAAGCGTTAAGTAACTTATAAACTATATAAAACAAGTGCGATTCAGTATTCGCACTTTATTCAAGGTCAACGAAGGAAGTAATAGTGGCACTACTAATAAATAATAAATGCATTAACTGTGATATGTGCGACCCAGAGTGCCCAAATGAAGCAATTTATATGGGCGCTAAAATTTATCAGATAGATTCTGAAAGGTGCACCGAGTGTATAGGGCATTATGAAAAGCCAACCTGTATAAGTGTATGTCCAATAGATTGCATTAAACCAGATCCAAATTGCCGAGAAACTTTAGATGAGTTAGCCGATAAATATATACGTATTAATGGTTAGTAATAGTACCTAACAATTTTACTCATACAGCTATATATAAAAGCAGTTTGTGTGAGTGCTTAAGATGAATAATTATGAGAAGGCTTAAAGTTATTATCTTCTTAAGAGTGAAATTAGTTCAATGTAAATAACCATATCCTTTGTATAAACTGATTGAATGGTCTTTTTATATGCAAATTATACCCCCTCAAACCGCGGTTTGTATGTATTTTGTACTAAAACCAAGTTCTTTTGGATAAGCGTGAAATAAACGTTGACCATCATTCGAATATCCCTATAATGCGACCCCACTGAGACGGCAGAGCAGGCAACGCTTAGCGAG
>NZ_JWGY01000027.1:0-619 GCF_000813065.1 Pseudoalteromonas sp. ECSMB14103 | reverse complement strand
TTTTTTTAGTATTAATTAACTTAAACGTTAATTATTACTCTACGATAGTTGCT
Organism: Pseudoalteromonas sp. ECSMB14103; assembly: GCF_000813065.1. Classification (NCBI taxonomy): domain Bacteria; kingdom Pseudomonadati; phylum Pseudomonadota; class Gammaproteobacteria; order Alteromonadales; family Pseudoalteromonadaceae; genus Pseudoalteromonas; species Pseudoalteromonas sp. ECSMB14103. The sequence goes on along the minus strand of NZ_JWGY01000027.1, from coordinate 566 downwards.
ACAACACCAGCACCTACAGTACGGCCACCTTCACGGATAGCAAAACGAAGACCTTCATCCATCGCGATTGGTGCGATTAGAGTTACTGTCATCTTGATGTTATCACCAGGCATTACCATTTCTACGCCTTCTGGTAACTGTACGTCACCAGTTACGTCAGTTGTACGGAAGTAGAACTGTGGACGGTAACCTTTGAAGAATGGAGTATGACGACCACCTTCATCTTTAGAAAGTACGTATACTTCTGAAGTGAATGTAGTGTGTGGGTTGATTGAACCAGGCTTAGCTAGTACTTGACCACGTTCAACGTCTTCACGCTTAGTACCACGTAATAGTGCACCAATGTTCTCACCAGCACGACCTTCGTCAAGAAGCTTACGGAACATTTCAACACCAGTACAAGTAGACTTAGTAGTCTCTTTGATACCAACGATTTCAACTTCGTCATTCACGTTGATGATACCGGCTTCAACACGACCAGTTACAACAGTACCACGACCTTGGATTGAGAAAACGTCTTCGATAGGCATGATGAATGGCTTATCGATGTCACGCTCTGGCTCTGG
>NZ_JWGY01000026.1:0-573 GCF_000813065.1 Pseudoalteromonas sp. ECSMB14103 | reverse complement strand
TTTACGGTATTCGGAGTTTGCAAAGGGTTGGTAAGTCGGGATGACCCCCTAGCCTTAACAGTGCTCTACCCCCGTAAGTATTCGTCCGAGGCTCTACCTAAATAGATTTCGGGGAGAACCAGCTATCTCCCGGTTTGATTAGCCTTTCACTCCTAGCCACAGGTCATCCCCTAACTTTTCAACGTTAGTGGGTTCGGTCCTCCAGTTGATGTTACTCAACCTTCAACCTGCCCATGGCTAGATCACCGGGTTTCGGGTCTATACCTTGCAACTATTCGCCCAGTTAAGACTCGGTTTCCCTACGGCTACCCTAATCGGTTAACCTCGCTACAAAATATAAGTCGCTGACCCATTATACAAAAGGTACGCAGTCACAGAACAAGTCTGCTCCTACTGCTTGTACGTACACGGTTTCAGGTTCTATTTCACTCCCCTCACAGGGGTTCTTTTCGCCTTTCCCTCACGGTACTGGTTCACTATCGGTCAGTTGGGAGTATTTAGCCTTAGATGATGGTCCACCTATATTCAGTCAAAGTTTCACGTGCTCCGACCTACTCGATTTCACTTAAAATG
>NZ_JWGY01000025.1:0-686 GCF_000813065.1 Pseudoalteromonas sp. ECSMB14103 | reverse complement strand
AAACTCACTGGGACAATTAACAGTTGGCTTGGCGCTTCGCGCAAGTTTAGCAAACTATTAATGGCCCCTTAGCAAAGCGTTATGTGGCATGGAAGGTTAAGTGAAAATATTTATCGGAATTGTAGTTTTAACGTCAGCTTTGATTGCGATTATTGCCTTTAGCAACCAGGCTCAAGTGTTCTTACTCCACAAGATGTACTCTCTAGGTTCTGGTATGGACGATGGGGCAACAGAATTATTTATTCGTAATAAACACCGCTACAAATCTGTTGTTTTGGAATTGCTTAATGCTGAAACTCCCAACACTTACAAAGCTCGAGCTTCTTTTTTGTTTGGCGAGCTACTATTAGATGACCCTGAAATTCATGAAAAGATAGAAGATATTTCGGTTAATCACCCAAACAAACAAATTAGATGCTTTTGGTTTGATGTACTGGATGGTCGGTTCGAGCATGAGCTTATAGCAGGTAGTGAATCTGGTAAGTTTGCTACTTATGTGGTTAAAGACAAAGGAAGTAGGTGCGAGTAAATGCCACATAACAAAAAGATTAAGTCACTCACTTCGTTCGCTGGGACGCACACATGCGGGGCGGCTTCGCCATTATGCCCCACATACCTGCGCCCCTTATTTGAAAGTTAGTTGCCAAGGAAGATTATGCGTTCGATTCTAACTTTTTTACTCTTCA
>NZ_JWGY01000024.1:0-723 GCF_000813065.1 Pseudoalteromonas sp. ECSMB14103 | reverse complement strand
CAGAGACTTTAAAAGTCTAGTGAGAACTCATCTCGAGGCCTGCTTCGCGCTTAGATGCTTTCAGCGCTTATCAGTTCCGAACGTAGCTACCGGGCAATGCCATTGGCATGACAACCCGAACACCAGCGGTTCGTTCACTCCGGTCCTCTCGTACTAGGAGCAACCCCTCTCAATTCTCAAACGCCCACGGCAGATAGGGACCGAACTGTCTCACGACGTTCTAAACCCAGCTCGCGTACCACTTTAAATGGCGAACAGCCATACCCTTGGGACCGACTTCAGCCCCAGGATGTGATGAGCCGACATCGAGGTGCCAAACACCGCCGTCGATATGAACTCTTGGGCGGTATCAGCCTGTTATCCCCGGAGTACCTTTTATCCGTTGAGCGATGGCCCTTCCATTCAGAACCACCGGATCACTATGACCTACTTTCGTACCTGCTCGACGTGTCTGTCTCGCAGTTAAGCTGGCTTCTACCATTACACTAACCGTACGATGTCCGACCGTACTTAGCCAACCTTCGTGCTCCTCCGTTACTCTTTGGGAGGAGACCGCCCCAGTCAAACTACCCACCAGGCACTGTCCGTAACCCCGATTCAGGGGCCAACGTTAGAACATCAAAACTACAAGGGTGGTATTTCAAGGACGACTCCACAAGAACTAGCGTTCCTGCTTCAAAGTCTCCCACCTATCCTACACATGTAGGTTCAATGTTCAGTGCC
>NZ_JWGY01000023.1:0-1042 GCF_000813065.1 Pseudoalteromonas sp. ECSMB14103 | reverse complement strand
TTAGGCAAGGATCAGTGCGTTTAACTTGACAGTGGGAGTCATACCAACGCCTCACTAAGAGGCAAATAATTGTTGGCTAAAATAGGCGACGAAGGAGCAAACAGCCAACTGTTATTTGTCCTTTTAAGTGATTTGTTAGTTTCCATTTTCACCAAACTTATTCAACAACTTTTCAGTTAGCATTTGCGCCTGTTCAATATCTTGAAATTCCATATCTTGATGAATACGCTGCTTGATAAAATCTAATTTCAAGTAAATATCGTTATCCTCTACTATTTTTAACCCAAAGTCTGCATATGCTATGACTTTTAAATAGTTTGGGTTTCCAGTGTCAGGATCGTAATTTTGATACTCTTTTACCAGCCTTAATATTGACTGCTCTCCACCAGTCAAAGCGACACTTTCGGAAAGGCGGTATTTCAATTTATTAAATTTAACTCTTTGCTTTATTGTGTCTTCTCTGCTTAATTCATCTAAGCCTTTACTTTGAAAATATTCTCTATCCGAAACAGCCCATAACTCTGTTACGGCATTATCGGAACCTAATTCAATTGCTTTAAAAAGTAATTCAACAAAATCATCAGATATAAAATTAAATTGTGAACAGCGCTCAAAACGAGACAAAACCTCTTCGATATACTCATAGGGCTCACCCACCTCATTTACTTTGCTCATCCATTTATCAAGTTCATCTTGAGTTTTGGGTATTGCGCTGCAACGACGTATTTCTTTTGCTTCAAGTAAGTATTCTTCTGCGGATGCAAGTTCACTAACACCTATATCAGTTTCAATCGTTGATTTTTCTTTGCGCTTTAAGTCTTTAGAAACAGCGTTTTCACTATCATTTTTATCGCTAAACTTTTCAATTTCACTATGTTCTTTTGGAATAAAATAGAAAACAACTAAGGCCAAAATTGATATAGCAAGAGCAAATTTTTTCACGAAACCTCGACAGGAAACTAACGCTTTGCTAAGGGGCCATTAATTGTTGGCTAAACTTGCGCGAAGCGCCAAGCCAACTGTTAATTGTCCCAGTGAGTTT
>NZ_JWGY01000022.1:0-1586 GCF_000813065.1 Pseudoalteromonas sp. ECSMB14103 | reverse complement strand
GGCGTTGGTATGACTCCCACTGTCAAGTTAAACGCACTGATCCTTGCCTAACTTTTTAAGCCATAATTACTTCAGCTCGAATTAGAGCGAGTTAATACATAGGATGAAGCAAGTAATGTCGTCGGTTATCTTGCTGATATTCGTTGGTTATTACTATTTCTAGTAACAGAGCAGACCTTACTTAGTTCGTCGTGGCACCTGTCTTCAGTCTATGTTCGTGGTTCAATGCAGCGTTAGCTGCATTGCCATCCTAACGCCGTCGGTGGTTGTGCCACACCCGATGCTTGATCCCATGCACTAACTCTAATTCGTTTATCATGCGGGTACTCTTGCCAATCTAAGTTTTGTATTCACTGGCGTAAGCACTACTTCTTTAGCTATTGCCCATATGTATGCAATCATTTCTCGGGCAATTGCAGTGACAACTAGATTGTAATGTTTTCCTTTGGCTATCATTTTTTTATAACGCTTGCAGAGCCTAAGCTGCGCTTTCCACGCAATATCAATAATGTCCTTTGGTAAACCTTCTTGTCGTTTTTGCATATCTGTCGATATATTTGCCGCATACCGATAAGTGTGCGCACCTTCAACAAGAAGGCGTCTTGCTCGGCCGTTTCCGCATTTTGTGATAGCGCCAATATGGCGTTTGCCACCACTCGAGTGTTCACTGGGTACAAGACCGAGATAACTCATTAATTTACGGGGATGATCGAAGCGAGTTAAATCGCCCAGCTCAGCAACAACGCCGGCGGCGACTAATAATCGAACGCCACGCATAGCTTGTATTGCTTTTACTACAGGGTAATAACGCCATTGATGGACGTGATGTGTTAGTTCATTGTCTAGTCGTTCAAGTCGGCTTATTCGTTCGGTAATTGTTTGTAAAAACTCTTGTAAGACGATGTGCTGTGCAGGATGTGGAAGCACAAGCTCAGTGAGCCAACGTAAATGTTTTTGTGACCAATTCGCAGTGCCTTTGTAATTAATATTATTGCGAAGCAGCAACGCTTTTAATTGATATTTAGCATCTTTTAAATCTTTCATGGCCACTTCGCGTGTACGAGATAAATCGCGTACAGCTTCATCTTCAGGCTCGGGAACATAAATAGGTGTTAAATCTTCAGATTTAAGTAATTTAGCGAGCTTAAGAGCATCACGTTTATCGGTTTTGATTTTCTCACCGGGTTTTTTAGGAATAAGAGAGGGTGCAACCACATAACAACAATGGCCGAGGCTGGTGATTAATCTGTAAATCCAATAACCACAAGGGCCGGCTTCATAAACAAAGTGTAGTGTTGCGCCAGGGTATTTAGATTCAAACTGACGAACAAGCTTTTGAACGGCCACTTTGGAAGATGAGAATCGACCAAGGTGAACAGGTTGTGCCCTTCTATGTTCTTCAATATAGGCAACTTCATTGAATTCTTTATGTGTATCAAGACCGATAAAAAGTATGCTATGTTTATTCATGTTAGCCTCTGCTGTTTAGTTATTTGACAAACTAATTATGGCTCTGGCTTTGAATTAAGCTAACCCACGAAAAGCGGAGGCTAACACCGTGTGGGAGTCATTATGTCTATATGCCT
>NZ_JWGY01000021.1:0-6713 GCF_000813065.1 Pseudoalteromonas sp. ECSMB14103 | reverse complement strand
TCAATTAACGAGAATTGTTCAGGGAGTCGGACATCAAGAGAGCGGTGGTGAATTCAATAGGTCAGTGCAACACCTTATAATTGATTATTAATTAGGTTGTTATGACTGACTTATCAAAACGTGGTTTAAGTGATATTGAAAAGCTGAAAGCATGGTTCTTATGGCGTGAAGGTAAAACGCTTAGCGACATAGGCTTGACGCTTGATAGGCATGCTGGTTCTATATTCGGTGTACTTAAATTAAAAGGTGGAATATCGCCAGTGCAACGAAAACGTCGATTATCGTTTCTTTCTTTAGAAGAGCGAGAAGATATATCAAGAGGTTTAGCTTCAGGCTTATCTATCAGGGCAATAGCTCGTAATGTAGAAAAGGCAGCGTCAACAGTAAGCCGTGAAATCAAACGCAATGGTGGTATTGCCAAATACCGTGCAGTTACGGCTGATAAAAATGCGCTAGAGCGAGCATTAAGGCCAAAGCAATGTAAATTGCAAAAAGGTAATCCACTTAGCGATTTGGTTGAATCTAAGCCACTAGATGACTGGTCACCAGAGCAAATTTCTGGCTGGTTAAAAATAAAACACCCCGCATCATCTGAAATGCATATCTCACATGAGACTATTTATAAAACGTTATTTATCCCATCACGCTATATTTTCGAAAAAGCAGTCCTTAGCCATCTTCGCTCAAAACGTAAGTTGAGGCATGGTAAACGCTCAACAAATAAGGGAATTTATAAAGGTATTATTGATGCTAAAACAATTCATGAAAGGCCTCATGAAATTGAAACACGAGAAACTCTAGGTCACTGGGAGGGCGATTTAATATCAGGAAGTAGCAACTCACATATAGCAACATTGGTTGATCGAAAAACACGGTTTACAGCTTTGGTACAAGTTAATGGTAAGGATACTAAAAATGTAGTAAATGCACTTATTCTGAAATTTAATGCTTTACCAAAGGCACTTAAAAACACACTAACGTGGGATCGAGGAATGGAATTAGCAGACCATAAAAGGTTTACTAAAAATACGAATACAGATGTTTACTTTTGTGACCCGAGTAGTCCGTGGCAAAGGGGAACAAATGAAAATACAAATCGCCTATTAAGGCAGTACTTTCCCAAAAAGACAAGCCTACATGGCTTTGACCAACGTTATTTAGATAAAATCGCTAATAAACTAAATAATCGACCAAGAAGAATATTAAACTATTTAACTCCTAATGATATGATTAAAAACCATGTTGCACTGACCACTTGATATCACCGTAGCCTTTTTTAACATATCCTTTTCTAATTCAATGCGTTGGATTTGCTTTTTAAGTTCGCGGATTTCAATTTGTTCGGGCGTCATTGGTGAAGCTGTGGGTGTCTGACCATTGCGTTCTAGCTTTAATTGAGTAACCCATTTACTTACGGTTGATTTACCCACTCCCATCGCTTTGGCTGCCTCTTCTTGAGTATAACTTTGGTCAACTACAAGCTGAGCTGTTTCTAATTTTATTGCTGCAGAATACGTTACGCGTTTTAATTTCGTCATTTTTTCACCCAAATTTGTATGCTTATCAGCATAACATTTCTTTCTTAATGGGTGGCCAAAATCACTGTACCACTACAGTTTCCAGCGAATCCGATTGTTAACTTAGGAAGTTCGAAGTTCTTTGTGTTTATATTTTTCATGTATTTCATATGATTACCCAGTGGATAGTCTTCCCACGCGATACTAGAAATTTCTTCGAAATCAAATACTTTTCCTCCGTTGACTTTCCTGCAAATTGCTTCTCGTTCGTTTTATCTATCGCTATACCATTGTCGCCGTAATATGCGACATACTCATGGTTAATGCCCCCCCTGTGTCAGGATAGTTGTCGCCTCTAACTTTAAATAGAGGCAGATAAAATGAGTCGTCGATTTACACAAGAATTTAAAGTTCAAGCTGTTGAAAAAGCATTATCGCAATGTGATGATGCTCGACTAGAAGATATCGCTTATGATTTAGGCGTGGGTTATTCAACGCTACATCGATGGATAGCACTTGCTAAAAACCATGAACTTGAAACTAAAGATAATGGTAGTCACATGTCAACAGAAAAACGCCCTCATGACTGGAGCTTAGAAGACAGACTCAACGCCATTATTGAATGTGCTAGTTTAGATGAAGCGGCTCTTAATGAATATTGTCGTGCGAAGGGACTTTACCCGCAGTGTAGAGCTAGCCTCGTTGCATCTAACAGGAATAAGGCAAGCCGAAAAACAGCTACTTACTTTCGCCATAAAACCAAAGCATCTTGCCAGGGCGAAATATTAATTCATCGACTTGCTAAGCAAATAATAGAAGAAGAGAAGTACGTTCACAGCCCAATTTTTCAAGTATCCTTTACGGCCAAAGACTCTAATAAAAACACTTACTCTGCCACAAGAATAATTGATGAAGATAAATTAGTTCTATACCGCATTGAGCCAGATCACCATATTGGATTTAACAATGAATCGATACCAATAATCTAGACACCTCCTAGCCGTTTTTCATACTCTACTGGCGGTGACCATCTGGGCCATCCGCCCCCAAGAGAGTTTGAAGTCAGATACAAATCGACAAGCAGGTGCCTAGGAATTCAGAGGAAGACCAGTTCGCAATTCAATAATTGCTATTCTAGTTTTTTATGAAATATACATTTATTTTTACCTCAACAGTTAATTAAAAAAAATAAGTTCAAATCAAGTTAAATAAAGTGTAAATTACACAAAATAGGCGCTTTCATAGTTTGTTTTATATACTTCTAGCTTTGGCGAGGCATGATGAGAACTCTTGACGTAGAACATAAATACCTAGATGTTTTATTAGCTAGACAGCCCATTTTCGACAGCTCTAATAATGCTTTCGGCTTTGAGATGTTATACCGAGGGACACGTTACGACATTACTAACAGCAGGGATTCGTTAGGTGCGACCAGTGAACTAATTAGTAACTTATATGCCACCATTCAAAAGGGTAATTTGGCAGACAATAAACCTGTGTTTATTAATGCTGACGAAAGATTTTTAGAGTCTCCTGTTTTTTTTCCTAGCAACCCTGAAGGTATCGTAATTGAGATACTTGAGACTGTGCACGCAACCCCTCAGGTCATTGAAAATATTCAGTTGATGAAGAGTCGAGGCTTCAAATTTGCGTTAGATGATTTTACCTTCGAATCTCATCAATGGGAGCTAACTCCTTTCGCTGACATCATTAAAATTGACTTAACAGCACTTCCGTATAGTGATATACAGAATCAATTACCTTCTTTAAATAAGCTAAATACAGTACTACTTGCAGAGAAAGTAGAAGACGCAAAAACATTTAACCAATGCCTAAAAGATGGGTTCACGTTATTTCAGGGATATTATTTAGAAAAACCAGAGTTAATTCACGGAGTAGAAATCCCAACAAGTAAGCAAGTTACTTTAAAACTCCTGTCAGTGTTAAATAAAGACGATGTAACCCCTGAAGAAATATCAGAGTTAGTATCTTGCGACCCTCGTTTGGCTGTAAAAATTATATTATTGGTTAATAGCTCTCTATTCTCCTTTAATCGAGAAATAAAAAGTGTAAGAGAAGCTGTTATAATGATGGGAGTTAGAGAAATTCAGAAATGGCTAACAATTCTATTGTTAACATCTGAGTCCGAAAGTCCTTTAGAAACCTTCAGAGTTTTACTTAGTAGAGCCAAGGCGATGGAGAAGTTCGCAGAAGAAAAGGGCATGTGCCATCCATATGATCATTTCAATCTTGGGTTATTTTCAGGCCTGCCTGCACTATTGAGTATTGATAAGAACACACTTCTTGAAAATGTAACTATTAGCGCTGTAGTTAAAGATGCATTAAATGAACAACCTAACGAGTTATTCAAAAACCTTCAAAAAATTAAATCAATGGAGCAGGGTCAAGAGTCTATCCATCATATTCAGATTCAAGAGCTTCAGACCCTAAATAGAGCTTACTGGTGCGGAATAAATTGGGCTGATGACTTAATGCGTGAATTAGAACGTTTATAACTTAATAATCAATGTACTGGAGTAAATCAATGAAAAACCTAATATCTTTAATAATTATATCTATGACAGCTTTAGTTATAAATCCAGTTTATGGGGCTGAGGGTAAAAGTCATGTGCCGGGAGTGTTTGCTGGTGTAACTCACGTTGATGGTGAAACTGACTTAACTTGGGGATTAGAATACGAATATAAAATAAATAGCACGTGGGGAGTTGGGGTTTCTTATGAAGATTTACCGAATGGACATGAAGGGGATGGTGTTTCCGTAAAGGTTGCAAATTTATTTTATCATCCAGATTCAAATTGGCGCATTGGTGTTGGCTATGGCGAGGAAAAAATAGGAGGGTATAAACCTAAGACCAATAGTTTATATCGATTAGTTGGCAGTTATGACTTTCACTTGGGTGATTTCGGGATAGCTCCGACTTTAGCTATCGATTTCATTGATAGTGGTGAAGACGCGCTTGTACTTGGCGTTGCTATCGTCCGACCATTTTAAATACAGTTTAAGGTGTATCAGTCGATACATCATTAAGTAATAACCCAGTATTTATTCAGAGGTGCTATTTTGTTATCAAGAATTACAATTAAAACGAAAGTATATATTCTAGGTTTTTCAACATTAGGGATTTTGCTGTTTATTAGCTGGATATCTATTACGAGTATGAATAAAATTGGCCAAGAGTTGATAGATATTGCTGAGGAAGATATTCCGTTAACAAAGCTACTTACTCAAATTACAGAGCAGCAATTGCAGCAAGCTATCCTATTTGAAAGGTTTTTACTGCACGTATTAATGTCTGAACAAGGAAAGTTTGATACACAAAACCTTACAATTGAGCGTGATAATGTTGCTACAGTACTGAATAAAACACAAAAAGAAATATCTGAAACACAGCGATTTATACAAAAAGCACTCCCCCTATTGCATTCTGAGGATGCAAGAAATGAGTATTCAAAATTACTAGCGGAGTTAAATTTTGTTGATACTGAGTTTCAAGCTCTTACCTTAAAAGTAACGAACATTACACAGTTAGGGTTAAGCGGAAATATCAATAAAATGCTTAAACAAGCCAAGTCAGTTGAGTCACTTGAAGATAAAATCGACGACAAGCTGATAGAAATGTTAGACCGAATACAGTCTTTTACATTAAAAGCGGCAATAACAGCAGAGCAACATGAACAAAAGGCGGTCAGCATAATTATTGTCTTATTCATTTTAGCTGTTCTTTGGGGCGCAATAATGCCAACGATTATCGCAAACTCCATTACAAAGCCCATAAGTAGCCTCAATGAAAGGCTCCATGAGCTGGCAAATGGCGACGGTGATTTACGTATAAGGTTGAACGAAACAGCCAAAGATGAGACTGGCACACTAGCAAAATCATTTAATGCGTTTTTGAATGTGCTGAGCGGTATGATATCCAAAGTTAATCAACAAGCTGGTGATTTGGATAAATCCTCAGGAGTAGTTGTGCATTCTACACAAGCATCTTTAGATAATGTTTTACTTCAACGAGAAGAAATCACAAGCGTCGCTACTGCAATTCAAGAAATGAGCTGCACAACACAAGAAGTTGCCCGAAGTACTGCTGAAGCTTCACTTGCCACTGAAAGTGTGAAAGAAAGAGTCATGCTTGGTCAAGCTGGAGCAACTGAAACTCAAGAAGTTATTACGAAGGTTGCAGAAGAAGTGGCAAATGCATCAGCAGTCATTGAAAGCCTTGTGGCCGAAACGAATAACATAGGTTCTGTCCTTGAAACCATTCAAGGTATTGCAGAGCAAACCAACCTATTAGCGCTGAATGCTGCCATTGAAGCGGCAAGAGCTGGTGATACAGGTAGAGGTTTTGCGGTTGTTGCAGATGAAGTAAGGCAGTTAGCTCAACGTACACAAACATCAACAGTTGATATACAAAAGCTAGTGGAACGTTTACAGGATGAAGCTAAAAATGCCGTAGAGTCAATGGAAAAAGGTAGCGAGAGTACTCAACTTTGCTTGGAGAAAAGTACAGAAAACGCCAGCCTTTTTGAGCAAGCCGCGTTGTCAGTTGGAGAAATTTCAGATTTAAACACTCAAATAGCGACCGCTGCTGAAGAGCAATCCGTCGTTGCAGAAGAAATCAACCAAAGCTTAAATAGTATTAACGAAATTGCGAACGTTACTGCTGACCAAACTAAACAAAGTGCTTCAGAAAATAATACGATTGCGAAACGCATTACTGAGCTTGTAAAGGAGCTAAGTATTTTTAAAACGTCTTAATATATGAATTTCATTAACAGATAATTATTGATAACTGGACTTCCCATAGTTTGCTAGACACCCAATAAGTTACATTGTAACTTCTAATAAGAGGTGTTTTATGAGTAAAGGCAAACGGTATACCCAAGAGTTTAAAGAAGCGGCTGTTAAACAAATTACTGAGCGCGGATATTCAGTTGCAGAAGTCGCTGAACGGTTAGATATTTCTACTAAAACGCTATATCACTGGCGAAGCCAATTATCAGATAAACCTAAATCCGTTCAACCATCCGATGAAAAATTAAAGATCGCTAAATTAGAAGCGCAATTGAAACGTGTCACGGAGGAACGGGATATTTTAAAAACCATGTTGCACTGACCACTTGATATCACCACCGCTCTCTTGATGTCCGACTCCCTGAACAATTCTCGTTAATTGA
>NZ_JWGY01000020.1:0-10921 GCF_000813065.1 Pseudoalteromonas sp. ECSMB14103 | reverse complement strand
CGCCGATGATAGTGTAGCATTTGCTATGTGAAAGTAGGACATTACCAGGCTCCAAATAAGAGAAACCCGTTACAGCAATGTGACGGGTTTTTTTACGTCTGCAGAAAAGTAATCTCTAAAGCGTAGCGTCTCTTAAGCGAAGCGCCTCTTTGTTAAGAGTGTTTTGGCTATTAAATACACTGGCCTATGGTAGGTAGCATTTGCTATGTGAAAGTAGGACATTACCAGGCTTCAAATAAGAGAAACCCGTTACAGCGATGTGACGGGTTTTTTGCTATCTGGGGTTTAGTAAATGGCCAAACTATACCGAACTTTTAGTACATGCTTACATAATAATTGAATGGTCGCCTAGGCTATTTTAATTATCAATATTTTCTATATAGTCTTTTAACTGTATTCACTATTATCAAAATGATCCTTTCCAATTAAACTAACTTCATAAAATATTTACTTAGTATAAGTTTTGGAGAAAAACATGGCTCATCAAATTATCAAAGATTTACACAATCGTTATACCGCTAAGCAATATGATTCATCAAAACGTATTTCTGATGAAGATATTGAAGTAATTAAAGAGGCTATTCGCTTGTCAGCTTCTTCAATTAACTCGCAACCTTGGAAGTTTATTTTGGTTGAAAGTGAAGAAGGTAAACAACGCTTACACGATACATTTGCTAACAACCATCAGTTTAATCAGCATCATGCTAAAGAAGCATCGCATACATTATTACTTGCTTATGATCCTAAGTTTACGAAAGAAAAATTTTCTAAGCGTGTCGATGTAGAAGTCAGCTCTGGCCATTTACCAGCAGATATGCGCGATAACTTTATGGGTGCATATGCATTTGCTGAAATGAACACAGATGAGAAAGGTTACAACGGTAGTTGGACTAAAGCGCAGGTTTACTTAGCACTTGGTAATGTGCTGCACACATTAGCGCGATTGAACATAGCGTCGACTCCAATGGAAGGCGTTGACCCGGAGCTAATTAGTGAGAAGTTTAATGCTGAACTTGACGGTCATATTTGTGAAGTTGCACTAGCAATGGGTTACCCTAATACCGACGAAGACTGGAACCATGGTTTGCCAAAGGCGCGTTTAGCGGTAGAAGATATTATAACAACCGTATAGCATAAAAAACTTTATTAAAAAGCCGAGGCTATCTCGGCTTTTTTGTGTCTAAAATAAGCCATACGCTTCCGTATTTTCAGTTTTTACCTGTAGTTCAGTCGGCTTAAATATGGAACTTGGATCGATAAGCACACTATGATTTTTTGCCATTTTTATTAAGCCTCGCATCATACCTTTAGTTTGTGGGTCTATATCAAAGCCTATATCAGTTAGCTTATCTAATGGTTTTATATCTTCTTTTTTATAATCTAGGCTGTCTTCAACTTTATCGACCAGCAACCCCACATGAGGGTTTATACCGTCTTTCGTTGTGAATACAATAATTGGTTTGTAATCCAAAGTTATTTGCTCTTGTGCTGATTCAAACAGTCTCTCTAACTGAGCAAGACTGCTACGTTTTATCTTACTAAGTAAATAGCTTACCTGTTTATGTTCACCTTGCCTGTGAGCAGTTACGGCTTGTCTAGCTTGTTCTAGTAATAATTCAAAAGGCTCATTAAAGCGTGACATAGTAAGTTTTAAATCAGGGTTGTCTGTATTGAACTCCTGAAAAAAAACAATAAAGTCTTGAAGCTCAGTTTCATTAATAACTAATTTTTCTGATTGATTTAAGAGGTTTGTTTCGAGTGTATTAAACCATTTGGTTTGTTTGTCTTGCCAGGATCTTAGCTGTTTTAAAATATGTTTGTTGCTTTGCTCTGTTGATATATTATTTAAGATAATTCCTAAATCGAAAACTGGCGTAGGGATATCCATATAATCTTTAACACCAATAAAGCTTTTGTTGTTGTTTGGTAGTGTTGTGAGATTATTATCAAAGCGCTCGGTTAATAAGATATCAAGTATTTTCAGTGAAATTGTTTTGGAGCCCACTTTAAAGTTTATTAATTCCATGCCTTTATCTTAATTTACCCATTAATGTATTAAGAATAGAACAAATCTACCAAATAGCTTAAGTAACTGTGGTAATTAATCATTGTATTAAGGGGGTGGGTTATTTAATGGCTTTAGCTAACTTTAACACTGCTTGTTTAAAGCATGTTTCAAGCTCTTTTTTGCCTTGTATATTTAATTGCTCAATGACGTTTGTATCGCTTTCATTTTGCAAAATTAAGCTAATTAATAGTTGCTTATCACTTTGCGTTAAACAATTAACAACAGAGGGTGCCAGAGTTACAACTTGCCAAATAGTAGCTGTAATACTAAATCGCGAAAAGTGATTATTAAGTTGTCGTATTAAACGTTTTTTGATGTCTGAACTGATAGGTCTATCTGTAAACGAGGAAATAAGTACATTTACAAGCTGCCAATCAAGGTGTTTAAAGTGTGTGAGTAAAGCATAAAATATATCGGTTTGAAATTCAGCTTTTAATCGTTTCAGTGTACCCGTATTGTTGTTTAAACATTTCACAACGAGTGCTGAATGCTCGCCAGTGCTTTTATCTTTTTGATAACCCAGCTTTATAGTGCTAAACCCTTGGCTTTGCCAAAATTTTAATAGCTCAGCCGTAGCGCCAAAACTAGCACCAAACCAATAGCACTCATTACTTACTCTTGATTCGCAAAAACTCAGTAGGGCTTTACCTACTCCTTGACTGTGAAGATTAGGGGCAACAGCAATTCTTACTACTCGAGCAGAGAGTTGGGTAAGGCACTGGGGATCACTGCTTAGCTGCGAGAGAGTTTGTGCCATTAGGTGCCCTTGTGGGCGGCGTTCACCTTTAAGCACCTCCTCAGTTAGCTCGAGGGGTAACCCGCCTTCTATTGTAACTAAACACACCCCCACTAGGTGATTATGTGTTTGGGTTATGAACAATCGTTGTGAGGGTGCATCAAGTAGTTGGCGTAAATCGTTAACGCTACTTTGGTAATGTGCTAAGGCAAGTAATGCAATAACCTGCTCAAGTAACAGCTCGTCATTTGTGAGTTGTTGCTGAGTAATTTCACTGTGGACTAGGTTATTTAAGCCATTGCTTTGTATTTCTTCGTACTGTGCTTCGAGTGCGAGCAAAGTGCGTATATAGCGCTCTAGCGGGTCGGCTTTTGCAAACCTTAACGGTTCATCAAGTGTGATAATATTAGCGGCTTTATACTTTGCTTTAATGTACTGACTAAACCTAATTGTATAGCCTCTACCATTACCCTCATAACCTACTAAAGTACTTGCAAATACAATGCGCGGATACTGTTTTAGCATTTTTAATAACAGAGGAACTGGAATAGCAGCCGCCTCGTCAACAAGTAATAAATCACACTCTGGCAACGAGTCTAATAATGAATCTGGAGCAATATACTGCAAATTAGCAAGTTGCTTACTTTTACCATCAAAGGGTATGTTTAACTCATTACTTAAATGTTTAAAGCTGCTATGAGTGGCTTTAAATTGTGTACTGCAAAGTAGTATTTTTTTATCGATAAGCTTGGCGGTAGCAAGTCCAAGCGCTGCTGATTTACCACGACCTCTGTCGGCATTAATGAGTAAAGGGCGATTGGCGCGACCATGAGCCACTTTAATTATATTTTCTACACAATGCTGTTGCGGTTCAAAATCTATTTTATTGGCAGAGCTTTCTCTGCTGATATTACCTGTACAGCCATGTAATTCACTAAAGTGATAAGCGGGTAACGATTGTACAACGCGGGCAATGCGTTCATTAAAAAAGCTATAGCTTACTTTATGACCGTGAGACTGCACTGTGCTTAAGGCAGGATCTGGCCAAGTTGAAAGCTCGCTTAGCTCTGGTAGCAGTAAATATAAAATACCGCCTGCTTTTACCGTACCTGCAATAGCTGCTAATTTATCAGGGTGCAAGCCACTAAAGCCATCGTATACGGCGTGAGAATATTCTTGCCCTAAAATTTGATGAGTACGATTAGGCCACTGCGCGTTATTTAATGTGGTATTTTTAGAAACGACGAGTGTGTTTTCAGTTTGAAGTAATTCACCTAACAGCTCGTAGCACCAAACAGTACTGCCAGTAATAAGCACTAGTTGACGATGATGAGCGCCAACCAGTGTTTTTTCTAGTGAGTTTATGTGAGCTTTATACAGCTTGTAATCGTGCATAAGCCGTTACTAACCATTTACTGCCAAGGTCGTCAAAGTTTACCTGTACACGCGACTGTGCACCGCTACCTTCATAGTTAAGTACCGTGCCAATACCAAACTTAGCATGCAGTACACGTTGACCTAAGTTAAAGCCGCTGTCTTCAAAGGCAGCATGGCTTACTGATGCACTAAAGCGACCTGCTGCCGGTGGTCGCGAAACTTGCGTTTTGATACGAATTTCTTCAACGCAGTCTTCAGGGATTTCGCGTAAGAAACGTGAAGGACTGTGGTACTTCTCTTGTCCATAAAGGCGGCGGCTTTCGGCGTGGCTAATGTATAATTTATCCATTGCACGGGTCATACCTACGTAACAAAGACGACGTTCTTCTTCCAAACGGCCAGACTCTTCATTACTTTGCTGCGATGGGAACATGCCTTCTTCTACGCCCACCATAAATACAAGCGGGAATTCTAAGCCTTTAGCTGAATGCAGAGTCATCATCTGCACGGCATCTTCGTGCTCGTCGGCTTGTCCTTCGCCAGATTCAAGCGAGGTATAGGCTAAAAAGCCTTGCAGTGGTGAGCTAAACTCTTCTTCTTCAGGGAGTTCGTATTGATCACACGCGCTTATAAGTTCTTCTAAGTTTTCTACACGGGCGCGGCCTTTTTCGCCTTTTTCAGCTTGATACATAGCCATAAGGCCAGAGGTTTGAATTGTGTATTTAGCTTGTTCTTGTAAAGTAAGATCGCTAATCTTGTCTTCAATGTGCTCAACAAGCTCTACAAACTTTGTTACAGCGCCAGCTGCTCGGCCCGATAAGTGCTGTTGTTCAACAATAGCTTTAGCTGCGTACCAAAGCGGAAGTGACTCAGCACGTGCACAATCACGTATATGACTTAATGTTTTATCGCCAATACCGCGAGCAGGAGTATTGATTACACGCTCAAATGCGGCGTCGTCTTGGCGATTACCTACTAAGCGTAAGTACGATAGCGCATCTTTAATTTCTTGACGCTCGAAGAATCGCATACCACCGTAAATGCGATATTTTAAGCCTTCTTGCAGCATGGCTTCCTCGAGTACACGAGATTGCGCGTTACTACGGTATAAAATAGCGGCGTCTTGCAACGCGTTACCAGCATTTAACCAACTACGTAATTTGCTACTCACAAAGCGGGCTTCGTCTAGCTCGTTAAAGGCGGCATAAATTGATATAGGCTCGCCTTCGTTACCATCGGTCCATAAGCTTTTTCCCATACGCTCGGAGTTATTTTTTATAAGCGCATTAGATGCTTTAAGAATAGTTGCGGTTGAACGGTAGTTTTGTTCAAGGCGAATGGTTTCAGCATCAAAGTCAGTTAAAAAACGTTTTATGTTTTCTATTTTAGCGCCGCGCCAGCCGTAAATACTTTGGTCGTCGTCGCCAACAATCATTATGCTGCTTGTGTCGCCGGCAAGTAACTTTAACCATGCGTACTGAATGGTATTAGTATCTTGAAACTCGTCTACTAGCATGTGGGCAAAGCGCTGTTGGTAGTGGCGAAGTAACGTCGGGTTATTTTTTAATACTTCATAGCTGCGTAGCAGTATTTCAGCAAAATCGACCAAACCAGCCCTGTCACACGCTTCCTGGTAGGCGGCATATACACGCAGCATCATTTGCTCGTTTATATCATAAGCTTGAATATCTTTAGGGCGAAGTGCTTCGTCTTTTTTAGCGCTTATGTACCAACCAAACTGTTTTGCAGGCCACTTTTTATCATCAATATTCATTGATTTTAATAAGCGCTTGATCATACGAAGTTGGTCATCAGAATCTAAAATTTGAAAGGCTTCTGGTAAGTTAGCTTCACGGTGATGAGCACGTAGAATACGGTGTGATAAGCCATGGAAAGTACCAATCCACATCCCGCCAACCGGTGCTTTTAAGGTTTCTTCAACGCGGGTACGCATTTCTTTAGCTGCTTTATTGGTAAAAGTTACCGCAAAAATACTATAAGCTGATGCTTGTTCAACTTGCATAAGCCACGCGATACGATGAACTAACACTCGTGTTTTACCAGACCCAGCACCGGCCAATACCAGCATGTTTTGTAATGGGGCTGCAACGGCATCGCGTTGTTTGTCATTTAAGCCGTCGAGTAATTCTGAAACGTCCATCGTTACGCCTTTTTAATCAATATTGAGGGCAGTATAACAGGTGTTTTTGTTAGGCTAAATAAAATACTGTTTTTATGAACAGCTATTATAAAAATAGCCTCTAAAACCAATCAGCTGGATAGTTTTTGGCGTGGATAAGTGACTAAAATTAATAATAAAAATAATCAAATTGACCTATATTTAGTAAAAAATATCAAAGTAATTAGTGAGTCGTAATTTAACTAACTGATTTTTAAGCTTTAATAAATTGGCATAAAGTGTGATAGTAAGTAGATAACTAAAATTTAAAATTAATTAACTACAGAGGTGAGTATGGCTGATCAAGGGTCTGGCGGTAATGTGATTGCTGCATTGTGTAATATATTTTTTCCTGGTTTAGGACAACTAGTACAAGGGCGTATTTTAGCGGCTATATTTTTTGCGCTAGCTATTGTTATAAGTTACGCACTTATTTACGTACTCGTTGGTTTTGTATTAGTACCTATTATTTATTTATGGTCGATAATAGATGCGGCACGATACCGCTCGCGAAGTTAGGTATTTAAACGTTTTACAAAAATAGCGCCCAATGGCGCTATTTTGTTTTTTAGGATCGGCGTTACAGCTAATTTACGGGTATAATCGCGTTATTAACGTTTAATAAGTAATAGCTATGGAATATCAATTTATACGTGACCCTATTAGTGGTTTACGAATTAAAATAAGCAGCGAACACGCAATAATAGGTCGTTGGTTAAACGAAGAAATTGGCAAAGACAAAGTCGCTATGGTGCAAGCACTTATTGTGTCTGTCAAAACGAGTTTTGAGCCAGTTACTCTAAAAGGCCAAGAAATAGATTTAATTTTATCTAAAGATGAGGCCTTATTTGAGGCTCATGCTCTGCACCAAGACAGCGAAGACTTAATTGCCTATCAAGATGATGATTTAATGCTTGAAGAGAACGACTTAAGCAGTGGTTGTGGTTTTGAAGACTTTATTGATTTAATCGAGTCGTGGGCTGAGTTTACCAGTAATCGATAAAAATAATTAAAACAGACATAGCAAATGCAAAAACAGCGCTTTCTCTGTATTATTAAAACAACTAAAAAACGACAGGAATTGATATGTCTGCCAATTTAAATAAGCTAGTAGTCATGCTAGAAATGCAAAACGCCATGAATACAAAAGTGCATGAACAATGGTTTACACAAGGGTTTGAATGGTATCGCGCTATTTGGGTTGAGTGTGCCGAAATGCTAGATCATCATGGCTGGAAGTGGTGGAAAAAACAAACACCCGATACCGAGCAAGTTATTTTAGAATTGGTTGATATTTTTCACTTTGGTTTGTCGCTACGTATTGACGGAAAAACAAGCTATCAAGACTTAGCAAAGCAATTAGAAAGTGAGTTGAGCCAAGTACAGCAAGCTGATGACTTTAAACAAACGTTAGAAATACTTGCGGCATCTGCTGTTGCAGATAAAGCGTTTAATGCATCAGCATTTGCCGGTTGTATGGCACAAATGGGCATGGATATTGACGATTTATACCGTGGTTATGTTGGTAAAAATACCTTAAACTTTTTTCGCCAAGACCATGGTTATAAAGACGGTAGCTACATTAAAGTGTGGAACGGGCAAGAAGATAACGAGCACTTAGTGGAAGTAGTTAAAAGCCTTGATACCGAACATGCAGACTTTGCAAAGTTAGTTTATCAAGGCCTTGAGGCACGTTACCCTAAAAGCTAAATAATAGTGCGGTAGTCGGTTACATTTAAGTAATCGGCTATTTCGTTGTGTGGTTGCTGACTGTCGGGGTTGGCAACCGCAAGTAAGTGTCCAATGCCGTATTCTTTTGCGGCATTTAATACAGCTACGCTGTCATCAACAAATAAAGTACGTGTTTTGTTAAATCCTAAATCATTTTGTACTTGGTGCCATAAACTTTGCTGCTCTTTACTAACGCCATATTCATGAGTCGACACTACACCATCTAAATAATTATCGATTGCGGTGTGTTCAAATTTCATCATGACGTTTTCTGGATGTGCGTTGGTAAGCAATATAAGCTCTTTTCCTGCTTTTTTTAGCTCCGTTAAAAAATAGGGTACGTCGTCACGAACTCTTATAAGGTGCTGTGTTTCTCGCTTTAAATCCATAATTGGTAATTTAAGCTGATCTTCCCAATAATCTAAGCAATACCACTCAATTTGGCCGCTTACAGCTTGGTAGCGTTTAAAAATATCTTCTTTTGCTTCGCTCAGGCTTATATTTTTCGCTAAGGCGTGTTGCTGTGGAAGAACAGTTAACCAAAAATGGCTGTCATAATGTAAATCGAGGAGTGTTCCGTCCATATCAAGTAAAACGGTATCGATTTTTGACCAATTTAGCATGGGCTTTTCCCTGTGAAAAGTTTATGATTAAGCACAACTGCCATGATAGCAAATTAACGCCAATGACACAGAAAAAGCATCCAACACCTCCTCAAATCCTAAGTAATAATGTTGTCGCTAAAAGTCGCCTATTTACTGTGGAATCTTTAGAGCTAAAATTTTCGAATGACGAAGAGCGTCAGTATGAACGTATTCGAGGTGGTGGGAGAGGCGCTGTAATGATTGTGCCTATAACGGCTGATAACGAAATGCTGCTAGTGCGTGAGTATTGCGCGGGCACCAATGACTACCAGCTAGGCTTTCCTAAAGGACTGATCGACCCAGGCGAAACACCAGAGCAAGCTGCTAATAGAGAACTTAAAGAAGAAGTAGGTTTTGGCGCAGACTTTTTTAAACCATTAAAAACAGTGACCATGGCACCTAGTTATTTTAATGCCACCATGCATATTTTATTTGCTAAGCAATTATATCCGCAAACACTTCCAGGCGACGAGCCTGAGCCTTTAGTTGTTGTTAAGTGGCCATTAACGCAATGGCAGTCATTATTAGAGCAAGATGATTTTACCGAAGCACGAAGTGTTGCCGCTTTGCTATTATTAGATAAGTACTTAGCATCTGGAGCTGCCGATGAATAAATTATTAGAACCTTGTATTGAATTAGCCGAACGTGCAGGCGATGCCATTATGGCTATATACAAAAAAGATGATATTGGCCAACAAGAAAAGTCAGACCACACACCAGTAACTAAAGCCGATTTAGCTGCAAATGATGTGCTTGTTGCAGGCTTAAAGGCACTTGCGCCCGATATTCCTATTATGTCGGAAGAAACACCTATTCCTGCATTAGCCGATAGGCAAGATTGGCAGCGTTATTGGTTACTTGATCCCATGGATGGCACAGGTGAATTTATTTTAGAAAGTGGTGATTTTGCGGTAAACATTGCGCTTATTGAAAATAACCACCCTGTGTTGGGTGTAATTCATTGGCCGTCGAAAGGTATTACTTACTTTGCGAGTGCTAAAAATGGTGCTTTTAAGCGTGAAGAAAAGAGCGACACACGAATATACGTAGCTCCGCCTGAAAGTTTAACACTAGCGGTAAGTCGCCGTCAGAAAATTGAGTCGGTGAGTCAATACTTAAATAGCCAATTTACAACTATTGCAGTTGGTTCGTGCTCGTTAAAAGCATGTATTGTTGCTGAGGGTAAAGCGGACTGCTTTTTAAGAATAGGCCCAACGGGTGAGTGGGATACAGGGGCTTCACAAGTTATTGTAGAAGAAGCGGGCGGCTGCATTACTGATGCAGAGTTTAACCCTTTAACCTATAACCAACGTGAGAGCACTGAAAACCCAGACTTTATTGTAATGGGTCACCCTGATTGGGAGTTTCAAAAAATGATTACTCCTCACCAAAGAGCGAGTATAGAATAGAGTTTTGATTGCTTTTTGTTCACTTGAACAGTTTTAGGTAGTTAAAGCCTTGCATTATAAGTTTATTCCTATATAGTAGCGCTCTCTTCAAGGCAGGCTCGTAAATATTACGAAAATGTTTTAAAGAAATTACAGGCGCGGGATGGAGCAGCCTGGTAGCTCGTCGGGCTCATAACCCGAAGGTCGTCGGTTCAAATCCGGCTCCCGCAACCAATTTCCTTTATGGGGTGAGGTTACTGTAAACTCTAACTTAAGAGATTAAATTAAGTAGTCGATAGACTTTAAATATACAGGCGCGGGATGGAGCAGCCTGGTAGCTCGTCGGGCTCATAACCCGAAGGTCGTCGGTTCAAATCCGGCTCCCGCAACCAATTTATTAAATTGGACGCCACGTTGTAATGTAAGCAACGTTAAATAAATATGCATATTACAGGCGCGGGATGGAGCAGCCTGGTAGCTCGTCGGGCTCATAACCCGAAGGTCGTCGGTTCAAATCCGGCTCCCGCAACCACTGAAATAAAAGCACTATATAAAGCAACACGCCTAAAGCGTGTTTTTTTGTGCCTGAAATTCAGTGAAATGGATAGCTCGTCGGTCTCAGCTCTCCATTAGCCAGCAAAGGCCATCTGTTAAAATCCGGCTCCCGCAACCACTGAAATAAAAAGCACTATTAAAGTAACACGCTAAAAGCATGTTTTTTTATACCTAAAATTCAGTGAAATGGGTAGCTCGTCGGTCTCAGCTCTTCATTAGCTAGCAAAGGCCATCTATTAAAA